>NZ_DASQNA010000041.1:0-300000 GCF_035645195.1 Paenibacillus sp. | reverse complement strand
AATATTTGATGCATGATTGAATCGATCTCGAGTTGTGTGGTTGGCTCCGGATCCCGTTTCAATCGTTAAGGACTACTCGCTGCAGCTGTAGCGTCGTACATCGGAAATGCAATTTGTTCGAATGGTTGTCGATTTATAATTGTATGCTAGTGTTTGCCTAAAACCGGATGAACTCGTCGCGGCCCGACCGATCCTAAATTCATTCATCGGTTCATTGAGATCCGGCTTGTGGACGCATCTGTTTTCATAAATTCGACAAGCTGCACTACAATACAATTAACTCAGTCAGTACAATGTACATTTGAGACAACCCTACGCACGCTCTCATTTTCATTAACCGCGGCTTCTTACGCACAAAATACGCTTTTTGTGAAGAGCTGATTGCAACCCGAGATGCGTTAGTTCCCGGAACGTTACTCTACTGCTACGAAAATGGTATTTACAAGAACATACGTTCCCCCATATAATAATAATTAATTACATTAACAAAAAGAATGAGGTGATGAAAAATGAATGTCATTAAAGAACGCGACTTGCGACTTCTTGAAAGCCGCCTCCCTTCGCTCCCCTGGTATGTGGAGCGATTCGTCGAACACAAGCTGCCGGACTTATCCCCCTCTACCCTCTTAGAATACACCCGGGACTTCGAAGTGTTTTTTCGATGGTTGATTCAGGAAGGGCTTACGTCCGCTTCGGCTCTCCCCCACATTCCATTAAGCGATTTAGAGACTTTAACCATGGAAAACATCGACGCCTTCAAGCTATATCTTCAACTTCGTATTGCGAATTCGCTTACGACGCGGGAGCGTAAGCTTGCCTCCCTGCGATCGCTCTTCCATTATCTGAGCCAAATCGCCGAAGACGAACAGCACTACCCATTATTAAAACGAAATGTGATGGCAAAATTAAGGGCGCATCGTCTAACCAATTCCAAACAGGCGGCTTCTAGACTGAAGGGTAAAATTCTCGAGGACGATCAAGAGATTTCCGATTTCGTTGCGTTCGTCGAGTCCGGTTATTTGAGGTATGCCGCGGACAACCCCCAAGCGCTTCATTATTATGAAATGAATCGTATACGCGACACGGCGATCGTTAGGTTGATCCTCTCGTCTGGAATGCGCGTCTCCGAGATCGTGAATCTAGATGTTGATGATATCGATATGTCTAAGAGAATTGCTTACATCTACAGAAAAGGCAGCGAAGACCCGGGTGCGAAACAAGGCGTATATTTTGCGGAGTCGGGTAAAGAAGCCGTACTCGCTTATTTGCAAGTCAGGGATTCGGTGTATACTCCTAAGCGTTCGGAGAAAGGCTTGTTCCTTGCGATTTCCAGGGGAAAAGCGAACGGAAAGCGCATGTCGAAGCGGGCCATCCAACAAATGGTGAGCAAATATGCGGCCGCGTTTGGAAAGCCGCAGATGACCGTTCATAAGCTGCGTCACTCGTTCGCAACTAGTTATTACCTCAAAAACGATATTTACAAAACGCAGCGACAATTAGGCCACGCAAGTACGGATACGACACAAATCTATGCGCAGTTAACGGACAAGACCATGGAAACGGCTATTAATCGGCTGTAATCAGTCGGAAAGACTTCCCAAACCGTTTCTTAATTTCGGGAGGATGAGCAGCTCCTGCGCCTTCGACATGCGGGTGCGGGTCATCCCTCCCGTCGTCCGTGGCTTACTATGATCCGGAAAGTTTAACATGTCAGAGATGAGAGGCTTACACAAAAAGGAAACCGCCCCCTACGCGCGCGAGCGGTAAGGGACGGTTTCGGTCATACAAAATCATCGGTTCGGATATAGGCATCCATAATCCATGGAATTTCGCTGTCCTCGATTCCGCCGACCGTCCCTGCCGCTTCCTCTCGGGCGATGACGATCGGTCCCCGAACCAGCCCTTGACTGAAATGCGGATTGATCGGCAAATCGTCCGCATTTCCTTGTCCGTTGCAGTACAAGGTTAATCCGCGCTCCAGCCGAACGCATTCAAGAGGACCGCCGAGCAACCCGGCGATCGATTCCTTGCTCTCCTTGACGTTCGCGAACGCGACAGGCTCCCCGGGAACGGCTACCAGCACCTTCGGCATGCATTAATGCTCCTGAAGCATGCTAACCGGCACTTCGTATTCGTTCTGGCGGTCGTCCAGTGGGAACACTCTCGCCGTTTCGTTCGCATGATCTACGTGCTGGATATAAATCGGAACCCCTTCATACGTTACATTCGCCATGACGGGAGAATCCGCGATTTCTTGCGCGCGCTGCCGATTCACGACTACCCCTCCTTCGTTGGTATACACCGCTTTATTTTCCACGTTTTTCATGGAAATATCCGTTGGCGGCGTGAAATCGCAAAATCCGAAAGACCGCTGCGGCCCACAATTTTTATAATCGGACGGAGCGCCCGGTTCCCCGGCTTTCGTTGGCGGCTTCGATGAAGCGGATCAGTTCCAGCGTCTCCGAGAGCGGAACGGCAGGGATCCCGGTTTGGAAAAACCGGACAAGTCGTTCAACGAGCTCGGCATAAAACGGCTTCGTGTACCCGCTTGCGTCGGCGAGGATGGAATGGTCCTTGCCGTGAATAATGGCGCCGAAACGGGAATGGCCGGCGCGCGTGCCGCGGACGGTGCCGATCCGTCCGTCCGCCCACTCGCCTACGACGAGTTCGTGATCGTCGTTCGTCGAGGCGGTCACTTTCGCGCAGCCAGGGCCTAAAATCGCATACAGCATCTCGACCGTATGGATCCCGTACCAAAATAAGCCCGGCTGCGACGGCTCGAGCGGCATTGGGCCGAAGCAATCGGCGCCGAGCGCACCGCCGGATTCCTTGAGCGCTTCGGCGATCGCGCCGGAAAACCGCAGCGAAGAGCTGCTCATGACGGGCGTTCCGTACCGCTCCGAGAGGTCTCGGATGGCCAGCGCTTCGCGGTGCGAGACGGCGAGCGGCTTGTCGATGAAGACGGGCTTGCCGAACGGGGCGACCTCGCGGAATAGCTCTAGATGCGAGCGGCCGTCGAGCGCCACGATCATAATGGCGTCGGCTTCCTCCGCAACCTGCGCAGGCGAATCGACGAGGTCGGCCCCGAATCGGTCGCGGAGCTGCTCCGCGAAGCCGGCGACGCGTGAGCGGCTGAGTTCGATATCGGGCGAGCCGCCCGGGTAAGCGACGGTGACGCGGCCTCCCGGTACGTGGTTCGGATGCGCTTCGTCTTGGAGCAATTCGGCGAAGGCGACGGAATGCGACGTGTCCAGCCCGATCATGCCAAGTTTCAAATTCACAGCATAAGTCCCCCTATTCTTGCCATGAGTTCCGTTCTTCATAGTCGACGAAAATGTTCATCTTCTCATTCACTGGCCCCGCTCTTCCTCCGCCGAAGGATCGCGTCCCCCCTGTTCCTGCGCCAGACCGAGCTCGGCCCCCGCCTGCAGAAGCGCAGCCTGCAGCCTGCGAATCTCGACCTCCCGCGCGGGGACGCCGTTCCGCGCCGCCAGCGCCGCCGCCGTGCCGGCCGCCTGCCCGATCGCCATGCAGCTCGGCGTCAGCCGCGTCGTCGCCTGCGCCTCGTGCGTCGTGGAGATGCACCGGCCGGCCAGCAGGCAGTTGTCGATCCCCTTCGCGACGATCGACCGGTACGGAATATCGTACGCGCCGCCTTCCCGGATGAAGTCGGCCGTGATTCCTTTGCCTTCCGGGTTATGGATGTCGATCGGGTAGCCGCTCCGCGCGACGACGTCGGCGAAGCGCCTCCCGCTCAACACGTCTTCCCCGTTCAATACGTACTCTCCGACGATGCGGCGCGTCTCCCGCACGCCGATTTGCGTGCCGACCTGGGAAACGTACGCGCGCTGGAAGCCCGGAATCCACTTACGGAAAAACGATTCCAGCAAGAACACTTGCTTCCGCCCCTCGATCTCCGCCTTCGACAAATGCTCCGGGTCCAACGGATCGAGCCCGCTGACGCGAGAGACGTTGATTAGCGCTTCGTCCTCGTCGGGGCCGGTGAAAAACAGGACACCCTCTCGGGGGAGCGGAACGTTCGCCGCGTCCCATAACGAGTAAAACCCGCTGACGCCGGTAAGCGGCAGGTCGCGCAGCTCGGCGAACGGCGTCTTCTCGTAGAAGTCGTGCGGATTGTCCAGCATGTACGCCTTCACGGCGGCGAAGTCGACGCCTTTCATCCGAAATTTCATCGTCATCGGCTGCACCTTCCCGGCGGCGTTGCCCTTCTCCCAAGAAGCGCCGGCCAGGAAAGCGAGATCGCCGTCCCCGGTGGCGTCGACGAACGCTTTCGCTTCCACCCGCGCCGCGCCCGATTTATGCCGGAGATCGACCGAACGTATGCGCCCGTCCGCCGCGTCGCAGCCGACGAGCAGGGTATGCAGCAGCAGGGTAACCCCGGCTTCTTCCAGCATGTCGAAGGCGAGCCGTTTGAACGGCTCCGGACGATACGGGGTCACCGTGCGCACGAACCCGATCGTGTCCCTGAGATGACCGGGAGAGGCGTTTTCCGCCGCCAACCGGTCCACGATCTCCTGCGCGATGCCCCGGATCACCTGCTTGCCCGTGGACGTGTGGAACGTCATCCATGGGTAGACGAGCGCCGCCGTGGACATACCTCCAAGGAAGCCATAGCGCTCGACGAGCAGCGTCTCGGCACCGGTGCGCGCCGCTGCGATCGCCGCTGCGATGCCCGCCGGCCCGCCGCCCAGCACCGCCACATCGTACGTTGTTTTCATGCGGATCCGCCTCTCCTTTACGTACACATTTTGGAGCGCTCCCATTTTTGCGAAAAAAGATTCGCCCGGCAGCGGTTTACGTGCTGTCCCGGACGATCAAAGCGTTGCCGACGATGACGTCTTCCTCCGGCTCCGGCGATTCGCCGTTCATGACGCGCAACAGCAATTCGACCGCCTCTTCGCCCAGCGCGAGTTTGTTTTGGCTGACCGTCGTCAGCGGCGGGTCGAAATAGGCGGCTCCCGGCATATCGTCGTATCCGACGACGGCGACGTCCCCGGGCACCGTCCGCCCGTCTTGCCGAAGCGCCTGCACCGCCCCGATCGCCATCCAATCGTTGCCGGCGAAGACGGCGTCGAAAGCGGCCCCGCTCTCGAGCAGCCGGCGAATTTCCCGCTTCGCCGATTCCGCGTCGGCATCTCCGCGCAGCACGAGCGTCTCGTCGACCGGAATGCCGCGCTCCATAAGCGCTCGCTCGTATCCGGCCCGTTTCTCCGCCTCATGATATGTGTCCGGCCGACCTTGGATCAGTACGATTCGGCTGCGCCCGCATTCCAGCAGATGGCGAACCGCATCGTATGCGCCTTGGCGATAATCGGAGGTGACGCAGCGGTATGCGACTCGGGGAAAGTTCCGTTTCCCGACCAACGCGAACGGCATGCCGTACTCGGCGTAGTAAGCGAGGTATGATTCTTCGATGCGTTCGCCCATAATGACGAGCCCGTCGACTTTGCGCCGATCCGCGATCCGCTTCCAGTACTCCTTGTCGGCGTCCGCTCGGTTCGCGAACAGCAGCAAATCGTACCCATGCGCCGTGGCCCGCTTTTGCACGCCTTGCAGCACTTCATAGAAAATGTGGTGATGCAAAAACAAAGGATCTTCGCCGAAAACGACGACGCCGACGTTATTCGTCTTCCCGCCCGCGAGGCTTCTCGCTTGCGCGTTCGGCACGTAACCGGTCTCGTGGATAATATCGAGCACCCGCCGCCGAACTTCCGGTTTGACGCCGGGCTGATCGTTCACGATGCGGGATACCGTCCCGCGGGACACTCCGGCCAATTTGGCGATGCTTTCCAACGTATGTCCGGACATTCGATTTCACCTCTTGGGAGCGCTCCCGAATTGGTTTCCATCTTATCCCTGCCTAGGCGCGCTGTCAAGCGGTTCTTTCCAAACGACGAAAGGAGCCCCATGGGCTCCTCTCCCTCCGCGCGACTATTCCCCGATCGTCTTCCGATCCGGCGCCGAGTAAGCGATGATCATCCTGCACGGCTCCCAGCTTGTTACCTTAGCGTTATGAGCGACGCCGCGCGGAATGCGCAGCATCATGCCGGGCTCAAGGTGAATCGTCTCGTCCCCGAGCGTATGGTCGCATTCCCCGGACAGGACGAAAATGACTTCTTCGCAGTTCGGATGAATGTGCCGCGGATTTTCCGTACCGGCGTTAATGTACACCATGCCGAACGTCATTTCGCATTCCGGATCGATTTCTTGCCCGCACAGCCATTGGATTTTCCCCCAATCCATGTCGAGCACGCGGCCGGAATTCGGTTCTTTTAAATCGGTTACCGTCGCCATCTTCACACGCTCCTCTCCGCATCAGTTCGACGGACGGGGCCGCACGACGTTGACCGGCTGCCCGTCCAAGTACCGCTTTACATTGTCGACGGCTTGATCGAGCAGCCGTCGTCTCGCTTCCTGGCTCGCCCAAGCGATATGTGGCGTAATAATGCAATTCGGCAGTCCCAGCAGCGGAGACGAATCCGGCGGCTCCTTCGAGAGCACGTCTAAGGCGGCGCCGGCTAACGTACCCTCCCGCAGCGCGTCGGCCAAATCCGCTTCCCGAATGAGCGCCCCCCTCGAAGTGTTGACGAGGAACGCCGTCCGTTTCATGATCCCGAGCGTTTCCTTGTTGATCATCTCCCGAGTCTCCTCGGTCAAAGGGCAATGCAAGCTGACCACGTCGGACGATCGCAGCACGTCCTCCAAGCTGCTGAATTGCACGGGTACGCCGATCGCATCTTTAGGCACTCTAGGCGTATAGGCTTTCACCTTCATACCGAAGGCGGCGCCGATTTCGGCGGTTCTCATGCCGATCCGCCCGAATCCGACGATGCCAAGCGTCTTGCCGGCCAACTCCGTCAGAGGCGACCGCCAGTAGCACCAGTCCGGGCTTGCGCTCCATTCTCCCCGGTGCACGGAATCGTTGTGCAGCCCGACTCGGTTGGCGAGCTCGAGCACGAGGGCGAAGACGAATTGCGCAACGGACGCGGTCCCGTAATTCGGCACGTTGGTCACGGTCACGCCCAACGCGTCCGCCGCTTTCACGTCGACGACGTCATAGCCGGTCGCCAGCACGCCGATGTAACGGAGTCCCGGCAATTTCGTCAACGTTTCCTCGCGAAGCGGCGTCTTGTTCGTGAGCAGCACGTCAGCGCCAAGGGAGCGTTCGATAATGAGATGCGCCGGAGTACGATCGTACACCGTGACCTCGCCTAAGGCTTCCAAACCGCTCCAGTCCAAATCGCCTGGATTTAGCGTATATCCGTCCAAGACGACAATCCTCATGCCAAAGCCATCCCCTATCTCGTAATCGCACTACATATTTAATGACCTAAAATGTTTTGGATAAACCGCAAATCGCGCTCGACAATAGCCGAGTCGTCATAACCGGGCTTCCTTTCCCCGTGGGACGGGTTCAAGCATACGGCGGCGACGCCGTCGGCCTCAGCCCGTTCCACCAGCTCCCGTACCGGCCAAGAGGCGTCCTCCAAGGCGGACATCCAGCGCAGGTCGTCGCTGCCTGGTTCGCGCATGCCGCCTTTAACATGCAAATAACCGATCACCGGCTGCAGACGGCTGTACGCTTCTAACGAAGGGAACACACCCATTTGCCACATGTTTTGCACGTCGTAAGTAAAGAACGCTTGCGCCGGGCGGTCGAGCGCGGCGAAAAAATCGACGGTTTCCCCCGGTTCGCCGAAGACGGTGTGTTCCGGCTCGTTCTCGAAAGCCGTCCGAATGCCCATCTCGCCGAGCCGATCGATGCATTCCCGATACAACGGAAACACCCAAGGCGTCATCGACTGTAAATAGTCAGCCGCGTTAACGATTCTCTCCCGCTCGTTCAGCCGAGGGCCGAGCACCCGGACGACTTGCGGACGCAGCAGGCGCGACAGCTCTACCAGCCGGTCGAACGAAGCGAGATGCCTCTCCCGATAGCTCCGCTCGCCCGCCTCCAAACCGTCTTTGAATATGCCAGTCGTTAGACAATACACGTTCATGCCGCTGCGTTCGATCCGCTCGGCGGCGTCGCGCGCTTGTTCGTCGGTAAGATTCATGACGTCCGCGCCGTAAATCCGGTCTTTCAGATCGAGCCAGCGGATGCCCCAAGAAGCTTGAAGCTCCAGTGATCGTTCGAAATGCTCCGAAGCCATCGAATTCAGCATGGTCGCCAGCATGGCAAAACATCCTCCCTGGATCAATCGGGGCCGGACGACGTCCAACCCCGTTCGATGCCCGCATGTTAGCGCTGCTTATATCTCTCCAGAGCCGCTTGCTGAATGCTGATCGCTTCTTCGAGGTTCATCTGGTACAAACGCTCTACGTACGCATCGAAGTTGTCCAGCGACTCTCTGCCCGTGATGAACTTTAAGAGCATTTCGTCCGCGTACGTGTTGATTTCCGACATCGTCGAAGCCAAGCGGGAGCTTTCGTCGGACGTCGGCGTAATGATCGGCATTTGCCGTTCGATCGACGCTTGCGACCACGTCATGGACGCTTCCTTCTGCTGCGGGTACGTTAAAATTTGCTCGAAATAACGGCTGTCTTGCTGGAAGAAGCGGCCGTTGACCGACGCCATCGTATACTGCGCAAGCACGTTGACCGCCGGCATGCTGTCATTTTTCAGCACGAGATCCGTATATTTCGGATAGCCGTCGACCCAATTGTAGGTTTCGCCCTCGATGCCGAAGTTCATCAGGTTATGGCCCCATTCGGAGTAAGCGACATCCATCCATTTCACGGCTTCGACCGCTTTTTTGCTCTTGCTGCTGACGGCGTTACCGAAGCCTGGGAACGGGGAGCGCGCATCGTAATGGAAGTTGTAAGACTTCCCGTCCTTCGCCGTCGGGAACGGCGCACCTACGAGCTTGAAGTTCGGATCGTCCTTCATCAAGTCGGAGAGACGCCCCATGCCGCCGTTCAACATCGCGCCGAACGATCCAAGGCGATGTCCCGTCACCTTCGCGTCGAATTGCTTGCCGTCCGTAGCGGAGAAGTCCGGGTCGATCAGCCCTTCGTCATACCATTTCTTCATCGTCGCGAGAAATTCCTTGTATTCCGGCTGCGCCGCCCCGAACTTGACCGAGCCGTCTACTTGGTAGAAGCCGTACGCCATCCCCCACGCGCTCATAAAGTGCAGAAGCGGCATGTCGCCGATTTTCGACGGCGTTTGGTTGCCGAACGGAATGACGTTCGGGTCGCTGTTCTTGAACGCGGTCAAGACGTTATACCAATCGTCCATCGTCTTCGGCACTTCCAAATTCAAGCGGTCCAACCAATCTTGGCGGAGCTGGAAACCGAAGACGAATTTCGGCCAATCGCCATCCCGGGTGATCGGGAACGTGTACAGCGTGCCGTCGTCGGTCATAATGTCTCTCTGAATATGCGGGTTTTCTTCGAGAAAGCGCTTAAAATTAGGCGCGTGCTTGTCGACGAGGTCGTTCAGCGGGATGATGACGCCGTCGCGCAGCGCTTTTTCCGGTCCACCCGGGTAGGCGCTCCAGTTCCAATAAATCATGTCGGTCAGATCTCCCGAGGAGATCATTAAATTGAACTGTTCCGATTCCATGCCGACCGGCGGTTGTTTAAAGTTGATTGTAACGTTCGTAGCTTCTTTTAGAATCGGCATGATTTTCATTTCCGAAAAATCTTTCATCGTGGCGGTCACCTTGGAATCGTTCTGCACGAACCAGGACAGCTCGACCGGCTTTTCGGATACGAGGAATTCCGACCCTTCGGACTCGGCAGCGGCCGGGGCCGTCGTCTCCGACGTTTTGGCCGGCGCGGAAGGGGCATCCGTCGTGCCGGAATTGCTGCCGGCGCCGGACGAACAAGCGGACAGCACCATCGTCAAAGCCAGCGGGAGACTTGCATAGCGGATGTCACTCTTTTTCATGTTTACGAACAACTCCCTTTTGGAATAGTAGGAAGCCGTGCCGTTACCCTTTCACGGCGCCGACCATGATGCCTTTGGTGAAATATTTCTGGAGGAACGGATAGACGCAAGCGATCGGCAGCGCCACGATGATGATGGTCGCGTATTTGATCGTCTGGCCGATCTGGTATTGATCCAGTTGACCGACCGACCCGGTCATGTTGTCGGTGCTGCTCGCGATGAGGATTTCTCGCAGGAACAGCTGGACAGGGAACATGTTTCGGTCTTGAAGATAAATCAAGGCGGGAAACCAGGAGTTCCAATGTTGAACCAAGTAGAAGAGCGTCATGACGGCCATGATCGGCAGCGACAGCGGAATGAAGATGCGGAAGAGGATCGTAAAATCGTGAGCTCCGTCGATTTTCGCAGACTCCTCCATGCTGTCCGGCACGGCGGCGAACGCCGTCCGCAGCACGATGAGATTGAACGTGTTGATGGCGGTCGGCAGTAGGATGGCCCACGGAGTATTGAGCAGCCCCAGGCTTCTAACGTTCAGGTAGTTGGGGATCATGCCGCCGCTAAAAAACATCGTGAATACGATCAGGATCATGATCGCCGTCGCGCCGCGTACGTACTTCCGAGACAGCGCGTAAGCGCCGAGCGAGGACATGAACATATTGATCGTAGTTCCGGCCATCACGTAAAACAGGGTGTTGCGGTATCCTGTCATGATGTTCGGATTCTCGAGCACGTATTTGTACGTTTCCAGAGAGAAGCCTTTCGGCCATAGCAGGATCCCCTGATGCTGCGAAAACAGTTTCGGGTCGCTGATGGATGCCATGAGCACGTACAAAAACGGATACAGCGTAAGGACGACCAAGAGCGACAAGAGGGAATAAATTACGCCGTCCGACAGTTTGGAAGTAACGCTTTTTGCGAGCATAACCCACCTCCTTCGTTCGTTGTTCGTGCCGGGCGGCTTTCGTCGCTGTCTACCATAACGACGTACCGCTCAGCCGGCGGGCCATTCGGTTGACCCAAAGCAGCAGAAACAAGTTGATCGCCGCGTTGAACAACCCGATCGCCGTGCTGTAGCTGTAACTCATTTCGAGAAGACCTTTCCTGTAAATGAAGCTCGCGATGACGTCCGCCGTTTCGTACGTCAGGGGATTATACATGAGAATGATTTTCTCGTGCCCGACGGACATCATGTCGCCGACTCGCAAAATGAGCATGATGACGATCGTCGGCATGATGCCGGGCAGCGTAATGTGCAGCAGCTGCTTCCACCGATTCGCCCCGTCGACGCGAGAAGCCTCATACAGCTCGGGCGATATGGCTGTCAGCGCCGCAAGGTAAATGATCGACCCCCACCCGATCGTCTGCCAGATGTTCGAAGAGACGTAAATCGTGCGGAACCATTCCGGCGACTGCATGAAGGCGATCGGCTCCACGCCGATGAAGGAAAGCAGCTGATTCACAAGGCCATCGCGCGCTAGGAAATCGACGACCATGCCTACGATAACGATCAGCGAGATGAAGTGCGGCAAATATGAAACCGTTTGCACGAACCTTTTGAATTTTTCCTTGCGAACTTCGTTGAGTATAAGTGCCAAAATGATCGGCGCCGGAAACCCGAAGAGCAGATCGTAAAAGCTGATCAGGACGGTGTTCTGAAGCAGCCGCCAAAAGTAATGGCTCTGAAAGAACTGTTCAAAATGCTCGAACCCGACCCAAGGGCTTCCCCAAATTCCTCGCAGCGGCGCGAAATCTTTGAACGCGATGATGATGCCGTACAGCGGCAAGTAGTGAAAAATGAAGTAGTACAAAACGACCGGAAGCAGCATGAGGTATATGTATCGGTGCTTGAAGAGCTCTTTGGCCCATCCGGTGCCGAGGAGCGTTCCTTTTTTGAATAGGGTCGGCGTCGGCTTCACGTAGTCACCACCTTCTGAGTTGCTGGCCTTGCGGTTACAACTGCTGATCGATGCTGCCGATGACGTCCTTCAATTTTTGGTGCGTATTCAAGGCTGCGGCATACAACCCTTCCGCGGCCTCCTTGGCCGTACGGCGAGACACCGTATACGGGTCGTTGGCTGCCGCTTCCTCGACCGTCTTGACCCAATCGGCGGGAATGGCTTCGATCCCGCGAAGCGCGCCAGCCAGCCCGCCTGCGATATACGCCTTGCAGTCCGTATCTCTGCCCAGGTTGACGGCGTACAGGAGCGCTTCCTTCGGTCGACCTTCGGAAACGTAAAAGCAGGCGAGCCCACCGGACAAAATTTCGACTGCGTTGGACATCCGCTTCCCGGCGTAGTAACGATCGTAGATCGGACGGAGCTCCTTCCAATCGTCGACTTGCTTCGCCCATTGCAGTCCCATTTCGACCTCCTGCCGCGGCGGTCCGGACAAATATCCGAGCGCCGCGTCGATGATCGAGTCGACGCTCGCCGTCGGCTTCAACGCTTCCGCCGTCGCCGCCGCGATCGCGGAACAAACTTCGATGGCGTAGTTGCCCGGCACGCCCCTAACGTCTTTGATCGCGCCGAGCGCGAGCGCGTCCTGCGCCGCCTGCTCCGGGTTGCAAGCGTTGACCATGCCGATCGGCATAATCATTTTCGAAGTGCCGATCATGCCCGGCCAAGCGGCGTAGCGGCCCACTTCCCAAGGAGGAACGCCCGCTTTCAGCGAGTAATAGATGACTTGGTCTTGCGGCCCGAGCAAATAGCCGAATTTCTCCGGATCGATGTCGCTGATCCATGTGCGAGCCAAATCGACGATGTCGATGCGGCCGCCCTTGCGGAGGATGGCGCTCGTGCAGAGACGGTGGCGTTCCATGCCGTCTTCCGTCATGCCCGGGGGCCTCGTGTGCGGGTGATAAATCAGCTTCGGTCCAAGCGGCTGACCTTCCGTCGTTTTGTCGTCGTTGCCGCTGACGACGGATCCCTTCTTCTCCTGCGGCAGCAGCTCCGTCACGAAGCCGTACTTCTCCTCGATTTCGTGCCACAACAAGCCTTCCGTGACGTCCCCCATCGAATTGCCGATCGTACCCGCGGCTTCGCACCCGTAAATTTTTGCAAACAACCGATTGTTCATACCGCTTTCCCCTCCGCTTCATTAATTTCGTTTCGGATGATCCGTCTGCCCTGCTCGGAAGACATATAGGCGAGCTCCAACAATCTCATCGATTCGATGCATTCGTCCAGGCTGTACAGCGGTTCAGCCGCGTCGTTCATGCAGTCGACGAAATGGTCGATGGCCGCATAATTCGACTGATTGAACCAATCCGGCTGTTCCATCAGCAGCTCGGTCGCGCTCGACTTCGTCAGCAGCAGCAGATTGGACTTGTTCTCGTCCTGCTCCACGCGAAGCGACCCGTGCCGATTGTGAATTTCCTTGGACCACGTCCACCGGTCCGTCGTCCAGCAGCCGATGAAGTTGACGACGACGCCCGACTCGAATTCCATGGTGACGGTGGCGTTGTCGTCCCCTTTGTCCGGGTTGTTGACGACTAATTGCCGTGCCACCGCTGTTACCGCTTTCAACTTGCCGAAGAAGGAATGGATCAAATCCAGCACATGCGAGCCGGACGAAAATAAGCAGCCCCCGCCGCACAGCGCCGGATTCCCCCGCCAATGGTTCGGATCGCTCATCGACGGAATATGGTTGCCGAACAGCGTGAACATCGCCATGACCGGGTCGGGGAACTGCCCGGATTCGATCATCGCTTTGACGCGCCGGTGGACGGGGTCGAATCGCTGATGATATTTGACGAACAGCTTTCGCCCCGTACGTTCGGAAGCCAACTTCATATCTAAGCATTCCTGAACGTTCAGCGCCATCGGCTTTTCGCACAGGACGTCTTTGCCCGCCTCCATCGCGCGGACGGCCATCGGTTTATGCAGGTAGTTGGGCGCCGTAATATCGACGAACGAGACCGCGGGATCGAGCAGTGCGTGTTCATAGTTCGCGGTTACGTTCGCGATGCCGTATCGGTCGGCGTAGTTCCGCGCCGCCTCGAGGTTCGGATCGCAAATCCAGCTTACCGTGACGTTCGGATTTCTGCGGTACGCTTCCAGATGCGTCTTGGCGAATTCGCCGGCGCCGATCAGCGCGACTTGCATGCTGCCGCCCCCTTCGTTACGTCCTTCCGGACGTGCCTCTAATGATTTTGCTGACGGCCGCATAATCCGAGTCGCCGTCGGTTCGCGATGCGAGGTGGTACATTTGGTACGCCGCCGTCGCGATCGGCATCGGGATGCCTTCCCCTTCCGACAACGCGATCCGCATATCCTTGATCATGAGGTTCATTTTGAAGCCCGGAGCGAATCTTTCCTCCAGCGCCATCTTATATTTCTTATCGAATACGTAGGAGCCTCCGGAGCTTTCGGCGATGACCTGATGCATCTTCTCCAGATCGACGCCCAGCTTCTCGCCAAGCGCGATCGCTTCCGACGCGGCGATCATGTGAACGGCCGCCAGCATTTGGTTGATCGCCTTGATCGCCTTGCCGGCTCCGCCTTCGCCGACGTGAATCACTTTGTTCGAGAGGACGCTCAATACGTCCTGCGTCTCTTCGATGATGCCTGCGTCGCCGCCGGCCATGATCGTCAACGTGCCGTTCGCCGCTCCGGCGACGCCTCCGCTGACCGGAGCGTCCAGCAGCCGAATGCCGCGGGCTTCGTAAACTTGGGCGATGTTCCGGAAACATTCCGGAGAGCCAGAGGTCATCTCCAGGACGATTTTGCCCGGCTGCAGCGCTTCAATGACCCGTTCATCCAGCAGCACGGCTTCCATTTCCGGATCGGCCGGCAAAATCGTGATCATGACATCGCATGCCGCCGCCGCTTCGGCCGCGTTCTCGACGACGACGGCTCCGAGCTTCCTCAGCTCCTCCGCCGGCTCCGGGTTCCGATGCACCGTCACGAATAGCGCATGCCCGGCCTCCGCCAACCGGCGGGCCATCGGGAGCCCCATCGCGCCGAGCCCGATAAATCCAATATTCGTCAATGCCTTTCCCTCCCGTCATTGCGCCCCGCGTCGTTCACGAGGTTTTCCCTTCGTACAGCTCGCAAGCGGCGGGCGCCAGCGGCACTCCGTACTGCTCGCCGATATCGTACAGTTCTTGAACTACTTTCGCAGGCAGCAGGATGCCGTCCCTCTTCCGCTCTACGGTTTTCCGATGTTCGAGCTCGCCTGGAATGAGAATTTCCGATACGCCCTCGGCCTTCGGTTCGGCCTTGATCGATCGTATGTAATGGTCCATGCGCCGCTTAAACTGGTCGATCGGCATGAATTTGCCGATGTCGAACGCGAGAAACATGTGCCCGACGTTCTGATCCTCTTTCCAGTTTTCGTACATATTGTTCACCGAGCTGCCGTAACCGGCCCCCGTTAAGACGCCGGACAAGATGTCGATGAACATCGAGATGGCGTATCCTTTCGGCCCGCCTACCGGAAGCACGGAGCCTTCCAGCGCTTCGTCGGCATTCGTAGTCGGGTTGCCGTGTTTGTCGACCGCCCAGCCGAGCGGGATGCTTTCCCCTTTTTGCGATGCGACGATGATTTTGCCTCTGGCGACGACGGAAGTGGCCATATCGAGAAGGAACGGGAGCTCTTCCCCCGCGGGGAAGCCGACCGCCAGCGGATTCGTTCCGAGGAACGGCCGAACGCCGCCCGTCGGAGGCATCGTCTGCGAAGCGTTGCTCATCACCATCAGTCCTAGGTTTCGTTCAATCGCTTTAAGCGCGTAGAAGGCTCCGGTGCCGAAATGGTTCGAATTTTTCACGCCTACGACGCACACGCCGTGTCTCTCCGCCCGCTCGCATGCGATCGACAACGCCTTCATGCCGACGACCGAGCCAAAGTTGTTGCGTCCGTCCAGCAGCACCGTGGCCGTACCGTCCGATACGATTTCGGGAGTGGCCTCGGGCTGAATGCGGCCGGCGACGACCCGTTTCAAATAAATCGACGTTCGGACGACGCCATGGGAATCGACGCCTCGCAAATCCGCTTCGACGAGCGATTCGGCGACGGTCGCCGCATAAGCGGGCGGTACGCCGGCGCGGATAAAAACGCTTTCACAAAAGAGCTGCAATTTACGCCAGTCGTAGAGCAGCGGCAGATTCAACTCAGATCACAACCTTTCTCTTTTAAGAGTTGATCTACCCAAGTCCGATCTACCGTTCCGTCGGCAATGGATTGCAGAATGAGTTCTTCTTTCTTCTGCTGTTCGATCACCTTGCGCAGCACGTCGTCGGCCGCGTCCAGCGGGACCGCGACGATACCGTCCTCGTCGCCGACCATGATGTCCCCGGGATGCACGATCATCCCGCCGATTTGAATCGGGACGTTGATTTCCCCCGGTCCGTCCTTGTACGGGCCTCTATGGGTGACGCCTTTCGCATAAACGGGAAGCGGGAAGTCGTCGCTGTCGAACACCGCCGTGTCGCGGATGGCCCCGTCGATCACGAAACCAGCCAGCCCCTTGCGGATCGCAAGGCGCATCATAATTTCGCCGATGATCGAGTTCGTCATATCACCGCCGGCATCCACCACAATGACGTCGCCGGGCTGGGCCAAATCGATCGCCTTGTGGACCATTAAGTTGTCGCCGGGACGCGTTTTGACGGTGAAGGCGACGCCAACCATCTTCTTGCTTCGATGAAACGCTTTCAACTGAGCGGACGCGCTGTGCATTCGGTGCAAATTGTCGCTGATGTGCGGAGTTACGACATGTTCGAACCGTTGTACAAGCGCCGGGTCGGGCCGCCTCGTCAGCGGCAGGACACGGAAACCGATGTTTGTCAAAGCATCGCGACCTCCTCGTCTTCGTAACCGTTTTACGAAACCGGTTTCCTAGACGTAGACTAACACACTCCCCTTCAACCGTCAATCATTTTCGTTCGCGATATGAGAATTTTTTAAATATTCGAAGATCCGCAAGAGCGCCGGACGATCAGGTTCGGTTCCAGCACCTCCGTGCTTGCCCGCGGCCGCTTCGATTTGGATTCGATGCGCTTGATCAGCTTTTGGGCCGCCAGCGCCCCTAGCTGCGCCGCCGGCTGGTTGACGGTCGTCAGCGGCGGATTCAAGTGCTTGGACCACACCGTTTCGTCGTATCCGATTAAGGCGACGTCATCCGGGATCGTAAGTCCGCATTCCTTAACGGCTTCCATGATTTCCAGCGTCATCATGTTGTTCGTGGAGAAAATCGCATCCGGTTTAAAGCCGTCCATCAATTGTTTCACCGCCGCGTTGGCCGCGCCTTCCCGTTGATCGATGACCCTGATTTGGTATTGTTGCTTGTCCAATCCATGCTTCAGCAGCGCTTCTTCGAAGCCTTCGATCCGCTCTTGCCATGTGCTGATGCCTTGGTACGGGTATACGAGCGCTGCGAGTCGTTGTTTCTTCAAACGTACAAAATGCTCGACCGCCATCGTTGCGCCTTTCCGGTTGTCTACGATGACGTTGTCGGTGTTTACGCCTTCCAGCCGCCTATTGATGAAGACGATCGGATATTTTTCTTCCGCCAGCTCGGCGAACAACGGCTGGTTACCGGACGTCGGGTTGACCACGATCCCGTCGACCTTCCGATACCGGAGTCCGCGAACCAATTCCTCCTCCTGCTGCCGATCCTCGTTGGAATTGCAAATCATGACGCTGTAGCCCTTCTTCTTGCACGCATCCTCGAAACCTTCCAGCACCGTCGCCCAAAACGGGTTTTTCAAATTGGAGAGCACAATGCCGAGTACGTTCGTCTTCGTGGATTTCAATCCCTGCGCGTATACGTTGGGGCGGTAGTTCAGCTCGTTAATAACGGCGAGCACTCGCTCCTTCGTTTCTTTCGTCATTTGCAAGTAATTGCCGTTTAATATGCGAGACACGGTGGCCTTCGATACCCCCGCTTTTTTGGCGACCACGTCGATCGTTACTTTCATCATCCCACCCCATTTATGTAAGCGTTTTAAGAAACCGGTTAACTAACCTTTACTCTATGTGGCTAGCGGAGGTTTGTCAAGGAACATAGCTCGGGCTGGCAACTCTAGTCTTCAGAAACCGGACCTGATTTCTCTTTTCATATTTTCCATTCTTTACATGAAACATTTCATAATTCGTCTCGTACTACTATAATGGTTAAAAAACGGTTTGGGGTGACTCCATGTGGGCAACAACGAATTGGACCAAGCGTATGCGACGTTGGGTCTAGACAGAACCGCGACCAAAGAGGCTGTCGAGAAAAAATACGACCTTCTTCTCCGGCGGGAGCGGGCGAGGAAAAAGGAAGCCGGGGCGGATGCCGATTCCGAATCGTTCGAGGCGGTACACCGCGCGTACCGGCTCATTCAGCAGTACGAAGATCAGAAAGACGTTGCGACGATTCAGGCGGAGAAGTATGGTAAGTACAAGCAATATGCGGGACTCGTAGCGAAAATCGATCATTTCTTCAGTTACTACAAATGGCATTTGATCGGCGCGATCGCCGCGGTCGCTTTGCTGATCTACGGCGTATCCGCTTACATCGACCACCGCGAGGAGCAAGCGCGGCTGGCTGCGCTGCCGCCGCCTGATTTGGAAATTATGGTAATGGGCAAATTTTATTTGCCGAACAACGATAACAATATGGACCCGGTCGAGGCGGCTATCGTCAATCAGGTGCCGGGCTGGCAGCGGGTCGAAGTCGAATATCTCGCGGTCGATATGGGCGAGCAAGGAATGGCGGACATCGCCCTCCAGCAGAAAGCGGTCGTCATGCTCGCGACCGAACGTCCGGATGTCTACATTCTCGATCAAGATTCGTTCCGATGGATCGTCAACGGCGGCGCGCTGGAAAGCTTGGACGCGGTCGCGACCGGCAGCTTGGCCGGCAAGGTGCCGGAGGAAGCGCTCGCCAAAGCGCCGGAGCCGCCCGAACGCGCCGCTCCCGGCGAGGAAGCGCCGCCCGGGCCGGAGCGCGTGTACGGCTTCGACGTGAGCGGCACCGCATTCGCGGACGATATGACGTTCATGTACAAAGACATGATTATCGGCATCCGGCAGGGCGCCGAACGCCGGGACAATGCGCTGCAGTGGATCGAGCAGTTTTTCGCCGCCGAAGGGCAATAAACAAGATAAAGCGCCGCACAGGGGGCTCTCCCCTGCTGCGGCGCTTCGTTTGTTTACAGCACTCCGTGCAAGCTGCCGCCGGCGGCAAACAGCCGGTCGATCCGCTTTTCGATCGCCGGGTCGGAGACGAGCGGCGGGGCGTGATGCGGTTTCGTCCGCGCGTCGATCATGACGTTGTCGCAGCCCCAATGCTTGAACTCGTACCCTTCGTTCACCCCGTAAATATCATGGGACGGATTGCTTCGAGTGAATGTAGTCCACAAGAAATTGGCCAGCGATGCGCCGACGAAGGCACTGTCGTCGCAAAGGACGATCATCGGGCATTCCGGCATCGCGCCGCGCTCGCCGATCGCATCCGTCAGCTCGCGAAGCTGCCGCCTAGCATCCTCATAATCGCGGAATGCCGGTCCCTCCAACGCGACGACGCCCGGCATGACAAGCACCGGGTTGCGGAAATCCCGCAGCCCCTTCAGCTGCTCCGGCAAATCGGTACACAGCTCGCGCTTCTTATCTCCGCAGGCGGCGAATACGACTTTGCTTCCTTGGTTTAGACCCGTTCCGGAGTAGTCCAGCGTATCGATGGTCGTGTTGGTCTGGAAATGGATATCGCGTCTGAGGTCGATTCGCTCTAGGATGTAAGCTAGAAATTCCGCTTCCCGATGCGTGCTGAGCGGCTGCTCCTCTTCAGCGGCGATAAAGACATACTTCGCAAGAGAGAGCTGTCCTGTCCCGAGAATGCGGTTCGCGATCGTCAGCAGCTCGGACGGCTGTTGCACCTTGGCGTAAGGCGTGTAGCGTTCCGTGCCGATGGCGAACAACAGCGGGTGGACGCCCGCGGCATCGACGGCGTGAACCTCCTTCGCGCCCGGCACCTCCTGCCGTACCGCATCGCCGGTCAGTTCATGAATGAGCGCCCCGAACGCCGTATCCTCCTGAGGAGGCCTGCCGACGACGGTAAGCGGCCAAATGGCGCGTGGTTTCGCGTACACCTTCCGTACGCGCATCACCGGAAACGGATGAATCAAGCTGTAATAACCGAGATGATCGCCGAAAGGGCCTTCCGGTTTCGTTTCGCCCGGATGAATTTCGCCAGTAATGACGAAATCAGCGTCGCGGCTGATGCAAAATCCGTCCGAATACCCGTATCGGAAGCGGCGGCCCGCAAGCAGACCCGCAAACGTCAGCTCGCTTAACCCTTCCGGCAGCGGCATGACCGCCGACAACGTATGCGCCGGCGGTCCGCCGACGAAGACGCTCGCTTTCAGCGGTTCTCCCTTCCGGTTCGCTTTGTGCTGGTGAATGCCGATGCCCCGGTGAATTTGGTAGTGAATGCCGATTTCTTGATTTACCGCATACTCGTTCCCCGTCAGCTGCACGCGGTACATGCCCAAGTTCGCGTTCATAATTCCCGGTCGATCCGGGTCTTCCGTATACACTTGCGGCAGCGTGATGAACGCCCCGCCGTCCATGGGCCAGTGTTTAATGAGCGGAAGATCGGAGATCGCGATTTCCTCAAAGCCGGAAGCGCCGCCTCCCTGCCGAAGCGGCAGCGCTTTGGCCGCGGATGCCGCCGTGCCGGCATAGCGGAACGGCTGCTTTAACGCCTTCATCGGATCGTTGCGCAACGCGATGACGCGCTTTGTCGATTCCCAGGTTTGCCGGAAAATAAACTTGCTTCGCTCCAAGGTGCCGAACAGATTGGATACCGCCCGGTATCGAGTGCCTTTCACATTTTCGAACAAAAGGGCCGGGCCGCCGGCTTCGAACACCCGCAAATGAATGGCGGCGACCTCCAAGTCAGGGTCCACTTCTTCCCGCACCCGCACGAGATGGCCATGCCGTTCAAGGTCGTTCACGCATGCTTCCAATGTTGGATACATTCTGTTTTCTCCCATCCTATTACCGAATCGCTGCCGAAATTGCAGCAGCTTGCTTAGCCTAATTTTACATGAGTCGACGCCGTTGCGCTAACGCAGGGACCGGCAATCATTATATTTAAGTTGACACTTAAATAATTGGGGAATAAAATGGGAGCCATGATGATCGATACCATTTTTCATGCATTGGCCGATCCGAATCGGCGCAAGCTGCTCGACACGCTGCGCGCCGGACGGCGCTCGGCGGGGGAATTGTCTGCGATGTTCGAGATCAGTGCGCCGGCCGTATCGCAGCATTTGCGCGTGCTGCGCGATGCGGGCCTCGTCGGCGTGGAGAAGCGGAAGACAAGCCGCATTTACTACATTCGAAAGGAAGGCTTCGCGGATTTAAAAGGGTATTTGGAGCCGTTCTGGGACGACCATTTGGCTCTATTAAAATCGCTCGCTGAAGACGAAGAAAGGAGCCGCAAGTGACGGAAATCATCGTGGAGAAACGCATTTGGATCGAGGCGCGCCCGGAGACGGTATTCTCGTATTTCGCGGATGCGCGCAAACTGGCGCTCTGGATCGGCAAGTCGGCGTCGTTGGACGCGCGCGAGGCAGGCCTGATCCGCGTCGATATGAACGGCCGCGATATCGTGGAAGGCGCGTTCGTCGCAGTGGAGCCTCCCTTCCGTCTCGCCTTCACCTGGGGATGGGCCGGAAGCGTCGAACATCCTCCCGGCTCGTCGGCGCCGGAGCGGCGCTGCCGTGGGACGCATTCCGCCGATATGACGAAGAAGGTACGCCGGAAGGAGGAGAACACAGATAATGGATCGACGCACATCGCGTTCAGGATTCGCTTACGCGTCTTACGGTCCCGAGGACGGACCGCCGCTGCTGCTGCTGCACGGCATCCCGGGTTCCTCGCATGCATGGGAGGAAGCGGGCGCTCTGCTCGGGGAAGCCGGCTTCCGCGTCGTCGCGCCGGATTTGCTCGGCTTCGGCGGCTCCGATGAGCCGTCCGCGGACGGCTACATGGAGGAGCAAGCCCGGGGGCTGCACGCGCTGCTCGAAGAGCTTGGCATGCGCGAGCCGTACGTCGGCGCTCACGATTTCGGCGGTCCGGTCGCGCTGACGCTGCTTCGACTGATCCCGTCCGTGCGGCTGCGAGGGCTCATGCTGTCGGCGACGAACACGTTCACCGATACGCCGATTCCTCTGCCGCTTCGCTCCGCGAAAGTGCCCGTGCTCGGCCGAATCGTGTTTCGCGCCATGGCGGGCAGCCGCTTCGGAGGGCGCATGATGTACGCGCAAGCGTTCCGGAACAAAAGCGCGGCTTCGCGCGAACGGTTCGAGCGTCATTTGACGCCGCGCGGCTTGCGCCGAACGAGCTGGATATTCCGCACGAGTCTCGCCGATTTGCCGCGTCATTACGCGGCTGTGGAAGCGCAGCTCGGGCGCCTCGATTGCAGAACGCTTATCCTATGGGGCGACCGCGACCCGTTCTTCGCCGTGGATGTCGCAAGGCGCATGCAACGGGCGATACCGGACGCGGAGCTCGTCGTGCTCGAGGATACAGGGCACTTCGTCCCGGAGGAACGGCCGGCGCTTGTCGTCGAGGAGCTGCTGAGGCGTTTCGATCCCAAGGGAGAATCGCGATGAGCTACTACGATGAACGCATAGGCGCTCCCTTACGGGACGCGGTTGATCGGTTGGTCGGCGATTGGGACGGCGTATCCCGCAAGCGGATGTTCGGCTGCCCTTGCTACTCCGCCGGCGGCAAAATTTTCGCGATTGTGATGTCCGACGGCCTCGTGCTGACGAAGCTGCCCGCGGCCGAAGCGGTTCGCCGCGGTTCGCCGCTGCCCGTCGCCCCGTTCCGGACGGAGACGAAGAACGTGCCGTCGTGGTCGAAGTTCGCCGTCGGCCCGGACGACGTGGCGAAGCTTGCCGCTTGGATCGAGGAAGGATACCGCGCGGCGGTCGCCGAAACGGAAACCGGTCGATGAGCGCCGCGTTCGGCGAAGACGCTCAGGGACACTAGCGCTTCCTCCATCGCCGCTCATCGCTCACGTCGGCCGATACGGCTCCTCTCTCACGAGATGTCCGTACACGATCTTCACAAACAACAGCGGGACTAGCCATTCCATCCCCGTTACGCCGGGAATGGCATAGAAGTTCGCGAACGCCGCGAGCATGATCGCTAGGAACGAAACCGGCCTACGGAGATACAGCGGCGTTCGCAGCACGATAAAGACGGCAAGCATCAGCAGTGCATACCACGCAAGTCCGTAGGATGCCCATCGATCCGGTTCGAAAACGAGCGCCGCCGCGATCGGATGAACGTGGGCCGCGCTGAACAGCGCCGGAGACTTCAGGACGACGCCGAGCCTTCCCTCCTCCGGCTTCGCCGGCGTATGGTAGAACCTCTTGCATGAATTCAGCGCATTCGATACGAGCCCTCCGCCGACGTCGAAGGCGAGCGCCGCCGCGACCGCGAGCTGCGCCGCGTTCCAATTCGCCTCGCGAGACCAAGCCGCCGCCAGCACGGCGGCCGCAGCGGCGAAAGCGCCGACGAGGGCGAGCGTTCGCTCCGCTCGGGTCGCTCCCGTCCCCG
This sequence comes from Paenibacillus sp., assembly GCF_035645195.1. NCBI lineage: Bacteria > Bacillati > Bacillota > Bacilli > Caryophanales > Paenibacillaceae > Paenibacillus > Paenibacillus sp. The sequence goes on along the minus strand of NZ_DASQNA010000041.1, from coordinate 276,524 downwards.
ACGAAAAATCCGGCTTGCCTTCGTACTCCCACTCGACGTTCGCCTTCGTTCGTTCCATTCGCGCCGCCCCCCTTGGGTAATAGTGAGCAAATGTTCCATTTCCACATAACAGGGATATACGTCGTGCTGCCGAATCGTACGGAATGTTGAGGAAATCCGCCTTTCACGAGCCGCTCCGCTGCCGAGACGTCAGAGAAGGTGTCGAATCGGACCGCATCTTGCGGTTGCTCGGGAAATAAACAACCTCCTCTTGGACAGAGGAGGTTGCATGACCGGCTGTTCCCGTCCGTTATCCGACGAATCGGAGCTGCGCCAGGCATGCGAGCAGCGTAATCTGCCGGCCGTCGTCGGAACGGGCGAACGTCCAATAGCAATGATCGAGGAAGACGACGGCCTTCCCCTGCATCGTCGTGAAGAACAGTTCGCCTCCCTCCGCATTCCGCTGGAGCTCCCGCTGCGCCGCCGCCAAAGATTCCGAGGACCGGCAGAACGCCGTCCATTGTTCATAAGCTTGTTGCGACAATGTAATGTTCATCCGAATCGTCACCCGCTCACCGTTTTTCTTCATTGTATCCGACGGCTGCGACAACAGTTTGTCAGCGAACGTGCGTTCTTATATCGATGGCCGCATATCGATTGAGATGAAGGAAATACAGCCCGGCTTCTTTCACGCGGCCGTTCCCCAGCTTCGCCCACTGCTCGGCGTAGGCGGCGACTTGAGGCGCGTAATGCCGGACGAATCGTTCCTCGTCGCCGAGCTCGAAAGCGTCCGTCTTGAAATCGACGATGACCCATCCATCCGCTTCCTCGAACACGAGGTCGATAACGCCGTTCAACACGCAATCCGGACCGTCTCCCGATACGACCGCTGTAAACGTGAATTCATGGAAGCGACGGATCGCCGCCGCCGCGCGGCGCCAGATCGCGCTCGCGAACACGCGCGACAGCATAAGCGAGGCATCTTCGAGCAGCGAGGCGGGCAGCCCCTCCTCTTCGGCGACCATGCGCAGATACGATTCCATCCGGTCCTCCCGGAGCCCGTTCCCCGCCGCTTCGAGGCAGCGGTGAACGACCGTGCCGAACGCCGCTCCCCTGCCTTCCGCGGAACGCGGGAGCGCGCCGGCTCCGTCGTCCGCCTTCACGCCGGCCGTGACGCTCGTCGTCCGGTACGTCGGCGCGGCGGCGAATGCCTTGAATTCGTTCCAAGGCTGCAGCGCGCCCTCGATCTCGAACGCGGCGGAGTACCGCTCGCGCGGCGCGGGACGGAACACAGCGTCGTCCAGCTCCGGCTGCCGCTGCAGCGCCGCGCCCAGCTCGCTCCACGGGTCGATTTCCGGGCGCGATTCGTACCGGCTGACCACGAGCAGCTGCTTGGCGCGGGTCGCGGCGACGTACAGCAGCCGGTCCCGCTCGGCATGCATATAGGCGCGTTCCTTCTCCGACAGCGCCGTCCACCCTTTCGGCTGCGCCACGATCTCGCTGTTGTACGGATCCTTCCTGCGAGAGATCGTGAAATATCCCCGGGCAGGGTCGACGCTTCGGTCGATATGCTCCGCCGCGTCCGGGTCTCGGTCGCGGCACGGATTCGCCAGGAAGACGACGGGCGCTTCGAGTCCTTTGGCCTTGTGGAGGTTCATGATCCGAACCGCATGACCCGCGCCGGCGAACAGAGAGGCGCCTTCCACGCCGTTCGCTTCGACGATCGTCTCGAGCCGCCGCGTCAGCGCATGCCAGTCGAGCGTCGACTCCGCCTCGTCCCCGAGCAGCTCGAGCAGTTTGACGAGGGTGCCCGAGCGAATCGCCCCGGACGGCTGCGCCGCCGCGAACGGGATGATGCCGATATCCTCCGAGATCGCGGTCAGAGCCGCCAAAGCCGGTTCCCGGCGCACGATGTCCGCGTAGCTCCGCAGCTTCCGAAGCGCGTCGTATACCGGCCGGGCCAGTTCGGGCAGGCCTTCTCGTTCCTGCTCGGCAGCGTATAGCGTCAGCGCCCCGACGTCCCTCCGGTACACGTAGAGCGCTTCGTCGCTCAGCCCGATGAGCGGACCGCGCAGTACGCTTAACAAGGAGATGCGATCCGTCGGATCGTCCAAGCAGGCCGCCAAACGGTGCAGCGCGCGGAGCTCGTCGAACATCGCCTGCGAGCCCGACGTATCCGCCGGGACGCCGTACCGTTCCAGCACTTCCGCGTACAAGCCGATGAATTCCCGGTATTTGAGCAAAATCATGAAATCGTCGGGACGCGCGGGACGCTGCGACGGCTTGCCGCTGTCCCGACCGGCGATCCGCAGGTTGCCGGCGCACGCCCAAGCGATCCAGCGGGCGATCCGCTCCGCGTCGTACAGCGCGATGTCGGCCTTCTTGTCGCGGTCCGTCTTAGGGCAGCTCAACGTGAACACCCCGTGCAGCATCCCCTTCCCTTTCGGGTTGTCGCGGCCGGTGAGCATCGGCACGAACGCGGCCTGGTGATCTCCGGCGCGGTCGGCCGGCATAAACTTCGACTGGAACGCGTAGTTTACGAAATCGCCGATCGACCGGACCGAGCGGAAATTGCGCGTCAGCTGCAGGACGGCGCCGTGTTTCGCGACGATGCTTTTCACGAAGTTGTAGGTCGATATGTCGGCGCGGCGGAACCGATAGATCGACTGTTTCGGATCGCCGACGATGAAGAGCGAGCCGGGCTTCGGCGACTGCTTGCGCCAGTCGTTCTCGCGCGGGTCGCTGCCGGTCAGCAGAAGCATCATCTCGGCTTGCACGGGGTCCGTATCTTGGAACTCGTCGACGAACAAGCGCGTGTAGCGCGCGGCGAATCCGGCGCGTACCTCCGGATGCTCGCGCAGCAGCGCCGTTGCCCGCATCAGCAAATCTTGAAACGACAGCACGCCTTCCTCGAGACGCCGGCGGCGGCTGTAATCGACGGCGGGGAGCACGAACCGGACGACGTGGGGATGCAAATATTCCCGCCATTCTTCGAGGAACGGCAGCAGCGTATCGATTCGCCAAGCGGCGAAGCGGTCTTTCAACGCTTTCGCCGCCTTGCCGTCGGGCCAGCGTTTTTGGGTAAGCTGCAGCGTTTTGTCGAACAAGAGGGCGACATGCAGCAGATTCATATCCTGATTCATATCCCAGCTGCGCATCGCCGCGCGGGCGCTCCGGATCGTCTGCTGCATGGCGTCCCACCCGTCCGGGGGGCGGTGCGACGGCAGCGCCGCGGCCGCCTCCTCGACGAGCGGAAACAGCGTCCCGCGAAGGCGGTCGAAGTTTGGGCGCGGCGTCTCCTCCGTTACGACTTCGACGTCCTCGAACATGGCGACTCTCAGAAAGACGGAGCGCAAATCTTCGACGTGAATGCCGTTCTCCGCCAGTCGGTCGAGCTCCGCCTCCTCCCCGCGCTCTCGCAGCTCCAGTACATAGTCGTCCCAATAGGCGCGCAGCCGCTCTAGCAGTTCGTCCTCTTCGATTTCGGAGAACCGCGGGTCGAGCTTCGCTTCGATCGGGCGCTCCCGAAGCAGCTGGCCGCAGAACGAATGTATCGTGCCGATGTAACATTCCGCGATGCGCTCGAGCGCCCGCTCGAACCGCTGCCGCGCCGCGTCGTCCTCCGCTTCGCGGACGGACCGCTCCAGCCGCATGCGGAACCGCCCGCGAAGCTCGGCGGCGGCTTTCTTCGTGAACGTGATCGCGGCGATACGGGACACGTCGGCTTTGCCGGACGCGATCAGCGCGAGCATGCGGCCGACGAGCGACGTCGTTTTCCCGGAGCCGGCGCCTGCTTCGACCAAGAACGTCGTATCCAAATCTTCCGCGATGCGTCGGCGGGCTTCTTCGTCCATCTGTATCGATGCTTCGTCAACCATGTCGGGTCACCTCCAACAGCGGCGCTAGGCGCTCGCGGTTTTCCGGGAAATTGCGTGCGCCTTTCTTCCACTCCGCATGCGGACCGCACACGGCCGCGTAATCGCAATACGCGCATACCTTCGGGTCGTCCGCAGGCGGGAACAGGCCGCTTCGAATCGCCTCGACGGCGGAGCGGAGCAGCCGCTCCGTTTCCTCGCGTTTTCCAAGCTGCGCCCTCATCGCTTCTTCGCCCATGCCGCGCGCCGTCGGGAACGCATAACCGGCCTCGTCCACGACGGCCTCGGGATCCCGGCCGGTGCGCCGGAGCCACTGCTCGACGGCGAGCGCGTACAGCGCGTGCTGCACCTGCTTCCCTCCGGCATAGAAGGAACCGTCGTCGTACGACTTCGGATTGCCGGTTTTGTAATCGATGACGCGATACCGATGGGGGGCCGTCTCGTCGATGCGGTCGACGACGCCGCGAAGCGGCAGCACGAAGCCGTCCGACAGCTCCAACGCGAACGTCCCTCCGTCGGCATGCAGCTCGAGCTCGAAGTACGCCGGCCGGCTCCCGCGCCGCAGCTCCATGTGGTAAAACACTTCGACGTCGCCCCGGATCGACGCGCACTCTTTCTCGTACACATGCGCGCTCGGCGCGGGAATCGCCTGAAGCGTCTCCTGCAGCAACCTTTCGGCAATGCGGTCCAAACGATCGCGGTCATGCTCCCCTCCCGCCGCGACCGTCTCGTTCATGTAAACAAAGAAGATGCGGTGCAGCAGCGAGCCCCGCTGCAACGGATCGAGCCAGCGCGATCGGTCGTAAACGGCCGTCTCTTTCGGACGAATCCCGAGCAGCTCTTGGTAGAAAAACAGCAGCGGGCATTTCGCATACGTTTCCAGCTTGCTGGCACTGTAGCTTTGTAACGAGATACCCTCTTCGACCACGTTCGATCGGAGCACGCCGTCGTAAGCGCCGATCAGCGTCTCTTGACGCGATTCGACGGCCGCAGCGCCGCTCGATAGCAGCGAGTAAACGGCCAGAACGGACGATCGACCGTCCCGTAGGGTGTGTTGTTTCGTAGATAATTCACCTAATAAATAATCAGTGGTATAAATATTTAAATCAGTTAATCCACCAAAATAGATAGCCGGTTCCGGCAACGCGTCGAACAGCGCATCGAAGTCGGCATCGCCGTTGCCGCAATGCAGCCGGTACAACTGCAGCAGCTCGTACGCGGGGCTGCCTTCCTTCTGGTCGGACAGCCGCAAACCGGTAAAGCTGGCCGTGACCGTTCCGCGGATGCCTCCAAGCCTTCGATCCCGCTCATCCTGGCGGCGAACGGCACGGCGTCCGCTCGTCTCCAGCAACTCCGGTATCCCCGCCGCCTCATTGAGCGCGCGGCGCTCCGCGTCGAGCAGCACGGGATCCTGCCGAATCGACAGCGCCCACGACTCTTCATCCATGCCTAGAATGAATGTGAAGGGCCGACCGGATTGGCCGCCGTTCTCCAACGAAGAAATGAACAGGCTCCCCGGTTTCGGTATCCCTTCCGCTTCTACGTACTTAGATTCCAACTGCTCGCGAACGAGCCGAATCGCTGTCGAAGCGCCCACCGGTTCATCTCCCCACCGACGAGTCGTCTCCCGCAGCTCCCGCACCGTTTGCAACGCGTCGGCGTCGCTGCGGCCAGCCGGTTCCCTGCAGCATTCAACCCATCGCGCGAGAGCGTCCGCGACATGCGCGCAGCTCCAGTCGCTCCGCCGTACGGGGAGCGCCGCGAACCATTCGGAGACGGTCTCTTCGAGCTGCCGTGCGCAGGCGGCGAGGTTTTCTTGGTCGGACGCGTACTCCCGAAGCAGCGCGTAGCGTTCCCGTCCCCAGCCGATGCCGCTCGTCTCCAGCACGCGGACGGCATCCGAAGACTTTATTTCCTCGGACGGAAGCCGCAGCAGCCCCCGGCGGAACGCAGCGATCAGCGTCTCCGCCCGAAAATCCGATTCCATCCACTCCAGCGCCGCCAATGCGGCTTTGCCGATCGAGCCCGCAAGGAACGGGAGTCCTTGAGCGAATGTGCACGGTACGTCCAAGCTGCGCGCCAGGGCATGCACTTTCGGCGCGCAGGCTGCGTAGTCGGACAGAATGATCTCCACCTGATCCCAAGCGAGACGCTGCGCTGCGATGCGCCGGAACGCTTCTTTCGGCTCAGCCAAAGTCCCCGCCGCCCGGAACATCGCCAACGTCTGATACGGAAACCCGGAGTTCGGGTCCGTGAACGGCTCGTTGTCGGGCAGGACGACGATTCGGCCGGCAAGCGCCTTCAGAACCGCGTCGCCCGCCGCCGACAGCCGGAGAGCCGGGTCTAGCAGCAGCAGCCCGTTCTCCATCGGCTCCGCGTACCGGAACAGATGCGCGAAATCGATCAGCTTGTCGCGCTCCAACGCCTCTTCGTACGCTTGCAGCAGCCGGCGTACGTAAGCCCCTTTCTCCGGGCGTTCGAATCGGTTCGGTTCGATGCGCGCGGACGTCAGCCCGGCTTCCCGCAGCTCGCAAACGGCGTTGTGGAACGCCTCCGCGACGCCGGGCGTCACCATCGCGGTCGGCACATAGTCGTCCCCCGCCTGCCCGAGCTTCGTCATCAGCGACATGATGAGCCAGCGCGACTCCTCGCGCGAAACATACCGCCGGCCGCCTTCGAACAGCTTGAGCCGCGCCGCCTCCAGCGCCAATGATTCCACGGTGTGCACTTCGACCTGCTGAACGGCGCCGAACGTTCTAGCCATTCGCTGCACCCATTGATGGCCGGCTGCGAAGCTGCGGACGATCAGTATTTTCCGCCGGAGCGGTTCTTCCTCGATGATTCGATATAAAGCGGTCAGCGTCGGTGTCGGCATGCAACCCTTCCTCCCATATCTGAAATCATCGCGCATAGATCGCTTGCCAGCGTTCGAGCCGCTCCCGCATTTGCTCCCGGTACGACTGCGGCTCGACGATTTCCGCGTCAGGGCCGTATTGGCTGAGCCAGCCGAGAAACTCGCGGTCATGGTTGACCGTCACCTCGAACAGCAGCCCGCCGTCGGGCATCTCCGTCAGCTTCGGGCGAACGAATAGTTCCTCCTCGCGAATATACCGGGCAACGTTCGGTGCGAACTTCACCTTGAACGTGATTAGCTCATCGCCCCGCTCGATGGACCACGTATGCTTCATATATTGGCGGATGTTGAAATCGCCCTTGTCGAACGACTGCTCCGTCAGCGATACGCGCCGGAAGCGGCTGAGGCGGAACGTTCGAATCTCTTGCGCCGAATGGCAGTACCCGATCAAGTAAAACCGCTGCTCGCGCGGGACGAGATAGTACGGATCGATCTTCCGCTCCTTCGTTTCGTTCCGGCTGAGCGTGAAGTAGGTCGCCTCGACCGTCTTCTGGCTGAGCGCCGCCTGCATGATCGCGAACAAATGATGCTGCGCGTCGTCCCGGTGCGACGGCGTGCCCGTCTGAATAATATCTGCGATGTCCTCGATCGTGTCGCGGCGCTTCGCCTTCTCCTTGCGATTGGCGGCCATTACCTTCTCGTAGGCGGAGGAGAAGCCGGGCGGCAACAGCTGCTGCACATGCTCGAGAATCGAAGGCAGCATCGTGAACGCGAGCGTCTCCTCGTCGGTCCAATCCAGCGGATACAGCGAAAAATTGCCGACGAACGCATAGCCCTTGCCGTGTCCGAGGTTGCTGACCGGTACGTTCATGGCGCTGAGCGCTTCGAGATCGCGGTAAATCGTTCGTTCGGTCGTGTCGCATCGTTCGGCCAATTCGCGGGCCAGTATTCCGGGCTTTCCCTGTATTAATGTAATGAGTCGCATTAACCGTATGAGGCGATCCGTCATGGCATGCACGCTCCGTCTTTGTATTCTATATATTTTTCGGTATGGCGCGGCTGAATCCTGCCATGATTTACCGCCGTTGTCTGCATTGTACCAAATCATTTTGACAACTAGATGTCATGAAACATACGTTTGGGGTCAGAACCGAAAAGAACCGGCAGCGACCGCTGCCGGCATTACGCTATCCAAACTTACTTAAATACGACGAAATTGGAAACGACCTTCCGTTCCTTCCCGTCGGAAGGACTGTTTAGCACTTTGCCGTTGTAGACGAAGGCGCTGGAGCCGCCGCCGTCCAAATTGTACGCATCGCGAACGTTCCACTCCAGCAGCTTTGTCTGCGCTTCTTCCAGCGTGACGCCGCTGCTGTAGCCTTCCTGCCTGCCGTCGATGACGATGAACAGCAGATCGCCGTTTGAGAAATGGCCGATCATCGTCCGCGGCTCCTTCTTGTTTTTCCATTTCGACGGGATCGTCTGTTTCTTGCCGTCCTTCAGCAGCGTAGGCACGAAGGTAGCCCCGTTCAGGACGTCCAGCTTCTCGACATCTTTCCTCGAGTGAATGTCCCCGCCGACCAAATTGCCGGTTCGGTTGAACCCGATGAAGCTGAGTCCGGTTTGATAAAAGGTGACGATTTCCCCGTCGACGACGGTGACGCCGAGCGGGTATAGCAGTCCGTCTTTCCCTTTGGAGAACCCGCCCGCGTTGATCGCGAGCGCGGCCCCGGTCCGTTTCGCCGCGGCGCTCGTCGTCTCTCCCTTATGCCCGATTTTATCGCCCGACAAGACGAGCTCGACCGCTTTCGGGTCGTGGAGCTTCACTTTCGCGAGGTACCCGCGGTAGCCCGCTTCCTTGAGCGAGTACACTTTGATCGTCGCCCGTTCGCCGAACGTTTGGCCGATCGGGTCGCCTAGCATGTTAGACAGCACAGCGGCCAGCACGTCCCCCGTCTCCGCGTTCTGCTGTTTGCTTTGATCGACAAGCTGGTCGACCGCTTTCCGCTGCTCCGCGTCGGCGGCCTGCTCCTTCTTCGCCGCCTCCGAGAGCGCGGACACCGCATTGCGGATGTCGGTCAGCTGCTCGACGGACGACGCCGCGCCGGCGCTCATTTGACCGTAGGCGTCAGACACCTCAGCCGCTTGCTGCTTCAAGACGCTCAGCGGGGCTTCGGTCGACGCGTACGACACCGCGGCCGACGCATACTCGGCTTCCAGTTCGGGGGCGCGCAGCTGGAACGCGGCGATGCAGGCGAACAGCGCCGTGACGGCGAGCCCGAGCGGGAGAAGCGGTTTAGTAGACACGGGCCGCTTCCTCCAGCTTCTTGATCGACTTGCGCAGCTCTTCCAGTTCCTTGCTGAGCTCCGTAATCCGATCGTTCAGCGCTTGCTTCGTCTGCGCGGTCGAGCTGAGCGAATCTCCGGCCAGCGACATTTCTTCCTTCACCGCGTTCAATTCGCTTTGCACGGCGGCGAACTGCTGCTGCACCGCCTTGGCTTGGTCCGCGTTCGATTGCAGCGCGGTTTCGAGCTCCGACAATTTCCGGTTCAGCTCCGCGGTATTCGTTTGGTTCGTCTGATGAATGCGGTCCAGCTGTTTTTGAATGCCCCCGACGTACACGTACGCTAAAATGAAGACGCCGGCGGCTAGCGAAACCCAGAGGGCGGCGATCGCCGCGCGGACGACCGCCTTTTTCGACAGCCGCTTCGCCAGCCGTTTGGAATGGGTTCGTTCCGTCCGCGGTTCGATTTCGTAAAACGCTTCGTTCATGGCTCGTTCCTCTCCGTTGATCTGGTTGTAGTGTCGTAGGTGATTTCTTTTTCTCTATCTCTCTATTTATCCTACCATATTTGGCTGCGAGATTTCACAGGTTTTACGGAGAAGTGGGGGGATTTGGAAGACGCGCCTAAACGAAAAGACAGCCCCCTCGGAATCCCGAGAGAGCTGCCTATATAACAAACGATCGCGTTACCCGTTACTCCAGCGTCGTCCGCGCCCCGCCCTTCGCTTCGACGATGTCTCCGCCGACGCTGAGCCAAACCGACATCGCGGAAGGGTTGTACACGAAGTCGCACGCCGCCGAAAATTGCAAACGGTCGCACGCCTGCAAATAATCGTAAATTTCGATGTTCGTCGCGTACCAAATGTCGTCCCGGCCCCCGATGAATTCGCAAAACCGTTCGATGACGTCCCAGTTGTTTCGATCGTTAAACTCATAGCTGTGGCCCCACACGTACATCATATACAAATATTGACGCTTGTGCAGTTCGGCGAACGCCTTGCCGATCTCCAGCACGTCATGGTTGTGGTGGCAGGTCGGATTCCATTCATGCCACCGGTTCGGGAAGCCGAACGTCTTCGTGCTGTGTACCGTGCGCGCGTATTCGATGCCGAGATGCGGCAGCAGATCCATAATGGCCGGGCTGTACGAGCCGTTCGGATACGACATGCCTCGAACCGTATAGCCGGTCAGCCGCTCCAGCGCTTTACGGTCCTCCATGATTTCATGGACCAACGCCTCCTTCGGGCTGCGCGCGATCGTCGGATGGGTGACGGTGTGCGCCGACACCTCGTGTCCCGCGTACAACGACGCGATTTCGTCCGCGCCGATCCGGTCGCCTGCGCCGAGCAAGCCCGAGTTGAGGTGGAACGTGCCTTTAATGCCGTATTGATTGAAAATACCGACGAGGCGGCGATCCGCTTCGCGCCCGTCGTCGTAGCTCATCGTGAGCACTTTGTGTTTGCCGCCGGGGAAGCATTTGACGATTTGTTTCATGGCTCTGTTCACCCTCCGAATGTTCGTGCCGGTTGACCGGCTTTCCGGTATATGTCGTTAATGAATTCCGTCGCGACGGCGGCCGATTCGCCGTCGACGAACGGGGCGCGGCCTTCGTCGATCGCCTGCGCGAAGTCCGCCGCGAGCTGCCGGAACAGCTCGTCGTTCGCGGATCGGTCGGGGTCGAACGCGGGCGGCTCGACGCCCGGCACGTGGAAGGAGACGATCCCGTCGTAATTCGCCGACACGCTGCCTTCGGTGCCGGAAATTTCGATCATCTCCTTCTGCATGCCGACGCTCGCGGTCGACGCTTCGATCATGCCGATCGCGCCGTTGCCGTACCGAACGACCGCATAACCGTGGTCCTCGGTTTCGATATCGTGAAACACTTGGAACATGTTCGCGCTCAGCACCTCTCGGTAGCCGCCGTTCAGCCAAAGCGCGAGGTCGATAATGTGGCTGCCCTGCTGGATGAACGGACCGCCGCCGTCCATCTCGAGCGTCCCGTGCCACGATTCGTAATATTGTTTGGAGCGGAAATGTTTAATGGTGACGTCCACCGTCATAATGCGCCCGAGCGTGCCCGAGTCGACCAGCTCCTTCAGATAGCGCAAATGCTCGATAAACCGCCGCATGTACGATACCGCGAGCACGACCCCGCGCTCCTTGCAGGCAGCGATCATCTCGCGCTGCTTCTCCGGCGCGATGTGGAGCGGTTTCTCGCACAAGCAGTGCAGGCCCGCTCGCGCCGCCGCCAGGACGCCGTCGTAATGCGCCGCATTCGGCGTGCAAATGACGGCCGCGTTCGCCCCGGCGCGGGCGGCCGTCTCGGCGAGGTCGACGCCGTGCGCCGGTATGCCGTGCTCTGCGGCGAACGCCGCGACCTTCTCGGGATTGCGCCCGACGACAGCGACGATGTCCGCCTCCGGCACCGAAGCGAACGCTTTCAAGTACGCCTTGCTGATCGTGCCGTGGCCGACCAGAACGATACGATGTTTGCTCATGCTCATGGTGAACCTCCTACCCGTCGATATAGGTCGACTTCGTTTCCAACCCTAGATGCTGCAAGAAACGAACGATTTCTTCGTCCCAAAACTCCCACGTATGCCCATGGCCTTCTGCTTCGTGATAGCGGTAATCGAACGGGTTGCCCTCTAGGCCTTCGAAAAAATCCCTCATGAGATGATTGAGGTCCAGCCACGGGTCCTCGCTACCGCAGGCGTGATACACTCTTGGGAGCGGACCGCCGGCGGCGACGGCGCGGCGGCCGAGCCATTTCAGGTCGTTCTCCGTCCCCCGAATGTCACCCTCGCCGAACAGCAGTATGCGATCATATGCCCGAGCCGAACCGTCGTTCACGAAGGCGATGTCGGATTTGTCGCCGGCCGACATCGCGCCGATCGCGCCGAACAGATCCGGCCGGGCGAGCCCGATGCGGAAGCAGCCGTAGCCGCCGTTCGACAAGCCGGCGATCAGATTGTCCTCCCGTTCGGCGGACAACCGCGGGAACAGCTGGCGCATCAGCCCCGGCAGCTCCTCGGTCATGTACGTGAAATATCGGCCGCCATGCGCCATGTCGGTCCAACACGAATGCATCGCTCCCGGCAGTACGACGGCGATGCCGAACCGGTTCGCATGCTGCTCGATGCGGCTCATGCGCTGCCACATGCTGTGGTCGCCCGAACCGCCGTGCAGCAGCCACAGCGTCTTCAGCTTGCCGTCCCCGTCGTACGGCTGTCTTTCCTGCGGCATGATGACGGTCGTTTGGACGTCCATGCCGAGAATGGTCGAGTACACATGCGCTTCCATCAGCGCCATTGCGACGTCCCCCCTTGCCGAACAGGTACGCGCGGCGCGAGACGATCGATCAGCCGTTCGACGCACCGGTCCCAGCTCGCCCAGCCGGGCTCTCCTGGCCCTTCTTCATAGACGACGGTCAAGCCGAGCGATGCCGCGCTATCGCGGAATCGGACGTTGTCGTCGCGGACCGGATCCCCGATTCCGCACCAGAGCGCGATGTCCGGCCGCGGACGGTTCGTGGCGGAGAGCGCCTGCGCGGCAGCGAACGCATCGCTGCTCCCGGAGCGCCCCTCGTCACCGAACACGTCTCTCGCCAGCTCCGGCGGCAGCCGCTCGGCCGCTCCCGCCGCATCCAGCGCGCCGGAGAAGGAAGCCGCAAGGGCGAAGCGCTCCGGCGCCCGCAGCGCGGCGGTCACCGCGCCGAACCCGCCCATGCCGCAGCCGGCGACATATCGATGTTCCCGCAGGTTCGAAAGCGGATACATCCGCTCGCAAAACGCAGGCAGCTCTTCGGCGATGAAGCGGGAATAGTTCCGGCCGAACGCCATATCGGCGTACCAGCTTCGGTGCCCGGCCGGCATAACGACCGCGAGCGGCCGGCCTTCCGCGTAGCGCTCGATACTCGACCGCCGCATCCAAGCGGTCTGATCTTCGCCCAGATCGTGCAGCAAATACAGCGTCGGGTAAGGTCCGAGGTCGACCGTCATGCGGGGGCCTTCGCCGCGCTGCGGCAGCAGCACCTCCATGGCGGTCGGCATGCGCAGCGTCTCGGAATGAAAATGTACGCGCAGCCAAGCCATTGTCCGTCAGCCTCCTGCTCTCGTAATCTCTCAAACTCTCGAAGTAAAAAAACAACTCCCTTATTTTACCGCAAAACAACCTGTTGTGGAGCCATTTCGAGCGAAAAAATAGAAGCGTGGAGGCATGGGCCTCCACGCGGTCCGCAATCGCGTCAGCGGTTCGACTCGAAAATCGTATACACCGTTCCCGGGGAAGCGGCGAAACGATACACGTCCTCTCCCTCCAGGACGGATTGCAACGCCGAATCGCCGGCGCGAACGCGAAGCGGCGTCCGGCTGCGGATGCGGCATTCGCCGCCGCGCCGCGATACGATGTCGGCTTGTTCGAGCCGCCCGCCGCGCCACGTGATCGATACCTCGAACCCGCCGCGGGCGCGCAGGCCGCGCACGCGGCCCTCCGGCCAAGCGTCGGGCAGCGCCGGCAGCAGCTCGATTGCGCCGTCGTGGGACTGCAGCAGCAGCTCGGCGATGCCGGCGGTCGCCCCGAAATTGCCGTCGATCTGGAACGGCGGGTGCGCGTCGAACAAATTGGCGTACACGCCTCCGCGGTGCAAATCGATGGTCGTGCCGTCGTCTTCGACCAAGGTGAGCAGATTGGAGAGGAGCCGCAGCGCCCGGTTGCCGTCCTTGAAGCGGGCCCATAAATTCACTTTCCACCCGAGGCTCCATCCGGTGCCGCCGTCGCCGCGCCGTTCCAGCGACGCTTTCGCGGCTTCGAACCATTCGGGCGCCGCCGATTTCGTCACTGCGTCCCCCGGATACACGTCGTACAGATGCGACACATGGCGGTGAACCCGGTCTTCGTCGTCGAAATCGCGCGACCATTCCTGCAGCTGCCCGTGCTTCCCGATCCGGTGCGGAGGCAGCTGCCGCATCGTCGCCCGCAGCTCCTCCGCGAACTCGGGGTCGACGCCGAGCTCTCGCGCCGCTTCGATGCAATGGCGGAACAGCTCGCGAATGAGCGAGATGTCCATCGCGGAAGATTCGCTCAGTGCATGCGTACGCCCGTCGGGCAGCCGGAACCGGTGCTCGGGCGACGTCGACGGCGACGTCATCAACCCGCCCGCCCCGTCGTCGATCAGCCAGTCCAAGCAGAAGAGCGCCGCTTCCTTCATGATCGGATACGCCGTATCGCGCAGGTAGCGCAGATCTCCGCCGAAGCGATAATGCTCCCACAGATGCGCGCACAGCCACGGGCCGGCCATCGGCCAGTTCGCCCACAGCGGGTTGCCGTGGCCGTAGTCGCCCGGCGGCGCCGTCTGCCGCCAAACATCCGAATTATGGTGGGCGGTCCATCCCCTGCAGCCGTAGTTCACCTCGGCGGTACGCCGGCCGTTCGCGGCCAACTCGCCGATGAACTGGAGGAACGGCTCATGGCATTCCGGCAGGTGGCACACCTCCGCAGGCCAATAGTTCATCTGCGCGTTAATGTTCAGCGTGTAGTTGCTGCTCCACACGGGGCGCGGCTCCTCGTTCCAGATGCCCTGCAAATTCGCCGGCTGCGTGCCGGGACGGGAGCTCGCGATCAGCAGGTAGCGCCCGTATTGAAACAGCAGCTCGACCAGCCTCGGGTCCGCTGCGCCGTATTCCCGGATGCGCCGGTCCGTGGGCAGGGTGTCGGGGGCGGCCGGCGCGCCGAGCCGGAGCTCGACGCGATCGAACAGGGCGCGGTGATCGGCGGCGTGAGCGGCGAACAGTTCCGCGTCCGACTTCGCCAGCGCGGCGCGCACCGCCCGCTCCGCAATCGGCCCCGGCTCCCTCCCGGGGTTAGGAGCTCGATCGAAGCCGTCGAAGCTGGTCGCGGCGGCGAACAGCAGCGTGCACCGCTCGGCGCCCTCCACGTGCAGGCCTTGGTCGTCGATCCGCCAAGTCCCCGGGCCGTCCAGCCGCACCTGCAGCCGGCCTTCGAAGCGCATAGCGGTCGTTCGCTCCGGATCCCCGTAACGGATCGGTTCATCGGTGTCGTAATAGTTCGGATCGACCCGCTCCGGACAATGCCCGCGCAGCAGCAGCGCCTCGCCCGCCGGCTCCGCGGCGGAACGCAGCGGACTGTCCAGACGCGCGCGGAAGCGAAGTCTCCCGGGCTTGCTGGCGTACAGCCGGACGACCAGCACCTGATCGGGGAACGAGGCGAACGTCTCGCGCACGTACCGCACCCCTCCGATGCGATAGGACGTGCGCGAGACGCCGCCGCGCAGATCGAGCTCCCGACGGTAGTCGGAAGCCCAATTGCCGTGGTAAAATCGGAGCCGCAAATCCCCGAGCGGCATATAAGACTGCGTGTACGGCCCCATCGTGGAAGCTTTGCTGAGCGCCTCGGCTTCCTCGTACTTGCCCTCGGCGATCAGGCGCCGCAGCTCCGGCAGCGCCGCCCTCGCCTTCGGATTGTTCCACTCCTGCGGAGCGCCCGACCAGAGCGTATCTTCGTTCAGCTGCATCCGCTCTTCCTCGATGCCGCCGAACACCATGGCGCCAAGCCGGCCGTTGCCGACCGGCAGCGCCTCCGTCCACGCTCGGGCGGGCTTCTCGTAATGTAGGTTCATCGTCCGCATCCTCCTTGCGCGCCGGAATCAGCCTTTGATCGATCCCGAAGTCATCCCTGCAATAATGAACCGCTGCCCGATCAAATAAATGATAATAACGGGAAGCGTCGTAAGCACGATGTCCGCCGAAACCAGATTCCAATTGACTTGAAAGCGGCCGAAGAAATTGTACACGGCCAGCGTCATCGGCCATTTGCTCGAATCGTTCAAATAATACAGCGGCAGGACGAACTCGTTCCAAGCGCCCATAAAATTCAAGATGGCCACCGTCACGAGCACCGGCGTCAACAGCGGCAGCACGATCCAGGCGAACAGCTTGAACGGCGGGCAGCCGTCCACGATCCCCGCCTCATCTAACTCTCTAGGCACCGAATTGACGAAGCCGTAAATGAGAAACACGCTGAACGGGATCGTCCCGACCGTGAGCAGCACGATGATGCCGAGCTGCGTATTGATTAGCTGCGTAAGCTGCATTACTTTCGTCAGCGTGACGAAGTTCGTCGGCATCGCGATCCCCATAATAATGAAGAAATACAGGAACCGGTTCAGCTTCGTCGCGTTTCGAGCGAATACGTACGCCGCGATCGCGGAAAGCAGCAGCCCGAACACAGTCGACGTGCTCGTGTACAAAAGGCTGTTCAGGAACGATTCCAGCAGCTTCCCCTGTTCGATCACGATCAAGTAATTGCTCCATTCCAGCCGAGTCGGCAGCGCCATGCTCATCGAGTTAGCGGAGATCTGGTCTTTGAACGAATTCACGACGACGAGCAGCAGCGGAATGAACATCAGTGCGCTTAGGCCCCAGGCGACGCCATTTCGCAGCAACCGCAAACTCCAATGCGCCGTCATTGTTCCACCGCCCCCTTCCGCGTCATTAAACGTATGACGAAATAACCCGATACCGTCATTACGAGGAACAAGAGCGTCGACAGCGCCGTCCCGAGGCCATACCGTCCCGTGGAAAACTCCTTGAAAATCGTCGTGTACAACACATCCGTCGCGTATCCCGGACCGCCGTTCGTCAGTACATAGACGACCTCGAATACTTTCAGCCCGTGCAGCAGATTCAATACGGTCGTCACGACCAGCGCGGGCGTCAGCAGCGGGAGCGTAATATGAACGAGCTTGCTCCACGCATTCGCCCCGTCGATTTCCGCCGCTTCGTAATACGTTCGGGAAATCGACTGCAGTCCGGCGAGCAGAATGATCATGATGTAGCCGACGCCTTTCCACACATCGACCGCGATAATCGATTTGAACGCCCACTGCACGTCGACCAGCCACTTCTGCGCTAGAGCGCCGAGTCCGAGCCAACGCAAGCTTTCGTTCAATAAGCCGGTTTGCGGATGCAGCACCGATTTGAAAATGAGGCCGACGACCAGCATCGGTACGATCGCCGGCATGAAGATCATGACGCGGTGGAACCCCTGCAGCCGCACGCCTTCCTTCAGCATGAGCGCGAACGCCAGCCCGAGCACCGTTTTCAGGACGACCGTGGCGAACGTAAAGACGAGCGTATTCGTCATAAAGCTGAGGTAGTGCTCATTCGACGAGAATACTTTCCGGAAATTGTCCAAGCCGATAAAGGCGACCTCGCTCGAATAGCTGTTCCAATCGGTGAACGAATAGTAGAACCCCATTAGGCCCGGGATGACGAAAAAGACGAGATACAGCACGAGCGTGCCGGCCGCGAAGGACAGCGGGTAAATTTTATTTCGGATCACGTGCGCGCCAACTCCACTCTGTATCGATTACTTCGACCACGCCGGGTCTTTCGCCACGCCTGCCATGTCGGCCCGCCGCTTATCGATGCTTCGCAGCACGTCGATCGGCTCGGAAGCGCCGCTGAACATCGCCACCAAATCTTTCCCGATGTCCATCCATTGCGGGTTCACGTAATTGACGTAGTTTTGAATGTCGGTGCCTTTCGTCGGATACCGCTCGAAGAGCTCCTTTTGCGCCGGCGTGTACTTGTCTTTAAGGCCCGGGAAGTTCAAGTTGGCGATCGTCGGATCGTTGTCCAGCATGTACTGGAGATTTTCGGGCTTCGCCAAGAACGCGAAATATTGCTTCGCTTCTTCGATATGTTTGGAGCCGGAGTAAATGAATTTGCTCGGGCCGCCCGGATTGATGTAGTAGATTTGATTGTCCGCGAGCGGGATGACGAAGAACCCGAAATCGTCCGGCGTGAGCTCCGGATTCGCTTTGACGATATCGTTCACCGTGCTGGCCACGGAGAGCGACATGGCGTATTCGCCGCTCGCCAGCTTGTTCGCGGTCTCCGCGCCGGTATCGGAGAACGCGTTGTCTCCGAAAAAGCCGAGATCGTACATTTCCTTCAGCTGCGTCAGCGATTCGAGCATCACTTGGCTTTCCTCGAATTTGACTTTGTTTTCGTTCAGAGCATTGTACAAATTCGGCTCGCGCTTGTCGTACTGCGGTCCCGGCTCGGCGAACCACAGCACATGGTGCCAGCCGTCGGCGATCGGTTCGTACAGCGGGATGATGCCGGCCTCCTGAATTTTCAAGCAAATTTGCTTAAACTCCTCGTACGTCGATGGAATTTCGAGACCGAGCTGCTCGAAAATCTTTTTGTTATACGTCACGATGAAGCTGCCGGAGGTGTCCCAGATCGTAAGCGCATACACCTTGCCGTTCAATGACAGCTGCTCGAGACTTAACGGATCTTCGCGCTGCACCCATTCTTGATCGCTCAGATCGACCGCGTTTACTTCGACGTTGTAGTTCAACTGAATCTCGCTCTTCCCGCTCTGTCCTCCGAAAATGTCCGGACCTTCCTTCGCGTTCAGCTTCGTTTTCAGCACGTTGAAATATTGGTCCGCAGGGATAATTTGATAATCGATTTTAATGCCGGTTTCTTCCTCGAACTTTTTGGCAAGCTCCATTTCGGCGTCCTTGATCCATCCTTGGCTGGCGATGTACGTTAGCGTAACGTTCTTTTTGCCTTCGGCCGCGTTGCCGCTCCCGGTCTCGGCGCCTGCACTGCCGCTCGAAGGAGCGGCTTCCGGCGCGGCGCCGCTTCCTCCGCATGCCGTAACGATCATCGCGCATAAGGTCAACAGCGTAAGCAGCATCGATTTTCTTTTCATTTCTTTCATCCCCTTTACGAATCGGTTCTCGCTACAATCATAAAGCGCTTACATTCTTGCGAACATGGAGATTTCCGACCGTTTTTATGTATTATTTTGACTAGCCGCTGCGCAAAGAAAGCTTTGACAAAAGTGGCGAAGCGGGAGCAGAATGAGAAAAAATGCCGATGCGAGGCGGTGACGGCGGCGGGCCATGCTGCTGAAATTCAAAAATATACGCTCGATTTTGTTCCTGACCTATACGTTGATCATCGTGATCGTGTTTACGGTGCTTGTGCTCTGGTTTTACCATTGGACCTCCGATTTGCTGCGGCGCAACGCGGCCGAGGCGCTGCGCGGCATGGGTCAGTCGCTGCAGGAGAGCATCGACGCGGAGATCCAGAAGATGGACGACGTCGCCTTGAACGTGATGTACTCGAACCTCGTCCGCAACAACTTCCGCAAATATCTTGCCGAGCTCGAGACGTCCGCCGCCTCGGGGTCCCCCTCCGCCCGAACGGCCGGTACGGTCGAAGCGGGCAAGGAGCTTACCGATATTTTGACCGCCGTCGTCGGCCCTTCGCGTCCGGTGGAGCAGCTGTATTTGTACGACTTCCAAGGCATGATGTACGGCAACGGCTTCGATAACGGCGAACGCTCGTACCGGCCCGACGAGAAAGCTTGGTTCCATACGGTCATGACGAACACGAAGGGCAAATATATCCACCCTCCGGTGCCGGACGAGGACATGTCCCGGTTCCGCTCTTCGCGCGAGGCGCAGTACTCGATTTCGCTGTTCCGACAAATCTACGACAGCTACAATGTCCCGATCGCCATTGTGGAGGTGAAGCAGTATTACAGCAAGGTTTTTGAAAACGCTATCGGAATCGTCCGATCCCGCTCGAACGGCGAGAACGTCTTGGTGTTTAACGAGCAAGGCCGCCTCATTTATCCGATAGACGGAACGGGCGACGCGTTCTCCTCCTATTTCTCCGTGCTCGGGACGAACGCTGCGGACTCCGGGCGGAACTTCGCCCTCGTCAATCCGCGCACTGGCGAGCGGGAGCTCGTCTCCGCGCATGTCTCCGAGCGGACGGGCTGGACGACGATGCTGATCGTCTCCGAGGCGAAGCTTCTGGAGCCGCTCTCCCGGTTCGCGAAGCAGACGGTCCTCGTCGCCGTCGGCGTCCTCCTGTTCGCGATCGCGCTGTCGTTCGCGGCGGCGAGGCGCATCACGCTGCCGCTCTTGAAGCTGCATCGGACGATTCGGAACATTCGACTGGACGACATTGGCAGCGGTAGTCTCATCAGCGCGGAATTAAGCAGCGGCTTGAGCGAAATGGATCAGCTTCATCAGTCCTTCGTCAACATGCGAGCGCGATTAAAGCAGTCGATGGATGATTTATTGCTTTCCCAATCCCAAGAGCTCCAGGCGAAGCTGCTGGCGCTGCAATCGCAGATGAATCCGCATTTTTTGTACAACACGCTGGCGACGATTCATGCGATGGCGGAGGAAAACATGAACGCCCAAATCGTGCGGATGACGGAAAATATGTCCGATTTTTTGCGGTACTTTTCCTCGGACGAATCGTCCGTCAAGCTGTCGACCGAGCTGATGCATACGAGAAAATATTTGGACATCAACCAAATCCGGTTCGGGGAGAAGCTGCAGTACGAGTTTCGGATCGACGACTCGCTCCTCCAGCTTCACATGCCGAAGCTCCTGGTTCAGCCGCTCGTCGAGAACGCGCTGAAATTCGCCACCAAAAGCGAGCCCCCTTGGCGCATCCAGGTCATCGGAACGCTGGCTGACGGCCGGTGGACGCTGGAGGTTTGCGACAACGGGCCGGGCTTTACTGATGCGAGCCTCTCTCTGCTGCGGGAACGGATGGACGAGGTCGACCGGACGAACGTCATTCCCACGCTGGAGCTGAACGGCATGGGCTTGCTGAATATTTACATTCGCCTGAAGCTGCTTTACGGCGCCGATACGCTGTTTGAAGCGTCGAACCGTGCAGGCGGAGGCGCGTCCATTCGAATCGGAGGCACGTGGAAGGAAGGGAGATGAGCGCGTGGAGGAGTTCATTACGGTCGTCGTCGCCGAAGACGAAGATTTGATTCGAAACAATTTAATTAAAAAAATTGAAAACGCCTCCCCCCACATGAAGGTGGTCGGCGCGGCCGAAAACGGCAAAGCGGCGATCGACATCGTATCGCAGGAGCTGCCGGACTTGGTCATTACCGACATCCGGATGCCGGCCACGGACGGCATCGAGCTGATCCGAACGCTCCATACCCATTATCCGCGCATTCGGAAGGTTATCTCGAGCGGGTATGCCGATTTCGAATACGCCCGGCAAGCGATTCGGTACGGGGTAACGGACTATTTGTTAAAGCCGGTATCCGCGGACGACCTTGGGCAGCTGCTCTCTCGAATTCGCGACGCCGTCCTTTCGGAACGGCACGCCGGGAAGCTGGCCGGACACGCCGGTTCCCCACCGGAGGAAATCGTCCACCGCGTCCAGCAGTACATGCGGGAGCATTTCGACCAAGAGCTGACGCTGGAGCATATCGCGAAACATTTTAATTTCCATAGTTCATATTTGAGCAAATTATTTGTGAAGTATACGGGTGAACTGCCTTCGAAATATTTAATGTCGTTGAGAATTAATGAAGCGAAATATTTATTGCGCAACTATCCGAACATGCCGGTGAAGGAAGTCGGCGAACGCGTCGGGTATCCGGATCAATTTTACTTCAGCCGCGTTTTTAAACAGATGACCGGCTCCACGCCGAAGGATTATCAAAAGTAAAAACGTCCCGACGATCGTCGGGACGCAGGGCCGTATGCTATACGGCGTTTTGCCGAATGTTTTCGATATATTGTTTGGAGAAAGCCATCTGATCCGGCTTCGCTTCTTCCATGATGATCTGGACGCCCGGCTTATACTGGTTGAGCAGCTTCATGTACAGTTCGTAGTTCATTTGCCCGAAGCCGGCCGGTACCGTAACCAGCTCCCCTTGCTCGTTGAGCGTCCGGTCCTTCGCATGCGCCGCGATGACGCGTTCCCCCAGCAAGCTGAACGCTTCCTCGATGACGTCGTTCTGCTTCTCGAAGTTGCTGGTCTTGAGCAAGTTGCCCGGATCGAGCACGACGCCGATATTCGACGACGGCACTTCGTCCAGCATGCGTCTCAGCTCGGGCGCGGTGCCGATCAAATGGCCGTTCGCCGCTTCCATCCCGACGTACACGCCCCAGCGTTCCGCCTCTTCGGCCAGCTCCCGCAGCGTGTTCCGCATGGTAGCCCAATCTTGTTCATTGTAATCCCCGCCCGGATTCGTCCCCGTCTCCGCGGCGACGATGCTGCAGCCGAACGAACGCGCATGCCGCAGCAGCTCCTTGAAGCGCTCGATGTTCGTCCGGCGCTGCTCTTCGTTCCGATCGTATAAGTGTACGTAGCAGCCAAGCACGGAGATTGACACGCCCTGTTTGTCGAACGCCTCCCCGATCATCGACGCGAGACCCGGGCTCAGCTTGCCGGGCTTCGTGAAATCGTAGCCGTCGATCGCTTTCCATAACGCCAGCTGCACGTGCCGGAACCCTTTCGCCGATACTTGCTCCGCCAGCGTGTGAACCGGCAAACAGCCGAACAAATGCGCCAAAACGCCAACCGTCATGCTCCTCCACCCTTTCGTCGTTCTCTTGTTCCCTTAACCAAAGTACTTGAATACGGACGAGCGGTCAATGCGATCGATGGGTAAACTTCCGACAAAAACGGAAGCTTATCCGACGAATTTCATGCGTCGCAGCTCACCCCGTTGATGTAATACGCGTCTTCCGTGTACGTTTTGAAAGCGACTTCCAGCTCCGGGACGCCCGCCTGGCGGACATGGCGGTACACCGCCTCCGCGAACCGATCTCGCACGCTGCGGCCGCGGTCGAACCACGCAACCTCGATGAACGGGTACGTGTCGACCCGCTTCCCGTCGAATACGGACTCGACCGCGAGACAGTCGATCGTGAAATTGTCCGTCCCGCATTCGCAAATGCTCGCGAGCTCCTCCACCAAAGCGGCGCTGACGCTCCGCATCGCTTCGACGGGGATCCCTTTCGTTATTAATTGCGGCATGTCTTGTTGTTCCTCCTAGCGTTTTCCTTTGTTCGGACGTGTCGTCATGATTGTACCTAATAATGATGGCCGGAAAAAGATGCGCGACGACGCGGTCAAATTCATCGCCTGCGCGAGCGCGAGGTAAACGTCCTCGTTCCGCGCCGATGCGGCGTAGATGCGCTCGGTGAGCCGCTGCATCAGCTTCATCACGAACGATACGTCTTGGCTGGCTGCAATTTCTGGGTGGCGAAGCGCTTCTGTCAGCGCCATGTCCCACGGCTCCTGCGTCAGCGTCGGCAACGCCGTCAGGTATTGGTTTACCACGCTGTCGATATCGGCTTCGCCGCCTTGTAGGAGCTCGTATAGACGATCGGCTTCGATCGCGGCGACCGACATGCCCTGCCCGTAGAGGGGATCGAACCGGCAGTACGCATCCCCGATCGGCAGGAGCCGCCGTGGCAGCGTGCCGGGGACGAGACGTTTCCGAGTTTGAGACGGAATCCGGTACACGTGCATGTTGCTGACCGGCTCGGCCCGTTGAAGAAACCGGGAAATATCCGGCTGCGGCAAGGACGCCGCGATGGCGGCGAATGCTTCGGCGGTTTTCGGAGGCTCCTTCTTGTACCCGCCTAACGTAACCCCCATGAGGCCGTTCTCAAACGACAGCACGACGCCGGCATACGGTTGATTCGGCAGCCGCGCGGAGATCATTAAATTCGTCCAATCCCGATTGTTCTCTTCCGGATCGCGGTAAAACCGGGTCGCGTAAAACAAATCGATAGGTAGCGATTCCTCGGCGGGCTGGGGCGAAATCCAGTGCATACACGGCGACCCAGCCCCTCCAGCGTCGACCGTCAGTTCGCAGAGCAAATCCGGCAGCGCTTGTCCGTCCGCGGATTGTAGTTTCAGCCCTTCTACCCGGCTGCCGTCCGGGGACAGGATCAGTCCCGCCGCCTTCGTTTTGGGTAGGAATTGGATATTACCGTATAGCTTGAGCCGTCCGCGAATATGATGCTCGAGGAACGGGCGCGTCTGCTGCACGACGCGAATACCGCTGGTGAAACGCGGCTTCCATTGTCCGAAATGGAACCATCGGAGATCGCGGGTAAAATCCGACGTGACGCTGCCGGCATCGATACATTGCTGGATCAGGCCCGGAAACAGCTTTTCCAAGATCGTCTGCCCCCGCTGGAGCAGCACGTGCGAATGATTCGCCTGGGGCGTCCGTTTCCGCGGCTCGACGCCTTCGGGCAGTTCGTCGGCTTCAATTACGACGACCTCTTCGAACGCATCGGCCAGCACTCTTGCGGCCAGCATCCCGGCAATGCTACCGCCAACGACGGCGGCGCGACCAGCTATACGTGGGGTGCGAGATTTCAATGGTGTGCTCCTTATGCAGATTCTTTGGCTTGCTCCTGAATCAGTTCGACCTGATCCGCCCCATTTCCTTCCTTCAGATCTACACCGAAATAATCGGGGTTGCCCTTCCAGGTTAGAAGCACAAAACCCACCTGTCGGCCGTGAACCTGGGGTGGGTTTTTACTTTCTCTTGTAGTTATTCCCGATGAATGTTAAAAGAGCTAGGACAAAGGATGCGAAGAGGATCATGATCGTTATCGCGTCTTTCAACTCCATGGTTTCACCTCCTTTCGAAGGAAACCATGCCCACCCAAGATTCAATTGTACCTCATGATTCTACCATTTATATCCTAATAGACACAGAATGTTTGTTCGTTATTTAAATGTTTTATTCTACGTGAAGCTGTAACTGTTCATGATTTAATCTTAGTAACGCGAAGCGAAACTATTCACGAATTACTCTTCACGATGTAGTTCTGAACTATGTACACTCCGAGGTTTCCTATAACGTCTCGTCTTACTCATTCACGAACCCCCGAAGAAGGTTGTCCGCAGCACCCGCTCCCTCGAATGATCTTCTGCGGACCGAGGGACAGCGTAGCTGGGCCGATGTGTGAATGCGGTGTTATACGACGTAACCAACTTCTTCGAAACAACTCAAAGACGAACATTAAAGGAAAAATGTTCGTAAATCTTCATTAGTATTTCTTTTTAATAAAATCTATAACTTTATCTATTCTAGTATCTTGGCCTATACAATAGCCGTAAAAATGATTTCTTTTAGTTTTCGGCATATTTCTCAACGAATATATTATCCCTTGTCTAACCCATGAAGAGTAATTTTTATCAAATAAACTTAAAATCCATTCGTAGTCAGCCGAGTCCCCATGTTTCCCTAAAAGTAATAAAGCATTTATTAAAACAGCATCGTGGATCTCCTTATTAGAGTTCATGATATGTTCTCGAATTGAATTGACCTCATCGGTTCCAATAGATTTAAACTTACTCATTAATTGCAAAAACCACATGATTTGCCAATCGTAATTTGTTAATTCGTCTTTAATAAATGATGCTATACTACTACTGATATAATATTTCCCCTGTTCATCAGCTATTTTATACAGACTATATAGATAGCCCACTACCTGAGGTGTAACAACTACAAGCCTATCTAAATTTTTAATTACATCCTCCAAAATTTCTTCATCTTGAAAATTATTTAAGTGCTTTAAGCAGAAGCGAGTTATTGAGGGCATGGGATATTCGAGGCTCAATTGCTCCCTAAATAATTCCCTGGCAGATGTTAAATCAACATCTTCATCATCGGCATCCTCTTCTTCAAAGTCAACATAAGGGTTAAAAGAAAAATTGCTAGCTGACCGTATTTCGTCCTTGATTTCTTCTATTCGCTGTTTGTGAGGAAATAGTATCTCCTCGATCTGTTCACTAGGGATAATTTTTGTTTTAGCATCATTTAGGGTAAGTCCTAACGAAGCTAATTTCTCTTCAAGAAGTAATAACACGCTTTGTGCTTCTAAGTAACTATTAACTCCAATTCGTATATCATCAACAAAGCGACAGTACACATAACCTTTACGCATCATAAATTTATCAACAGGATCCAGATAGATGTTACCCAAATAATCAGAAGGCCAGATACCCTGAGGTATGCTGTATGAATTTCCTTTCCGCCATTTTCGTAAAAGCTCACAAAGGGATTCAACAATTGTCGGTGTTGCCCCAAGACCCCTTAAAGTGTTTTCCAGCTCATGATGATAAATTCTCTCGAAATAAGAAGATACATCCGTAACTATTACATATTTAAAATCATTACTAATTTCAATTGTTCTTCCCTCGAACGTTGTGTATGAGGCTCTTCCTTTTAAAAACATTTCCGAAGATGTTCTATTATTGTTATATCTATAACTATGTACTATTCTATCCTCGACGGGGACTAATTTCTCTTCAATTTCATCAGCTATTTCATCAACTAAATATTGATAATAAATTCTGTCTTCTATTTCAGGAACAGAGCCGGGCCTTGTTGTGTAGGATGTTTTTGGTACTCTAATAGTTCTTAACGATTTTGGCTTATATTCTTCTTGTTTCAACATGTTATCAACAATTCCTTGTAACAATTCATTTTTATAATAATCAAATACTTCATATTCAAAATCACCAATAATAAAATCCGTTCTTCTGTCTGCTTTTACTCTTCTCCAAGATATTTCTATTTTCTCAATGAGTTCCACCTTGTAACCCCCCCCTAGGATAACTTAGTTGATATACATATTTTACCACGTATAGAAGTATAGTCATACTTCGAGAATGGTTATGTCGTATAACGTTCCTCGTATTCACGAACTCCGGTAGGGAGTTGTCGCAGCAACCGCTTCCTCGAACCCGCGTCTGCGACCGAGGGTGCCAGCCCGATGCGTGAATACGGTGTTATCGGATTTTAATGCCATCTTCGAATCCTCATACATAATTTTTTCATTAATAACAAGCTGAATTATTTCCTTTAAATAGCTGAACTCTTTAATTCTTTTTATAAACTTATTAGAAAACATTAATACTGACATCATTACACCTGTAGAAAATAATAAATAAAAAAAAGAAATTGTAGTATTTAATATATTTAATAAAGAACTAATTGCAATAAACAATGAAACACCGATGGCAGCTAAGGTAAACACTTTATCTACATTCTTTGCATCTTCGATTCCAGCATTTATATGTGTTAGTATTATCTTTAATTCATTTAACGGTAATTTCTCATATACAGTTTTTATATAATTGCTTTCAGCGATAAGGCTCTTATAAGCTTCTGTATTACTATCTATATTGAATAGTATTTTTTCCAAATTCGAATAATTAAAAACTTTCTTGTTAATTCTCATATCATTCTCTCCTTATCTTTAATTGCAGCAATTTCCGATAACGGCTTCTGCATTCATGAACTCCCGTAGGGAGTTGTCCGCAGCACCCACTTCCTCGAACTCACTTCTGCGGACCGAGGGACAGCGTAGCTGGCCCGATGTGTGAATGCGGTGTTAGGTGAAGGATCTCTGAGTTACCATCACACTATCTTTAGCTGTTTCCATCTATCTAACCATTTCTTATCATAAATTCGCTTCATGAAAATAGATCGATCGTCACAATATTTACTTTGCCTTAACTTTAATTCAAACAGATCCTCTAATCCATGAGGAGCGATTACTTCGATTCTCCCCTGATCCGTTAACTTGATTCCTACCGCTGTATCTGTTTCGGGCCATCGCTTCATTGCGTCATCTAAACTTAAATATGGTTCATGGTTATTCCTAAAGTGCATCCTTGCTTGATTCTTAACTGACCAGTTTAGATTTGAATTTATGGCTCTTAGCTGTTCCTCATATTTCTTGTCTGTTCCCTCTGTAATGTCACTTGCTTCATAATAGATGATATCTACATCCTCAAAGATTAAAGTCTCTTTATTGTTGTGTAAATAATCCCAAACTTGATTGCGGACATACCCCGCCGCAATGAACCAGTTCTTTAACTTTAATGACTTTACCGCTTCTAAATCTCTGACTGATCTGGGATTCATGAGCATAATTTCTATAAGTTTTTCTTCAAGCATTACTGAATCCGCCCTGACTAAATTAATCTTCGATCTTTCGCCTAACGTCTTCTGCATTCACGAACCTCCGAAGGAGGTTGTCCGCTACTTCCGCTCCCTCGATTGATCTTACCGAGGGCCAGTGTAGCTGGCCCGATGCGTGAATGCGGTGTTAGATGAAGTTGCTTGCTTCTCCGATTAACTAAACAAACCGATGATTTCTTTCCAATAAAATCCCAGTAGGAAAACTAGTATTCCCGACACAATACTAATAATAAAATTAATAATTCGTTCGAGATTTTTCCCTTCATTTACTGAGCTTTTAATGGAATTTATTATAGGTTCAGCATTATTTCGCCCAATTTCAGCCAATTGCATATAATCCTTAACAAGCTTCGATTGAGATTCAATCTCTTCTTGTATTTTTGACAATTTATCCTTCCTATCATTTAAGATATTATCTAGTTCTCCTAGCAAATTTGATGTGCTTTGTAATGATTCAATTGCCTTGCTTATCTTTATCTCTATTTCATCATCCTTATCCAACAGTTCCCTTACCAATCTTTTATATTCCTCATTTGAATACGGACGGTAACCAAAACCTATGCCGCCGGGAATTAATAAATCTAATTTAAGTACCCAGATGATAATCCTACCAATCATCCTTACTATAGTCTTAGACATTAGACACCTCAAATTTCAATCTTTTTCAAGCAATTTCATCTAACGTCTTATTTCTGAAGTAGTAATTCCCTTTACAAGAACTATTCGCGAACTTCGGATAATTACCTTCATTAAATTATACAATTTTCCAGGGAAAGGAACATTTCGAAAAATTAAAAATCCCGCATGTATTTGCGGGATCAGTTTAATATCATGTTCTCGTAGTTCATAAGCTTGAATAACACGGCTGATGCCACCAACCCAATACCGTGTGCGGTTAATAATCAGAACTTCACGAAAACCGCCCCGGCGCGAACGTGCCGAGAGGCACTGGCGAAGCCTCTCCGTCGACGAGGGCGGCGGCGATGCGGGCGGTGATCGGGCTCAGCAGGATGCCGTTCCGGTAATGGCCCGCGGCGAAGACGACGTGCGGCGCTTGCGCCAACGGTCCGAGGAGCGGGAAGCCGTCCTGCGTGGCGGGGCGCAGGCCCGCCCAGCGATGGAACGGCTCCATGCCCGCGAGGAACGGGAACAGCCGCTCGCTCCAGCGCCGCAGCCGGGCGATACCGCGCTCGGTGACGGAGCGGTCGAAGCCGGCGACGTCTTCGGAGGCGCCGCAGACGAGCGAGCCGTTCGCCTTGGACACCGCGTAGCCTTGGCTGCTGAACACCATGCGGCGCACGGCGCCGAGCTCGGCCGCATACGCGCAAATTTGCCCGCGAATCGGGTAAATCGGCAGCGCCAGGCCGAACGTCCGCTCCAGCTCCTGCGCCCAGGCGCCTGAACAGATCAGCAGCCGCTCTCCGCGGAATGTCCGGCCGTCCCGGCTCCGCAGCACGACATCCTCCTTCCATTCGAGGATGTCGACGCTCTCGAGCCCCTCCTGCACGTCCGCGCCCAGCTCCCGGCACGCCTGCTCTAGCGCCTTCACGTAATCCGGCGCGTACAAATGGCACTCCTCCGGCACGTGCAGCGCGGCGACCGCTTCGCGGGTGAGCCCCGGCTCCAATCGCCGCAGCGCTTCGCCTTCGACGATACCAGCCTCGGTGTAGACGCCCTGCCACCGAAGCCGGCTCTCCAGCGCGAGCAAGTCGGCCCCGTGGAACGCGGCGTACAGGCTGCCGCTCCGAGCGAACTCGAAGTCGATGCCTGACAAACGCTTCACGTCGTCCGCCCATTGCGGATACAGCCGAAGCGACGCCAACCCGAGCCGGAAGAAGTCGTCGGCGCTCTCGACGTTCTCGCTGAACGGCGCGAGCATGCCGGCCGCGGCGCCGCTCGCCTGGCCGCCGCAGCGGCCGATCTCCAGCACCGTGACCCGGTGCCCGCGCATGAGGCAGGCGAGCGCGCAGGAGAGGCCGATGACGCCGCCGCCCAGCACGAGGACGCGCCGGCTCATTCCGGCAGTCCGGCCGACGCGGGAACGGAGATAAGCTCTTCCAGCCCGCTGCTGGCGCTGGCGTATTTCTTCTTCGGGATGCGTCCGGCCTTACGGGACAAATAACCCGCTTCGATCGCAAGGCGCATCGCCTTCGCCATGCGCACCGGGTCCTTCGCCTTCGCCACAGGCGTATTCATGAGGATGCCGTCCGCGCCGAGCTCCATCGCGAGCGCGACGTCGTACGCCGAGCCGAGGCCGGCGTCGACGATGATCGGCACGCGCGCCTGCTCGGCGATCAATCCGATGTTATACGGATTCAGAATGCCGAGCCCGGTGCCGATCGGAGCGCCGCCCGGCATGACGGCGGCCGCGCCCGCTTCCTCGAGACGCTTGCACAGGATCGGGTCGTCGGACGTATACGGCAGCACCGTGAAGCCTTCCTTGACGAGCTGCTCCGTCGCTCGGAGCGTCTCGAGCGGATCCGGCAGCAGCGTGCGCGAATCGGCGCTGATTTCAACCTTGACCCAGTCGCTCAGGCCCGACGCTCGGGCAAGCCGGGCGATGCGGACCGCTTCCTCCGCCGTCCGAGCGCCCGACGTGTTCGGTAGAAACGTATAAGAGCCTTCCAAATGCTGCAGGATCGAATCGTCTTCCGCCGCATCCAAATTGACGCGCCGAATCGCGAACGTCAGCACTTCCGCTCCCGAGGCGCGGATCGCCTCCCGCTGCACGAACGGATTCGGGAACAGCCCAGTGCCGAGAAAAAAACGGGACGTCAACGCTTTTCCACCGATGATCAATGCATCTTCTGCCATCACGTTACCCTCCTCCGACGAATTGAACGAGCTCGATCCGCATCCCGTCGCGGACCGGCGCGCCGTCCCATTGCGGCTTCGTCAAAATCGCGCCGTCCGCTTCCACGATGACAGGTTTGCCTTCGAGGCCGAAGAAGCCGATCACATCGGCGATCGTCTTCGCCCGCACCGTCCGGCGTTCTCCGTTCACGATCAATGCCACTTCCGAAACTACCTCATTCCCAGCCGCAAGCTCATGTCCAGTCCCAGAGCCTTGCGCAACCTCTGTCATGTCAACGCCTCCTTGCAATCTCCGCTGCTCGGTCGATTTTCTCGAGGAACGCCCGGCACGTGCCCGCGACGTCGGCGCTGCCGACGATTTCGCTGACGGCGCAAATGCGCGTCGCCCCCGCGCGAAGCACCTCGTCGACGTTATGCAGCTTAATCCCGCCGATCGCAACGAACGGGATGCGGATTTCGGCCGCAACCTCTCGCACGTACGACGTCGTCACCGGCGCGACGACGTCCGACTTCGTCTTCGTCGGGAACACCGGGCCGACGCCGATATAATCGGCGCCATCCCGCTCCGCTTCCCGCGCTTCCTCGATCCGATGCGTCGAGATGCCGATAATCCTGCCTGGTCCGACGATCCGCCGCGCCTCGGCGATCGGCAGGTCGTCCTGCCCGAGATGAATGCCGTCGGCGTCGACTGCGAGCGCCACGTCGATATGATCGTTCACGATGAACGTCGCCCCGTACCGCCGCGTCAGCTCGCGCAGCGCCTGCGCTTTCCGCAGCACGTCCCGCTTGCTCCCCGTCTTGTCGCGCAGCTGCACGATGTCCGCGCCGCCGCGTATGGCTTCCTCCATGACGGTCAACAAGTCCCGCCCCGGATGGAACTCCTCGCCGGTGATGGCGTAAAGCCGAAAATCCCGCATCGGCGCCGCCTCCTCCCTACGCACGGACGAACGCGTCGTTCGTCGCCACAGGCCACTCTTCGACCTTGTACGCCATGTCGAAGAACATATACTCCAGCTGGCAGCTCAGCAGGAAATGCTCCCGCATGCGCGCGCGTTCCTCTTCGTTCGCCTGCTCCGCCCACGCGTCAAGCCGCGTAATGAGCTCGTTCATGCCGCTGCGGATCTCGTCGTTCGCATAGAACGAAATCCACTCGTAGAACGGATGCTCCGGTCCCGGGCGCACGGTGTCGACGATATGCTGCGCCGCGTCGATGTACGTCCACGGGCAAGGGAGCAGCACCGCGTAAATTTCCCCGAGCGTCCCTTGGTGGGCCACGGTCAGCATATGGCGCGTGTAATGCAGCGCCGTCGGCGCGAGCCGGTACCCTTGCAGATCCTCGTAGTCGACGCCCGCGACGCGGCACAAATTGTTGTGCGGGTGAATTTCGCTGTTCAGAATAAATCCGATTTTCTCATGGAACATAGCGATGTCACGACGGTCTCGGCACTTGGAGATGCCCAGTCCGTAAATTTGCATATACACGTTCAAATATTCGAAGTCCTGCTTCACGTAATGCACCAATTGCTCCTTGCCGAGCTGCCCGTTGGCGATGCCTCGCAAAAACGGGTGAGCGTAAATCGCCTGAAAAATCGGGTCCGCTTCCTGCCGCAGCTGTTCAGAAAATTTCATGATCCATTCCTCCTCGGAAAAGTTTCGGAATATCCACCAAGGGGCCGGCTCGCTCGAGAACATAAAAAAGCCGCTCCCCATGGAGCGGCTTCATCGGCATCGGTACAAAACATGCAATGCGAATGGACCTTGCTCCACTTTCCTACGCTGGTATGATCCAGATCAGGTTCGAAGGGTCCAAGGAATGTTCCTTGTCTCAGCCGCTCGGCGGCTCCCCTAGTGGTTTCCGTTATGCTATTCTTTTCCAAAGATACAACCGGCTCCGCCGACTTGTCAATACCGAATTTGAAAGCGCCGCGCCGAGGAACCGGATGCCCTCCGATGCGACGCATGCTTACCAAGCGTTCCTGATCAGCGCGGATCGGACGGAACAGATGCCGCGGACGACGGCTCTATGAAGGCTGCGTAGGGCTCGAAGGGTTCGGACCGTTCGGAGGACTCCTGATCGTTCGCCTCGGCGTAATGCAGACGAAGCCCGCGATCGATGGCAAGCGTCATCGCCAGGTAGACGGCCATAGCCGCAACGTCGATGACCGCTCCCGTCAAATACAGAGCATCGCTCGCTCCCTCCGGATTGCGCAGAAGCAGCCGGTTGATGGAGTTCCCGACGAAAACGACGATATACAGCGGAACGATCAAACCATGCACGAGCTTAGCGAAGCGGGCTGCCGCTTGCCGTCGATACAAATAACCGCCGATCTGGGAAAACGTGCTCCCGATCCCCCATAAATTCACAAGCGGAAGCATTCGAACGATCGCCCCGGCATTCGAAATCCGGTAATCCGGGTACCGCCGGCGAAGCGATCCATGAACTTGCACAAGCCAAATAAAATAAGTCGCGAGCACGACATAGTACAGCGCGGTCGCGAAAACGATGAGCGACTGATCGATGCCGAAGTAAAGGTTCATATACGTTTCGAAGTCGTAAACGTAAATCGCGGTGAAGACAGCCGTCGCCGCATTCACCGCGAAACCAACGGTCAGCAAAATGAGATGGATGCGGCCGATCGATTTCGCGGGATACGAGACTTCGTAAGGCTTGGTCATACGGTCAACTCCTATTCTCGATTTAAATAAGCGATAGCGTCGTCCAACGTCGCTACCGGAACGACCCGCAAATCCAAGCCGTATTCGCGCTGAATGCGCTGCGCCTCCGCTTCGTTACCCCACTCGCCTAACGTATCGGTATCGGCCGGAATGAAAAAGACGTCGATTCCGGCATCCGCCGCCCCTAACAACTTTTGCTTCAAAGCGCCGACGGAGCCGACGCGGCCATCGTGATCCAAAGCGCCGGTGCCCCCGATCAATCGTTCGCCTCCGCCGGAAAAGTCGATACCTTGCTCTTCTTCGTACATGCCAAGGGCGATCATCAAGCCAAGCGAATCGCCGTAATAGCCCTCTAATTGTGAAAGCAGATTGTCGATCCTCGAGGAAGCGTCCCCTCCACTCGCAATCGCATCGTTCCCGTCCTCCACGGTCAGAGCAACCGCCGCTACGGCATCGTGCACGGCAGACGTCAAAGGCTCTTCATCAAACATCTGTTCGGCGAACAACTCCTCCTCGGAACGTTCGAGAGGCGTAAACTCGAGGTGACGAATTCGGTCTCTGTGGGAGAGGTACAAGACCCAGCGTTCGAACCTGTTTTTCACGATGCCGCCTTCCACCACGCTGAAATACACGCTGCCGTCGATCCCGAGCTCCCGGACGGGAACCATGTCCCCGCGAAAGTTGAATTCCGCAGGAGCAGGCGCTGTCCCGACGACGGTCGCCCCCAGCGGGAGCAGCAGCAGCGCCAGCGTAATTATGATTTCTTTGGGTACTCGAACGCTCCATCTTCTTACTTTTTCCATCGGAAAAGTCAGCCCTTCGTCGCCGCGTCATTATACAACTTAATATATTTAATCGTTTTCGACGCAGAAGCATCAATTACCTTTTTTTCACTAAATTAAGAAGGGATTTCATCGCTTGGGTGAATCGGGATGCTTTCCCGCAAAGCTTTTCCGGTACTGGCTCGGCGTCGTGCGCATGATTTTTCTGAAGACGCGGTTGAAGTGCGGAACGCTGTCGAAGCCGGACATCTCGGCGATGTCGATGATCCGCTTGCCGCTTTCCCGCAGCAGCCGCTGCGCCGCTTTGACCCGCACGATTTGGACATATTCGGAGAACGAAAATCCTGTCGCTTTCCTGAACGTTCGGCTCAAATACGAGGGGCTGACGTAGAAGCGATTCGCCAAGTCGGCTTGAGAAATGGGCTGGGCGTAATTCGCGTTGATGTATTTGACGATGTCCTCGATCTTCTGGCTGGCCGCGCCGGGCGCCGTTTCCGCTTGGCCGGCCTGCTGTTCGCATGCGCGGACGACGGCGACGAGCAGCTGAACGAACAGCGTCTGGAGCATCAAGTCGCCGCCCGTTCCGCCCTGCGCCTTGGCGGCGAGCATGCGGACCATCGTGTCCTCGACGTCCCGCTGTGCGAGCGGGTCCAGCCGCAGCACCTTCGTCTCGGGGCGAAAGCAGGACAGCAGGAACGGGAGCTGATCTTCATATCGGCTCAAGAATGATTCGCGGAAGCTGATCAGCATGCGTTCGTGATCGGGGACGCCGGTGTCGAGCGTTTTGTGCACGTCGTATTTCGCGATCAGGACCAGGTCCCCTTTTCGAATCTTGTAGGTCACTCCCTCGATGAAATAGAAGCGTTCGCCTTCCAGTAAATAGTACATTTCGTAGGCGTCATGGAAATGGTCGACGGTCATCGAATAATGCCCCGTACGGCGGACGCGGCTGATATGCAGCAATCGGATTCCCTCCCGGGCAGATCAAGGACAAAATATGCAAAGTTTATGCAATAACGGCATGATCCGCGTAGAAATACAACTTTTCCTGTACTATTCTAGCATTAATTCCAGAGGGAGGTATACAAGATGTGGGAACGAAAGCGGTATGCGCACGTCGGTATCGGGGGCCGCGCGGGGTTCTTCTATGAGGCTGTCGTCGGCACGTATCGGGAAACGTCCGAATTAGTCGCGTTCTGCGACGTCAACCAGACGAGGATGGATTACGCCAACCGGCGTCTGCAGGAGAAATTCCCGGATTTCCGGCCCGTGCCGACGTACAAGGCGGAAGCGTTCGAGCAAATGATTCTCGAGACGAAGCCGGACGTCGTCATCGTGACGACGATCGACCGGGCGCACCACACGTATATTATTCGCGCGCTCGAGCTCGGCTGCGACGTCATTACGGAAAAGCCGATGACGATCGACGAGGAGAAGTGCCAGGACATTTTGGACGCGGTGAACCGAACCGGCCGAAACGTGCGGGTGACGTTCAATTACCGTTACTCCGCGCACGCGACGAAAATTCGCGAACTCATTCGCGACGGCGTCATCGGCGACGTGCTGCAGGTCAATTTTCAATGGCTGCTCGACACGCGTCACGGCGCCGACTATTTCCGCCGGTGGCATCGGGACAAGCGGAACAGCGGCGGGCTGCTCGTCCATAAATCGACGCATCACTTCGACCTCGTCAACTTCTGGCTCGCCACGGAGCCGAAGCGGGTGTTCGCGATGGGCGATCTGTTGTTTTACGGCAAAGAAAACGCGGAAAAGCGAGGCGTCACGAAGTTTTACCAGCGCGCCTACGGCAATCCGAACGCGCAGGACGACCCGTTCGCGCTCCACCTCGACCGCTCTCCGTCGCTGAAGGCGATGTATTTGGACGCGGAGCACGAAGACGGCTACCAGCGCGATCAGAGCGTCTTCGGGGACGGCATTTCGATCGAAGACACGATGAGCGTTCTGGTGCAGTATAAAAATAAAGCGATCCTCAACTACTCCCTTCACGCGTATTCGCCATGGGAAGGGCAAATGGTCGCGTTCAACGGCACGAAGGGCCGCATCCAGCTCCATGTCGGCGAGAAATCGTACGTGAACGCCGGCGGCAAGCAGTCGGACGAAGGCGCGGCGAAGGTGCGGCAAATTTTCGTGCAGCCGATTCAAGGCGAACCGTACGAGGTGCCGCTCGAGCATGCAGCCGGCGGCCACGGCGGCGCAGACCCGATTTTGCTCGAAGATTTGTTCGGCACGCCGCAGGACGACCCGTTCCATCGGTCGGCTTCCCATATCGACGGCGCGATGTCGATTTTGACCGGCATCGCGGGGAACATTTCGCTTAAAACCGGCCAAGCCGTCGAGATCAAGGATTTGGTTCGTTTTTATTAATTACGAAAGCCGCGAAAAACCGTCCGAGCGATGCTGCCCGGACGGTTTTTCGGTTTATTCCGCTCTGATGCGAAGCGTTCGGCCCGGCTGCATCGAGATGCGGTATGCGGCGCTTCGATTCGGCACGGCCGCGACGCTAGTTCCCGCCTCGCCCGAAACCCGATACGCGTCGAACGTTTCCGGCAGCAGCAGCGTAAACTCCGCCGCCCGTTCCGCGGTCAACTCCGCTTCGAACCGCCCTTCGCCGCGATCCCAGCGGAAGCTTACGGTTCCTTCGCAAAACCGGAAGCCCGCCGCTTCGCCTCGGCTCCATCGCTCCGGTACCGCCGGCATCAGCCGAACGACCCGGGGAGAGACGTACAGCAGCATCTCCTGTACGGCGTTCGTCACCCCGAGATTTGCGTCCAGCTGCACCGGCGCTTGCGCCTTGTTCATCGAGACCCCCATCTCTCTCCAATCGTTGTGGAGCGTGAACAAGTTGCCGATCAGGCAGCTGCGCGCCAGGAGATCGATCGCCTCGACCGCCCTCTCCCCGCTGCCGAGACGGGCGTAAATCGCGGCCATATGAGCGAGCGACCAACCGGTTTGGGCGCCGATGCGCCTCAGTCCGACGGCGATTTCGAACGCATCGAACAGCTCCGGGTCGTCCTCCCGCGTCACCTCTCGGCCCGGAAACACCGGATACAGGTGCGACAGATGGCGGTGGTCGTAGCGGTCGTCGAAGTCCGGATGCATCCATTCGCGGACGGCCCCGTCTTCGTTCGTTACATACGGCGGAATGCGGCGCAGCATCCGTTCCCACCGCTCGACATCGTCCGCGTCCGCCCCGATCCGCCGCCCGGCTTCGATCAAATTCGTGAGCAGCTCCTTCAAGATGGCGAAATCCATCGTCGCGTCGATCGCCGTCGGCATCGGATGGTCGAGCGGCTCGCCGGGCGCCGGCATATGATTGCCGGGCGTATTTTCCGGAGACACCGACGGGTACATGCGGTAATTGCCGTTCGCATCGTCGACGAGGAAGTCTTCGTAGAACGCCGCCGCCTCCCGCATGAACGGCATGGCTGTGTCGCGCAGAAAGTCGTGGTCCCCGGTAAACAAAAAGTATTCGTAGTAATGCCTCGCGAGCCAGCCGGCGGCTCCGGTCCAGTTCAGAATGACCGGGACGATTTGGTTCGGCGAGCCGATGCCCGGCGTCGTGCCGGCGGGAATGTAGATACCGCGGCAGCCGTACAGCTTGCGGGCGTTGTCCCGGAACGCGTCCATGAGGCCGTCGTAATGGCGAAACAGCGCCTTCGTCAGCTGGACGAGACCGCCGACGGGTGCATGCCAATTCATCATTTGGATGTTTTCGTTCGCCATGTAGTGGCACCACATGAGCCGGTAATCGCCGCCCCATAGGCCGTACAACGGCATCGGCGGGCCGTCCTCCCGGGTGGCGGAGATGTACAAATATCTGCCGTACGCCCACAGCTTCTCGATGAGCGCGGCCGGCGCTTCTCCTTCGTAGCTGTCCAGCAGCAGCTCTTCGTTGGAGCGCTCTCGCTCGGCACCGGAGGCTCCGAGGGAGAGCGATGCGCTCAAGAACAGTTCGCCGTGCAGCGCCGCATGCCGCTCGAGCAGCTGCTCGTAGCCGTGTTCGATCGCCGACAGCTCTTCTCGGAGACGCCTCCAATCGCGGCCGCGCTCGCCGTTCGCGAACGGCTTCACGAGCACGAGCGCGCGAGACGAACGGCGGATGCGGATGCCGTCCCCTTCTCGCGCCGCCTCGCCGTCCGCGAGGACGACCCGCAGGACGGCGCCGTAATCGCGCCCGTCTTCGTTCGCCGCCGCGTAACAGAGAAATTCGCCGTCCGCCTCGCGCGCAATCGTCTGCCGCCTCTCCTCCAACGCTTCGTTCCACTTCGGATTGTCGCTTGGGGGAAAGTCGAGGCGCAGCAGGGCGTCGATCGCCGCTTGATCGGCTTCGATCGTGTAAGCGATCAGGTCGTCCGCCCTCGAGACGAACAGCCTCCTCGCGTACCTCGCGCCGCCGTCCCGCCACGACACCGCGATTTCGCCCGTGCTCATGTCGAGCTCCCGCCGGTACGAACGGAACGCGCGCTCGACATGCATCGTCAGCAGCAGATGGGCGAGCGGCACGGGCGAAGCGAGCGTCGTCGCGTATCCCTTTTGTCTCAACGCGCTCGTCAAATGCCAGTTGGCCTCCATATACCGCCCCTCGTCCATCAGCCTTCGGGTTTCGGGCAGCGTGTAACCAACGTCCGGCAGCTCGTCCTTCCGGCCCCAATGCCATAGTTCCGCGTGGTTAATCAGCACGGTTTCGTCCCCGACGGCTCCGTACACGGAAGCGCCGATCCGCCCGTTGCCCGCGGGCAGCGCATCGCGCCATTTATTTTTCCACCACGAGGCGGGGTAT
Organism: Paenibacillus sp.; assembly: GCF_035645195.1. Taxonomy (NCBI): domain Bacteria; kingdom Bacillati; phylum Bacillota; class Bacilli; order Caryophanales; family Paenibacillaceae; genus Paenibacillus; species Paenibacillus sp. The sequence goes on along the minus strand of NZ_DASQNA010000041.1, from coordinate 237,615 downwards.
TTCATGGTCAGAATGTATTTTCGATCCGTTGCCGTTCGCATGTGCGTTCCCCTTTCCGGACACTCTCTTTTTATTTTCCGCTGAGCCCGTCTTCCGCTCTACGCGTTTCATGCCCCGTTTGGCAGAACCTTGACTTATTTTGCTGTCCGCCAGGCGAAAAAAAAGACCTCTTGCGAGGTCTTCCTTGCTTGTTATTGCGACGTATAAGCGTTGACGAACGTCGGCCCGAGCAGACCGGACGGCAGCGAAGCGCGGTCATACCGGTTCGCGAGCGAATTCGTCACTTCGACGCGAAGCCGATTGGCGCCGGGCTGGAGCCGATCCTTCACGGACCACCGGTACGGTCCCCATAGACGGGCGCCGAGCTCGTGCCCGTTCACGACGACGCGGGCCAGCTCGCGCACGTCGCCGAGGTCCAGCACGATGTCGTCGAACGCGTCGGCCGACGCATCCCAATCTAGATCAGCCTCGTAGATGATCGTGCCGGAGTAGTGCTCCATGTCTTCCCATGTCGTCCAAGAGGACAGCTCGACTCGGCCGCGGCCCTCGACGGACCATGCGTCCGTCAGCACGACGCGGCGCGCGAGCCGAACGGACGGCGCCTCCCGCGTCTCCAGCGGCTGCGACGGATCGACGGCGACGACGAGGCATTCCCGCCGTTCGAGCCGAAGCCGGACGTCCGTTCCCGTACCGTTCGGCCGCGCGGCCGCGGGCGCCGCGGTTCCGTTCCAGCCGTCCCACAGCTCCGTGCGCCCCTGTTCGGCGATCGTCAGCGTGCCGTCGTACGGCGTCTCGCCTTCGTTCGCGATTACATACAGATGAACGCCGTCTTTCGCGACGTGGCTGATGCGCAGCTCCTTCGCCGCCGGCGCGAGCGCGGGCTTGCCCAGCGCGAACCGCTCCGCCGCTTCGGCGAGCTCCTCGACCGATTCGAACGCGGTCTGCCCGAGATCCGGAGCGCCGGACCCCGGGCCGCCGGCCCACTCCAACGCGGTGCCGCCCGCGCGGACGAACGATGCCAGCGCGCTCCGCGTCGCCGGCTCCAGCAGCGCGCCGCGATCGTACAGTACCGTATCGTACCGATAATCGCGGACGGCAATGGCCCCTTCTCCTGCTTCGACGCCTTCCTGGAGCAGATCCTCTTCCACATAATTGAACTCGATCTGCCTCTCGAACAGCGGCTTCGCGATTTCCCACGGGAGCCGGTCGGCTTGACACAGCACGGCGACGTTCGTCACGTTGCGGCCGTCCGTCATCGTCCAGCTCATCCGTTTGATGTAACGCGCGAACCTGGCGAACTCCGGCCACCAAATATTGTTCGGGCCGACGTCGGGGCCGCGTTCGTACAGCCGTTTGCCTTCGATCGAATAATAAAACGCATGCGGGCTGATCAGGTTGACGCCGCGAACGAACAGCCAGTCGAGGTACCACTTCAGATCGTCGGCGGTCAGCGACCAGCTGTGGTTCGTGCCGCATACGCCGAAGCACTCGTTCAAGTTGCGGCGCCGTCCGCGATGGCGCGCCGCGTCCGACGAGCATTTGCCCAACGTGGAGTGGCGCCCGGCGACGCCCTTCTCCTCTTCCGGCGCGACCCATCGCCACACGACGTCTTGGCCCGGAATATGGAAATAGTTGAGCAACCCGATATCGTCGCTCGCGGCCGGGTGACCGGTCAGCGCGATGCCCTTCGACTCGCACCAATCGTGCAGCGGCTTGTAATAAACGCGCTCCATCCGCTCCCGAACCGTCTTTCGATACATGGCGCGAATCGTCTCCGTCCGCTCGCCCGCATCGTACCAGAGCGCCGCCAGCTCTTCGATCCGTGCGCCCGCGGCGAGGTAATCGTCCAAGAAGTCTGCGGTCCACGGCTGCATCCCTTTCCGATGCCCGCGCCCGAGCAAATCCGGCTCGTCGGTAAACATCGCGATGACGGTGGAGCCGAAATACGCCCCGATTCGGCGGAAATACCGCTCGTGCGTCAGCTCGATAAAAGCGCTCACGGCGTCTTCGTTCAGCAAATCCGCGGCGCGCGGCGCATTCGGTTCTCCGTCGTCTTGGCCGTAATGGATGCCCCGGATTGTCCCGAACGAATACGAATCGACGAACGCGAGGAGCAGCCAGTCTTCCCCGTCCGGCGGAGCGAATCGCACGCGGCCGTTCTCCGGCGCAAGGACGACGGCGCTCTCTGCCTGCACCGCCCCTTCGCCGGCGGAGCGGACCGCTTGGACCGATACGAGCCGGTCGCCCGCATCCTCGTCCAGCGGAACTTCCCACTCGACGGGACCGCGCGCGGCATGCTCCAATTTGCGCAGCCCTCGGCTCGCCAGCTCCGGATTTCGCCGCACGATCTCGCCGTTCGCCGCGCCCGAAGGGTACATCCCTTCGTCGTACAAGATGACCTTCATGTTCAAATTAGCCGCTTCGCGGACGGCCGCTTCCACCAAATCCATGAACGCATCGGATAAATACGGCATGCTTTCGGGAATGCCGATGCGCGGATGCAGCACGAACCCTTCCACCTCTTTCGCGCGAAATTCGCGAATTTGACGGATCAGTTCTTCTTCTTTCAATTCATCGTTCCAAAACCAAAACGGGATCGGCGTGAACTCTCCCGAAGGCTCCATAAATCGTTCTCTGGCACGCTTCAACATTGATTCGTTCCTCCAAGCAGTTCAGCTACATTCCATAACCTACTATGAACGCAGCGGGAATTTCGCGCAATTGCATATTTTTGTCCATGGGGTGCATGAATGTCGGCCGACAAAAGAGTCCAACCCGCGCAATAATTTAAGATTGCAATCCAAGGTGCCGTTAAGGTATTCTAATCGTTGGCACTTCACCATGTTCTTTCAATCGGCAGGGGGTTTCTATGGTTACGGTGTATTTGGCAGGTGATTCTACGGTTCAAACCTATAGCGAAGCGGAAGCGCCGCAAGGCGGTTGGGGACAGTTTATCGACCGGTACGCGACCGACGACGTCCGCTTCGACAATCGCGCGATCGGCGGGCGCAGCTCGAAGACGTTCATCGAGGAAGGCAGGCTGGACGCGATTTGGGCCGACATTCGCCCGTACGATTACATATGGGTGCAAATGGGACATAACGATGCAACGACAAGCCGGCCGGATCGCTATACCGAGCCGTATAAGCAATACAAATCGTACTTGAAGCAGTACGTGGAAGGCGCCCGATCGCGGCAAGCGGTACCGCTGCTGATCACCCCCGTCGGCCGCCTGCACCTCGGCGAGGACGGGCGCTTTATGAACGACTTCCCCGATTACTGCGAAGCGATGAAGCAGGTCGGCGCGGAGACGCGGACGACGGTCGTCGACCTCATGTCCGCCAGCCTAAAATATTACGAAGAAATCGGCTTCGAAGAGGCGCAAACGCTGTTCATGGTTTCCGTGAACGGTACGGATCTAACGCATTTTACGCGCAAAGGGGCGGACGCCATCGCCAGGCTGCTCGCGCAGTTGATCAAAAGACAAGTCGCGGCGCTGAGCCGATTCTTTTAAAAAAACACGTAAGGAGCCGGCTGCGAAGCCCGGCTCCTTACGTGTTTATTTCGCCGCCGGCTCCAGCTTCGGCAGCATTTCGAACGCGTCCGGCATCTCCACCATATACAAGTTAGCGTACCCGTTCTTGTCGCTCGTGAACAACAGCTTCGACCCGTCGCGCGTAAAACGCGGATGGGCGTGCACCTTCTGCGAATGAAAGCTGCACCGCAGCTCGCACAGCACCCGCGGCCCGTCGATCGCGCCGTCCGCTTCCTTCCAGACGCACAGCGTCCTCACGTCGCCTTTGCCGTCGACGACGGCGAGACCGGACCCGTCCGCATGGGAGTGCCATGTGTCGAAATCGAAATCCGTCTCCTTCATCCCCGAGTTGTCATACCGAATCCGCCCGAAGAAGTTGGTCCCGTCCGCCCGAAAGCCATGGTAGCCGATCGTCACGCCGTCCGGATAAAAAAATTCGTGCCCGACCTTCTCCAGCGGCTCGAGCCGTTCGCGGATTTTCCACGCTTCGCCGGTGTCGAGATTCAGCCCCCAGATGCGGTGATCGACGAGATGCCACGGCCCCTCGTGGCAAAACGTGATCAAGTGCGGCACGGTCGGCGAAGCGTTGATGTGCGTAATAAACCGATGCGCTTCGTACACGGTATCGGCATCGCCGGTGACCGCGTCGATGCGCAAGATGCGGCTGTGCGGCGCCGCCTCCATCAGCTCTCGATGGCCGACGTAGCCGTTGCCCAAGTCGAGGCGGATGCGGTGCGACAAATCTTCCTGCAGGCAGGTCAGCACATAGCGGCCGTCGGCCGTGCAGCTCACATTGCCGATCTTGTAGCCCTCGGGCGCCGCGAACAACGGACGTTCCTCCAGCGTATCGAGCCGGAGCGCGGCGATGTTTTGGCCGGTTTTCACGAACGCGACGTCCCCCTGCGGACGAAGGCAAGCGCCCAAAGCGTCGTTGTTCTCGTAATCCGTCAGCTGCGTGATCGCCCCGTCGTCCAGATCGATGCTGTACAAATTCGTCGCGTTGTTCCGGTCCGAGATGAACAGCAGCTTTCGTTCGTTCGCATACCACCCGGATTCGGTAAAATACAAATGATAGCTGTGCGTTTTATAGTCGGTCAGCTGCAGCACGTCGATGCCGGTGAAGCGATCCGAATACCGTTTCCATTCCGCAGGATACACGGTGCCTTTGCCCATGCGGCTACCCCCTTTATAAAATCGGATGCAAACCTTCCCAGCGAACGGACCACCCGTCCTTCGGAAAGCCAGGATTCGGCTCCCCGTTCCCGTCGTGCCAGCCGGCCGCCATCATCGCGACCGCGATCAGCAGACCGCCGTTGCCCGGCAAATAGGCGGTCAGCCCCGGGCGTTGGTAGTTGTGGCCGTTCGGGAGGTACGTATTTTTCGTCGTGTCCATGAGCAGGAAATCGACCGCCGCCTGCCGTTCGCCGAGCCGAGCCGCCGTCATCGCGCTCATCGGGAAATCCCATCCCCACGCCGATTCCCAATGCCAGACGTCCCGCACCTTCGCAAGCGTGTTTCGCATCGTCTCCCGGTCGACCAGCGTTCCGGGCAGCATCCCGAGCGCGCCGAGCATCGACGGGTGATCTCGGTTTTTCGCCGTGAACGTATCCGGGCACAGCTCGTGCGCGAGATACACGCCGTCCCGCTGCGGCGGATGGGCCATCGCGCCGGCGACTTTCGCCCACATCGGGTTCGCGCGCAGCCCGAGCCGTTCCGCCCAACGGACGGCGATTTCGAGCCCGTACTTCCAATATTCGAGCTCGTACGGCGGATTTTTCCCCTCGTGCATATGGTGGCACTCCTGCGCCGGAATGAGCGGCGGGCCGAGGTCGTACGATCGGCGGGCTTCGTTCCAATGGGCGAACGACACCATGAAATCCGCCGAGGCGAATACGAGGTCCGCGTACCGCTCCAGCGTGTCCCGGTTCGGCTCCGCCCGGTACAGCAGCTCGGCCAGCGTCATCGGATGCGGCTGCTGCCAGATGAGCCCCGGCGCGACCGGAGACGGGCTTTGCTTGCCGTCGAAACCGACCATCTTCGGCCACCGCGCGCCTTCGTAGCCTTGCGATGCAGCGAGCTCCTGCGCCAGCGGCAGGATAGCGTTGTACCAATCCATGCTTTTCCGGAGCAGCCACGGGCGGCCCCACAGCGGGAAATGCGCGGCATGCCACCAATGCATCTCCAGATGCATTTTGCCGAACCAGCTGTTATACATAAGCCCCGTCTCCTGCGGAGGGAGCGAGCCGCCGCTGTGAATCGCCGTCAAATATTGCGACAGCACGACGCGCCGCTCCAGCTCGAACGCCCTCGCATCCAGCGATCCCGAGAAATCGACCGCGCCGCCGTACGTCCAGAACGCTGTCCAATGCTCCCGGCTCGTCTGTTCGGCCTCCTCCGGAGTCGTCGGCTCGGGATCGCGGTCCGGCGCGAAACCGACGGCGAACGAGAGGGTCTCCGCGTCGCCGCCCGCCCCCGTCAGCGTAAATTCGTGGACGCCGGTCCGCTCGAGACGTCCTTCTGCCCAGTCCCAGCGGACGCGGTAGCCGTCCTCGTCCATCGTCCGCCGCAGCGCGACGGACGAGGACGTTTCATGCTCGACAACCGTTCGGTGGCGGTCGTCGCGATCCCAGGCCGGGAACACCGCCTTCGACCAGCTCGTATGCGTCATGTCGGGCGCGGGAAAGCGCAGGAAGACGGCGAGCCGCCCTTCGGCGATCAGCCGCGACCGGACGCTTACGCCGACCGCATCGCGCTTCGCGTGGCAGCTCGTGACGACCTCGACCGGAACGCCGTCGAGCGCGAACGCGCTGCGGGCGACGCCGGTCCACAGGTCCAGCTCCTGCCGGACGTTCTCCAGATCGCCGAGCTTCGCCTCCGCGCCGTCCTTGCGCAGCAGGCGGAAAGCGATCCGCCCGAGCTGCAGCCTGTGCGGGTTTTGCCGCAGCCAGTGGTACGCTTCGGCCTTGTCCTCCGGCTTCATCGGATACGGCACCGGCCGGCCGTACGTATCGAATCGTTGATACGCGGCATCGTCCGCGGCGAAGACCGTTCTCCCTCCCGTATAATGCCACCCCCAATTCGACTGCGTGCCGAGCGGCGTTTCGTAATCGTCGTAGAACGTCTGCAGTCCGGTGACGTCGACGCTGAAGCCGAACTCGCCGTTCCCGATCGACAGCGGCGCGAGCGGCTCGGCCTTCGTCAGCACCGGATTATGGCGCGAGACGATTTCCTTTCGATTCAACGTTGTAGTCCCTCCCTCGAAGCTCGGAGGCGGCGGTCGTTTCGTGCGCCGCCTCGAGCTTGTATTTCATCATCTCGCGGTATTTGCCGGGCGTAATGTTTTTGTATTTCCGGAATACGCGGATAAAGCTGTTCTCGTGCTGATAACCGACCTTGGCGGCGATATCCGAAATTTTTTCGTCCGTTTCGACGAGGAGCTCTCCGGCTCGGTCCATGCGAAGCTTCGTAAAGTATCCGTAAATCGTGTCGTCCATCTCCTGCTTGAACAGCTGGCTGGCGAGGCTGACGCTGACGCCGACGGCGTCGGCGATCTCCTGGATGCCGATCGGCTCGCCGAGCCGGCCTTTCATAAACTCGATCATGTTTTGACAGAGCGCGTAGTCTTTGCGTTCCATCAAGCCGCGGATGCGTGCGGACGAGGCGGACGCGCGCCCTGCGAACCGCTGCGCGATTTCCTCCAGCGATAGCGTATCAACCTCCTCGAGCGAATCCGTCTCCTCCGCGTCCGCTTCCCCGCGCTGCTCGATGCGGCGCAGCCGATCCGCGGCGCCCCGCAGCAGCTTCAGCGCCGCGGACGGGTAATACTTCGTCTCGCGCAGCTCGTGCGCCATCCGGGCGACGGCCTGCAGCGCGCGGGATTCGTCGCCCGATTCGATCGCGGCGGCGAGATCGTCGATCCAAGGCTCCTTCGCCGCAGCCGGCGCCAGCTCGTGATCGAGCACCTCGTCGAAAAACGTGACGCTGCCGTAGCCGCGGAACAGCCGATAGCCCAGCGCGTTCTCCGCCTCCAGCATCGCCTGCCGCAGTCCTCCGGGGTCGGCGAACGGGGCGCTCACGCCGAGCGACACGCTGAAGCCGAGCATGCGCCGCACGACGTCGATCGCGTCCGCGAACGCTTCCACCTGCGGCGCCCCCGATCCGCCGCGCGTCGGCTGCAGCAGGACGGCCAGCTTATCCTTGCCGAAGTCGGCGCACGAGACGCGCCATTCTGACGCCAACAGCTCGGCGATCACGTTCGCAAGCGCGAACTTGAGCAGCGAATGGTCGGCGGTCGGATAGCGGCGCGACCATGCTTCGTACCGGTCGATCGACAGCACCGCGAACGTCAGCGGAGCATCGGTCCACCCGTGGAAATAGCTGCTCCATTTCTCCTTCAACTCCCGCTTGCTGTGGACGTTGCCCATGTAGACGTCGTACAAAAATTTCGACGACGCTTCCGGCATCGTCTGCCGAATCAGCTGCGCCAGCTGGGCGTGATCGCTCAGCAGCTCGGACGTCAGCCGTTCCAAATGCAGGAGGTCGTCAGGCGAACGGTTCGGATCGCGGTCGTTCTGATTGAACAGCCGCTGCATGCGCCGAATCGGGCGGAACGCCACCGATTGGATGTACGCGATCGCGGCTATGCCGAGGAGCAGCGCCGCAGCGGACACCGACAGGACGACGTTGCGGACATGCTTCGATTGCGCGAGCAAGCTGTCTTGGGAGACGTACGACACGTACGTCCAGCCGGTTAGCGGCGATTCCAGCCGATTCACCAAATAGGAGGCGCCGTTGTAGCGGAACTCGCCGATCTCCTCCCCTTCCGAATGCTGCGGCGCGGCGCGCACCGTCTCCGGATCGAAGCCGCCGCCCGCGACGGAATACAGCGTTTCCCCGTCGAGATCGACGATGAACCGCGCACGCTCCAAACCGGACCGATGCGGCGGATGAAGCTTGGCGAACAGCTCTTCCTCCTTCAAATTGATCGCGACGATGCCGCGGAATTCGCCTTGAATGAGAATTTTGCGAAACAGCGTCAGCTCGGTGCCGCTGTTGCGGACGCCCGCGCCCGAAGGCACCGAACGTTTGCGAACCAGCATTTTGGCGTCGCCGAATTCGTCCGCGACGCTCACCCACTGCGAATCGACGAACGTTACGCGGCTCGAGCTGTACCCTTGCGGCGTCGCCACGAAGCTGCCGCGCGCTAGATCGTGCACGTAAATGCTGTCGATGTACGACGTGTTCGCGATCAGCGTATCGAAGAATTCGTAAATTTTGCTGACGTTGTCGTACGAATTTTGGTTCTCCGACGTCAAGAACGTGTAAACATTCGGATGCAGCGCGACCGTTACGGCGATTTGATCCGTTTTCTCGATATACTCGTCGATGAAATTCATGCTGATCTGGAGCATTTGGTGCTGCGGTTCGCTTAATTCGCTCTGCAGGACGGACTTGGACGTGTAATAGGAGGTCAAGCTGACCCCCGAAATGATAACGCAAACGGAGACAGTCAAAAACAGAACGAGACGGGTTTGCGTGTTGGTCAACGTATACGCCAGCCATTGTTTCACAGATTGCATCATTCCGTTGTCCACCTTTCACAGTATCATCCCATTATACTGCGATACGGTTCGGGCATCGCAAACGCTTCCAACCCCGTCTCGTCCGGCTGAGCCCCGCTTTTCGGACGCTGCCTCCGTAATCCTGCCGCAGACGCCGACTTCCGGGAATTTCCCAGACGTGTCAGCTTACGGCGATCCGTTCGTTATTGTTTCGTCTTTTCGTACCATTCCTGCACTCGCTGCGTGACCGTTTCCCCGCCGGCTTGATGCCAGCGCTCGACGAATTCGTCGAATTTTTCGATATCCCATTCCCCGATCACGATTTTCGTCAAATACTCTTGGAACAGCTTGTGCGATTGAATGTCGGGGAATCCTTCGTAAACGGTGCTCGGCAGGCCGTCTCCCGCGATCCGCCGCGCGTCCGCCGTGCTAATTTCGAAAATGTCGCGCACCATCTGCTGCATATCTTCCGGAATCGTCTGCTGAATGCGGACCTCCATGTCTTCCGCCGTCGTCAAGTTGCGCATGCCAAGACCGATCGGCTTGTCGTCCGCCGGCGGCAGGAGCACCTTCTTCCCGTCCACGACCTCATGCTGCACGCCTTCGATGCCGAACCGGACGAATTCCTCGTGCTTCGGATCATAAAAGAAGTCGAGCAGCCTCAGCGCATCCGGCGCCTTCTCTTCGGACGCTTTCGGGATGACCCACTCCGGCTCGCCCATGCTCTTCTGCGTCACGAAGCCTTCGAAGCCCTCGGCTTTCGGCAGCGGCAGCCCGGCGACGTACGCGTTCGGCGCGCCCTGCCGCATCGCGGTCAAACGATCGCGCAAGTTCGCGGGCAAATGGTACCAGCTTCCGACTAGGTTGTTGTTGATTTTCGCGGTCCATACGTCCCCTTTGTTGAGGAACGTTTCGTTGTCCAGCAGCTTCTCCGCATACAACTCCCGGATGAACGCGATGGCGGCTTTCATGTTCGGCGTGACGCCGGCGTACTGGATTTTCCCGTCGTACACATCCCACTCCGGGTACCCTTCCCACATCGCGACGCCGTACATCGCGAACAAGTGGTCCATCCAGCGGCCGAATTCGCGGCCCGTCGTCGGCAGTTCGTCCGCTTGGCCGTTGCCGTTCGGGTCTTTGTCGCGGAACGCGCGGAGCAGCTCCTTATACTCCTCTACCGTCTTCGGCATGTCCATACCGACGGCCTCCACCCAATCTTTCCGGATGAGCGGCGCGCGCTCGGGCACGAGGAACACTTTCGGGACGTAGTAAATTTTGCCGTCTTCGGAAGCGGAACGAACGATGTCCCACGCTTCTTTCGGAATGCTGTTCCACACGTTCGGCGCGTATTTCGGCAGCAGGTCGTCGAGCGCGAGCGCGCCGCCTTGCTGAATCAGCGTCTGCTCGACGCCGCCGATTGGACGCAAAATATCGGGCAGATCGTCGGACGCGATCATCAAATTGACGTACTCCGCCGGCTCGGAGCCGGGCGGCGTCGTGATGAGCTGATATTCTACCCCCGTATGCTCGGCGACGTATTTCACATGCGGATCGTCGCTGCCGGGAATCGTACCCACGCCCATATGACTTTTGAACACTTTGATCGATACCGGCGTTTCCGCCCCGCCCGCATGGTCGCCCGCCGCATCCGACCCCTTTTCCGCGGGAGCGCCCCCCGCGCCGCATCCGGCGCTCAGCGCCATCGCCGCGGCCAACCCGATCGCCGCCGTCGGCTTCCATCGTCTCCAACCCCATTGTTCCATATCAAATATTCCTCCTTCGCCTATTATTCTTTCAGCGAGCCCAGCATGGACCCTTTGACGAAATATTTTTGCAAGTACGGGTAAACCAACACGATCGGAAGCGTCGCGAACAAAATCGTCGCCGCCTTCAGCGTCGTCGTATTGAAATCGTAGTCCCCGAGGAACAAATTGACCGCGGCCAGCTCCTCCGGCGACTGCAGGAAGGCGCGAAGCTTCATTTGCAACGGCCACAGCTGCGGATCGCGGAGGAACAGCACGGCCCGCTGGAACGTGTTCCAATACCCGACCGCGTAGAACAGTCCGACCGTCGCCATCACCGGCTTCGACAGCGGCAAGTAAATTTGGAACAAAATGCGGAAATCGTTGCAGCCGTCGATGCGCGCGGAATCGTCGAGCTCTCCGGGAATGCCCATGAAGAACGTGCGGATGATAATCATGTTGAACGTGCCGATCGCGCCCGGAATAATGAGCGCCCACAGCGAGTTCATGAGGCCGAGCTCCCGGACCGTCAGGAAGAACGGGATCATCGGCGCGTTGAAAATCATCGTGATCACGATTCCCAGCATGATCGGCTTCCGCAGCAGAAACTCCTTGCGCGCCAGCGGGTATGCCGTCAGCACCGAGAACAGCATGCTGACGAGCGTCCCGACAATCGTAATGTACACCGTAATGCCGAACGATTGCCACAACGATTCGTTGCGCAGGATATGCGCCCAGGACGCCGCCGTCGCGTCGACGGGCAGCAGAAACACCTTTTTGGAATCTGCGGCGATCGGCGAGCTGAACGACATCGCCAGCAGATGCAAGAGCGGGACGATCATCGTCGCCGCGGCCGCCGTCAGCAGCGCGTAGTTCACCGCTTGGAACGTTTTTTCGCCGAGCGTCAGTTTCATTACCACAACCCCTGTTCCGTTTTTCGCGCGAGCCGGTTGAACGTCCACAGCAGGGCGAAGCCGATCACCGATTGGAACAGCCCGATCGCCGTCGTTACGCTGTACTGCCCTTGCAGCACGCCAGCCCGGTACACGTACGTCTCAATAATGTCGCCGACCGAATACGTCATCGGCGTCAGCAGGTTGTACACCTGGTCGAAGCCAAGCTCTAAGAAATTGCCGATGTTCAAGAGGAACAGCACCAAAATCGTCGGAGCCATCGAAGGCAGCGTAATGTACAACGTTTGCTTCCACCGGTTCGCGCCGTCCATGACGGCCGCCTCGTACAAATTCGGATTGATGCCCGTAATGGCGGCGAGATAAATGATCGTCCCCCAGCCGACCTCTTTCCAAATGCCCGACAGGACGACGATCGAACGGAAGTACCGTTCCTCCTGCATGAACAGCACCGGCTCGTAGCCCATAAACGCGCGCAGCTGATTCACGATCCCCTGCGACGACAGCAGCTCGAACACGATGCCGCCGACGACGACCCACGACAGAAAATGCGGTAAATAAAAGACGCTTTGCAGCGTTCGTTTGGCGAGCATCCATCGGACCTCGTTAAACAAAAGCGCGAGCGCGATCGGCGCCGGGAACGCGAACAGCAGCTGATACAAGGCGATCGTCGCGGTGTTGCGCAGCACAAGGTAAAAGTCTTGGTACGTGAACAGAAATTTGAAATTGTCGAGTCCTACCCAAGGGCTGCCCAAAACGCCGTGGAAGATTTTGAAGTCTTGGAACGCGATGACGCTGCCGGCCAAAGGCACGTATTTAAAAACGATATAAAACGCGACCCCCGGCAAAATCATCAAATACAGCATCCAATGCTTTCGTATGTTCCGCAAGTACCGGTTCTCCGTCAGGCGCCGCGGCGGCGTCGAAGAACGGAGCGGATCGCCTCGTTCCGCGCGGATCGGTGTCGATGCCATGGCTTCATTCCCTCCCTTCTCTTTTGTACGCCCATCGTACCCGTTCTCCGGCGAAACGCACAATCGATACATCTTCCAACGAATGCGCAAATCTTGCGAACGGGCGAAAATCGGCGCCGTTCCTGCTTTTTTCGGGGCGTCGGCGGCGGGATGGTTTGCTCCGTGGCGGATCGGTTCATCGGTTTGCGGCTCCCCCGGTCAATGGCCGCCGCGGGTTTCGCGGCCTGAAAACCGGCCGCGTCGTATTCGACGGAACTCCCGGGATGTCACCCCCGACCTCGGCCAGGCGGCCAACGGGGAGTAACCGTGGCGGTACCGCGGGATAGTCGGAGTTTCTCCGACTATTTCGCTTCCCGCGGCTGTTGAGCCGCTAATAGTCGGAGTTTCTCCGACTATTTCGCGTCCCGCGGCTGTTGAGCCGCTGATAGTCGGAGTTTCTCCGACTATTCCGCTTCCCGCGGCCGCAAGCGCCGCATTTGATGCTCTGCCCGAAGACGCGTATGATAGAAAGCGACCAAGAGTACCGGCTTAGAAACAAGACAAAGAAAGGGTCGTTGCTGAAATGAATTCGTTCCAATTCGCCGGGACGCCGAACGTTAGGTTCGGCAGCGGATCGATCGCGCAGCTGCCCGAAGCGCTGCCCGCACAAGCGAGGCGCGTCTTGTTCGTGATGGGCGGCTTCCAGCGGACGAACGCGGAGGCGTGGGCGCGGACGGAAGCCGCTTTGCGGGCGCGGGGCGTAGAGTACGAGATCGCCTACATTCGCCAGGAGCCGGACGCGCCGTGGGTCGACGCCGTCGCCGACGCGTACCGCGGACGCGGCATCGATGCGGTCGTCGCGATCGGCGGCGGCAGCGCCTTGGACGCCGGCAAAGCGGCGGCGGCGATGCTGCGCACGGAGCCCGGCGACACGGTGCTCCACTATTTGGAAGGGCAGCCGCTTTACCGGCCCCATAGCGGCGATAAAGCGTTCTTCGTCGCCGTTCCGACGACGTCCGGCACCGGCAGCGAAATGACGAAGAACGCCGTCGTCTCCATCCCGGGCGGCTTTAAGCGGTCGATCCGCCACGACCGCTTCATCCCCGACGCCGCGATCGTCGATCCGCTGCTTACCGTCAGCTGTCCCCGCGGCGTGAAAGCCGCGAGCGGTCTCGACGCGCTGACGCAGTTGATCGAGTCGTACGTGTCGACGAAGGCGTCGCCCATTACGGATGCGTTGGCGTTCTCGGGCATCGAGGCGGCGGCCGGCAGCTTGGTGCCGATCTGCACCGACGCGGAGAACGACGTCCTGCTGCACGAGCGGATGGCGTACGCTTCGATGGTGTCGGGCGCGACGCTGGCGCATGCGGGGCTTGGCGTCGTGCACGGCCTCGCCGGTCCGCTCGGGGGGCGTTTCGGGATCCCGCACGGCGTCATCTGCGGCACGCTGCTGGCCGAAGCGACGCGGCGCATCGTGGACCGGCTGCGCGCCGGCGACGGCGGCGGGGACGAAATCGCCGTCGCGAAGGCGAAGTACGCGCGCGTCGGCGCCGCGTTGACCGGCCATCCGGAGAACGATCCGGAAGGCTGCCTCGTTCAGCTAGCGGCAACGCTGGCGGAATGGACGGAGCGGCTCGCGATCCCGCGGCTGGGGACGTACGGCGTAACGGAGGCGAACGTCGACGACGTCGTCGCCGCGGCCGACAGCAAGCAAAGTCCGGTGCAGTTCGACAAACAAGAATTGTTCGAATTGCTGAAAGCGCGCATGTAACGAAAAAAAGACCGACGCGTCGGCGGAATCGCCGCTGCATCGGTCTTTCGGTGTATTCGAAGGATTACGGATTCGTCGACCAGAGGCCGGCCGTTTTGACGAACACGCGAGGATTGAGCTTCAGCTGAGCTACGATCAGCTCGGCCAAATCTTCCGGCTGCGCGACCTTCTCCGGGTTGCCGTCCGTCAATTTTTGCTCGACGGCGAGATCGGTCGCGATCGTGCTCGGCGTCAGCGCCGTAACGCGGATATTGTGCTTGCGCACCTCCTGCATCAGCGACTCGGTGAGGCCCAGCACGGCGAACTTCGACGCGCTGTACGCGCTCGTCACCGGAGCGCCCCGCTCCCCCGCCGTCGAAGACACGTTCACGATATCGCCGGACTTGCGTTCGATCATCTCCGGAAGCACGGCGCGGGTAACGTTGTAGACGCCCATCAGATTCACGCGAATGATGTTCTCCCATTCCTCGGGGGTGAGCTCGAGGAACTTGCCGAATTTCGCCGTACCTGCGTTGTTGATCACAATGTCGACATGGCCGAGCTCGCCTTTGATGCTTGCGACAGCCGCTTCGACGGATGCGAGGTCCTTCACGTCCGCGGTCGCTACCGCCGCCTTTGCGCCGAGCTGACGAATTTCTTGCGCCACCGCTTCAAGATTCGCCGCAGTAAGACCGATCAAGCCGACTTGAACGCCTTCCTTCGCCAGCGCGATCGCGGTCGCGCGGCCGATGCCGCGGCCCGCTCCGGTGACGATGGCCGTTTTCCCTTGCAACGATTGCATAGTTGGTTCCCTCTTTCCTTCTCCTAAAATTCTATCTGTAACAAAAACGATTATAGTTTAAAGCGCCTCTCAATGCAAACTCATAAGAAAAACTTCTATCGAAGTAAATTACAAGAAGAGCGACCGCGGTCAAGCGGAAGTTTTCTTGGTATAGAATTTATTCGTTCCGAAGTCAGCGAAACTTATAAATCCTATATCGATGAAAAAGAGCAGATTCTTATGAATCCGCTCTTCCTTTCAACCTCTTCCGCGCCGCCGCCCGATCCGGGAACACGACGTATTTCATGAGAAGGAAGCTGGACGCCGATGAAACGGCCATCGCCAGCCCCTTCGCGACGTTGTACTGCGTCCAAGCCGGGACGCCCCACGTCGACGCCGCGGCGAACGCCGCGACGCCGACCAGGAAGACGCCGTTGTTCAGCAACAGCGCAAAGCCGGCCTGAAGCGCGAAACCGATTTTTTCCCGCCAGCGGAACGTCGCGTGCCGCTTGAACGTAATGCGGGCGTTCCACACGTAGCTGTTTACGACGGCAGACACATACGCAGCCGTATTGTAAACGAATAGCCAAGTCGGGTCCGTCGTCGGCCTCGCGAACAGGAGCAGATTGAGCAGACCGATGTCGATCAGCGCATTGGCGACGCCGATCGCAAGGAAGGAACCGATTGCGAACCAAGGCCTGTCCCTTCCGCCGCCGGCTTCGGGCCGATCGTTATGCATCCTTTTCCCGTACCCGCGGTGACGGCTTCGCCTTCGGTCGCAGCACATCGCCGTAAAAATCGAACAGCTGCCGGCTCGGCTCGTCCCATCCGTACCGCATCGCCGTCCGATGCGCCAGCTCGCCGACCTCGCGCCGCTTCCGTTCGTCGCGCAGCGCGGCAAGCACCGTCTCCACGAAGTCGTTCGGATCCTGCGGGTCGAACAAAAATCCCGTTCGCCCGTCGTCGATCTGCTCCTGCGTCGGTCCGCTCGCGGCGGCCACGGCGGGCAAGCCCGAGGCCATCGCTTCAAGCAGGACGAGACCTAACGTCTCCGTCGTGGACGGGAAGACGAACAGGTCGCTGGATGCGTACGCCTGCGCCAGCTCTTCGCCGTGCAGAAAACCGGTGAACGTCGCGTTGGTGCCGGCGAAATGCTGCTGGAGCGCGTTCCGATGCGGCCCGTCGCCGACGATCGCGAGCCGGACGTCCGGCGCGGCGCGCAGCACGTCGCGGACGCGTTCGATGTTTTTCTCCGCGGCAAGGCGTCCGACATACAGCAGCAGAGGCTTGTCCGGTTCGCCTCCGGACAGGCGCGAGCGCATCGCGTCGTTCCGGTGGCGCGGCCCGAACAAATCGACGTTGACGCCGCGCTTCCACAGGCGCACGTTCTTGAACCCTCGAGCGTCCAGCTCGTGCAGCACCGCTTGCGACGTGCACAGGTTCAAATCCGCGCGATTGTGAAGCAGCTTCAAGTAGCCCCAAAGAATCGGCTTCAGCCAAGGCAGCTTGTAAAAATCGGCATACTGCGGCACGTTCGTATGGTACGACGCGACGAGCGGCCAGCGGCGCCCGTACCAGATGCCCGCCGCGCCGAGCACGGCCGGATTGACGACATGCACGAGATCCGGATCGAACTCCCGGAGCGCCTTCCCCACAAGCGGCCGCGGAAACGCCAGCTTCAAGTTTTTATACAAGAAAAACCGGAACGAAGGGATGCCCCGGATCGGGACCCCTTCGAATTCCTTCACCCCTTGGTCGGGGGCGATAACCAAGATGTCGTGCCCTTGGCGGCGCAGCCACCGAATCGACGACGTCAGCCGCGTCACGACGCCGTCGGTCGAAGGATAGAACGTTTCGGTTACGATCGCAATGCGCATAATTCGCTTATCAGCCCCACTTTACGTTCGGAAGCACGTTATCGAGCAGCACGCGATCCTTATGCTCGACGACCGAGCGGTAAATGTCGCGAAGCACGTCGTCCGTCAGCAGGTTCGGCTCCAGCCCAAGGTCCTGCAGCTTCGTGTTTTTCGCGTTATAGTAGTGCGATTCTTTCTCGATGCGCGGATTTTCGAGATTCGCGATGTTGACGCGGGCGCCCTCCTGCTCGGCGACGCGCTGCACTTTCTGCGCCAAATCGAGCACGGAGAACTCCTCCGTAAACTGGTTGAAGACGCGGAATTCGCCGCGATCGGCCGGGTTTTCCGCCGTAATTTCGATGCAGCGCACCGTGTCCGTAATGTTCAGGAAGCCGCGGGTTTGGCCGCCGCTGCCGTACACCGTCAAGTCGTGGCCGATCGCCGCTTGGATCAGGAAACGATTCAGCGCAGTCCCGAACACGGCGTCGTAGTCGAGGCGGTTCGTCAGCATCGGATCGAGGCGCGTCTCGTCCGTGTGCAGACCGTAGACGACGCCTTGGTTCAGATCGGTGCAGCGCAGTCCCCAAATGCGGCAAATAAACATCAGATTATGGCTGTCATGGACTTTCGACAAATGGTAAAACGATCCCGGCTGCTTCGGGTACGGCAATACGTCTTTGCGGCCGTTGTGCTCGATTTCGATGTAGCCTTCTTCGATGTCGATGTTTGGCTGCCCGTACTCGCCCATTGTGCCGAGCTTGATCAGGTGGCAGTCCGGCGCCAGCTCGCGAATGGCGTACGCCACGTTCAGCGTCCCTACGACATTGTTGACTTGGGTGAAAATCGCATGCTCGCGGTCAATCATGGAGTAAGGTGCGGACCGCTGCTCGGCGAAATGAACGAAGGCGTCCGGCTGTACTTGCCGCATCACTTCGCATAAGAAATCGTAATGGTTCAAATCTCCGATATACGTACGGATTTCTTTCCCCGTCAGTTCTTTCCAACGGCGAACCCGATCTTCCAACGACGCGATCGGCGTCAACGAGTTGGAGCGCAATTCGATATCCCATTTCCGTCTCGCCAAGTTGTCGATGATGAATACTTCATGGCCTTTCTGCGATAAATACAGCGCCGTCGGCCACCCGCAAAAACCGTCTCCACCCGCCACGATAATTCTCATCCAGCTACCTCCATGATCTGCTTGTTTATACTTATTATATCTACCTTCCTAAAAAAGATATCATCTATTTATTAAAAACGTATTAACTCTCTATATTAATATTTTATAAAGCAGCGGTTATGTACAGTTCATGGCAAAAGGCCCGGACGTCTTCTCGTCCGGGCTGCGGTTTTCGGTTATCGGATCGCCTGCTGTTCCTCGTCCGCGATGAAGTAGAAATGCAGGTCGTAATGCGGGATTTCGAAGCCCGGATGGCCCTCCGGCTGGAATTCGATATCCGTTTGAACGATCGGCGGCATCGGGACGCCTTTCATCCCTTCCAAGTTCACGTGGTTTTTGCCTGTTACGAAGTCATCTTGCGCGATCATGTACTCCAAGAAGACTAGCTTCCCTTTGTAAACGCCGTAGATCGGCCCGATCGGCAAATCCCCCGCCTCCGGGTTCGCCCAATGCTCGCCCATCGCAGGCACGACCTCCGGATCGAGCTGAATCGTGCCCTTGGGCAGCGCTAAGACGTACGCTTCCCGCGCGTCCGCGTCCCATGCGATCTGCTGAGCGCCGATTGCGTCCGCCAAATCGCGCACGCGCGCCGTCGGCTCGCCCTGCACGACGCGGATCGCGCCGATTTGTTTTCCGCGAAGCGAGAGCGTCTTCCGGTCCGCGCTGACGGCCGCCTCCTCCCCGAACAGCTCGGCGAACGCTTGAACGGACACGTACGCCTTGCCGTCCGTCCCGATATGGTTCGCCGCGGACTGCACCGGCACGCCGTTGACGAGCACGGTCAGTTTTCCGTCATTGCTTTGCGCGGATTTCGCCGCGGCTGCGGCCGCCCCGTGACTGCCGCCCCCCGCATGACCGTATGCCGTTCCCTGCAGCATGGCAAACAGGGCACAAACCGCAGCCGCCATAAACACCGCTCTCTTTTTCGTTTTCATCCTTCTTCGCAACTTCCTTTCCATCGACAGCTTCATTCGCGCTCATCGGGATCGACGCGCGGCCGACCCGGCACAGGTATTATTGTATCGCTCGAACCCTAGGGCGTCTGTCGGTAGAAATACGTATTTGATTATGGAAAAAAAGGACCGATCCCCGCATCGCAACGGAAATCGGTCCTTCCCTTACCAGCCGCCCGACACGCTGATCGTGTCGCCGGTGATCGAGCTGGCCCCCGGGGAGGCGAGGAAGACGCAAACGGCGGCCACTTCCTCGGGCAAAATAAACCGCTTCAACGCTTGCTTGGCAAGAAAATGCTTATGCAGCGCCTCCTCGCGGCCGATGCCGTCCTGCGCCGCCAGATGCTCCAGCTGATTCTCGATGAGCGGCGTGCGCACGACGCCCGGCATGACGGCGTTGACCGTAATACCGTCCTCCGCCGTTTCCAACGCGACGGTCCGCGTCAGCCCGACGACGCCGTGCTTCGCCGCGATGTACGCCGATTTGTACGGCGACGCGAGCCGGCCGTGCACCGAGGCGATGTTGATAATCCGCCCGTATCGGCGCGAGCGCATATGCGGCACGGCGTACTTCGTCATGAGGAACGGCCCTTTCAGCATGACGTCGATCAAGAGATCCCATTGCTCGATCGGGAATTGCTCGACGGGCGATACGTACTGCAGCCCCGCGTTGTTGACGACGACGTCGAGTCGGCCCCAGCGCTCGATCACGCTCTCGATCAAGCCGCGAACCGACTCGGCATCGGTCACGTCGAGCCGGCAAGCGGCGGCATCGACACCGAAAGCCGATTTTAGCCGCTCCGCCGCCGATGCGGCTACGGTCTCGTTCAGGTCCGCCAGAACGGGAATATCCCCTTCCCTCGCGAACGCTTCCGCGATCGCGTAGCCGATGCCGCCGGCGGCGCCGGTGACGACGACGACGTTCGGTTCCCGTTGCTTCATCTTTAGTACGCCTCCATCCGCACGGCGTCCGCGACGATGAGCGCCGGTTCGGTCGCCGCCTGCACGTCTTCGATCGTATATCCGGCGGCGACTTCGACGAGCCGCAGCCCGTCGGGCGCGACGTCCATGACCGCCCGGTCGGTGATGATCCGGTGCACGACGCCCCGCCCCGTCAGCGGTAGCGAGCAACGGCGCAGCACCTTCGGCTTGCCGTCCTTCGTCGTATGCTCCATAACGACGACGACGCGTTTCGCGCCATGCACCAAATCCATCGCGCCGCCCATGCCTTTGATCATTTTGCCGGGAATCATCCAGTTCGCGAGATCGCCGCGCTCGGACACCTCCATGCCGCCGAGAATCGCGATATCGATATGCCCGCCGCGGATCATCGCGAACGAATCGGCGCTGCTGAAGAACGATGCGCCGGCGACGGCCGTGACCGTCTCTTTCCCCGCGTTGATCAGGTCGGGATCGACCTCGTCGGGATGCGGGTACGGTCCGATGCCGAGCAGCCCGTTCTCCGACTGCAGCACGACGCGTTTGTCGGGCGACAAGAAATTGGCGACGAGCGTCGGCACGCCGATTCCCAAATTGACGTAGCTGCCGTCCGCGATTTCGCGCTCCGCCCGGATCGCGAGCTTCTCCCTGACGTTGTTCGCCTGCGCCGCCGTCATCGTTCCGCCCCCTCCCCTCCGCCGCGAACGGTCAATCGTTCGATGCGCTTCTCTTGCCTTGCGACGACGAGCCGCTGGACATAAATGCCGGGCGTATGAACGGCATCGGCGTCGAGCCCGCCCGGCTCGACGAGACGTTCGATCTCGGCGATCGTGACCCGTCCGGCCGCCGCCATCATCGGATTGAAATTTCGCGCCGTCTTGTTGTACATCAAGTTGCCCATCGCGTCGCCCGCGGCCGCCCGAATGAGCGCGTAGTCGGCGCGCAGGGCCGTTTCGAGCAAATATTCCTTGCCGTCGAACGTCCGCGTTTCCCTGCCTTCGGCAATCGGCGTGCCGACGCCGGCCGGCGTGTAGAAGGCAGGGATGCCTGCCCCGCCCGCCCGAATGCGCTCCGCCAGCGTGCCTTGCGGGATCAGCTCCACTTCAAGCTCGCCGCTCAGCGCTTGCCGTTCGAACTCCTTATTTTCGCCGACATACGAGCCGATCATTTTCCGAATTTGCTTCTGCCGCAGCAGCAGCCCGAGTCCCCAGTCGTCGACGCCGCAGTTGTTCGAAATGACCGTAAGCCCCTTGACGCCGGTTTCCGCAAGCGCCAGGATCAGCTGTTCGGGAATGCCGACGAGTCCGAAGCCGCCGACCATGATCGCGGCGCCGTCGGGAATGTCGCGCACCGCTTCGATCGCCGAGGAGAATACCGGTTTCATGCGATCCCTCCCGCTCTAAATGACGAGGCCGCCGTTCACTTCGAGCACGGTCCCGTTCACGTAATCGGCGTCGTCGGAAGCCAGATACAAATACGCGTTCGCCACGTCCGCGGGCCTCCCGAGCCGGCGCAGCGGCACGCGCTCGATCATCGCCGTCAGCACCTTCTCCGGCACCTTGGCGACCATGCCGGTCTCGATGTAGCCCGGCGCGACGGCGTTGACGTTGACGCCTTTGAACCCGAGCTCCTTCGCCCACGTCTTCGTCATGCCGATGACGCCCGCCTTCGTCGCGGCGTAATTCGTCTGCCCGATATTGCCGTGCACGCCGACGACGGAGGACGTGTTGATGATTTTGCCTTTCCCCTGCTGCACCATGTAAGGCGCAATCGCTTTCGTGCAGTAGAAGACGCCGTCCAAGTTGACGTCAATGACTTTGCGCCACTGCTCGACCGACATTTTGGACAGCATCGCGTCCTGCGTAATGCCTGCGTTGTTGACGAGCACGTCGATCCGGCCGTACCGCTCCGCGATCGCGGCGGCCATTCGCTGGACGCTGTCCCAATCCGATACGTCGACCGGGAAGAACGCGGCGTCCCCGCCCTCCTCGCGAATGCGCAGCGCCGCGGCCTCGCCCGCTTCGGCGTCGAATTCCGCCACGGCGACCCGCGCGCCCTCCCGCGCGAACGTCAGCGCCGTCTCGAGGCCAATGCCGTTGCCGGCTCCGGTAATGACGGCGACCTTCCCTTGCAGTCTCAGGTTCATATGAACGAAGCTCCTTCCTTCTCGTCCGTCCGCGCAGGCGCCGTCAAGCGATGAACTCTCGAGTTGCCGAGCCGAGCCGATCCAATTGATCGATCATCGGCGAATGGCCGCAATCTTCCAGCCACAGCACGCGAGCATGCGGCAAATCGGTCATCAGCTCGAGCGTCATCTCCTGCGAAATGACGTAATCGCGGCGGCCCCACACGATCATCGTCGGCACGTCGACGCGCTTGACCGCTCCCGTTCCTTCGGATACTTCATTATTAATGTCGCTAATATTAAATGTGTTCAAGCAATGGTAAATGTCCAATATGTTTCGCTGCGTTAAAATATCGTCCATATATTCGTCGTACAGCGGCTCGGGCGGGCGGTTATGCGTGTAAATGGCCGCTTCCCAAATCGCGCGGAGCGTCGCCTTGTCCCGATTGTCGAAAATCTCCTGCACCATCCGGTTTCGGGCTTGAGCGGCAATGTCCTCCCTTGTCTTCAAACGGCTATCCGGGATCGGCTCCAGATTGTCGTTCAACGCATAGAACGGATAACCGCGCGTCGACATCGAGCTCATCAATATGAGCCGGTCCGCATATCCGGGATGATCGGCGATAAATTGCATCGCGACGCCTCCTCCCGTCGACCAGCCCAGCACCGCGAAGCCGCGGAAGCCGATCGCGTCGCAGAACAGCCGCAAATCGTCGGACAAATCCTTCAGCCCTTCGATCGGCCGATGGTACGAAGAGAGCCCGAAGCCGCGCATGTCGACGGCGACGACCGTATACGCCTCGGGCGCGAACGTGTCCATCAACAGCTCCATATGCTTCGAAGACGTCATGTTGCCGTGCACGAGCAGCACGTTGCGCGGCCCGTTCCCGCGGCGGCGGTACCCGTACGTTTCGCCGTTCGGCAGCGTGACGACGGCGACGGTAATCGAATTTGTCATGCGGAATCCCCCCACAAAATAGTTGTCGCGCTCCAAGCGTAGCCGATGCCGGCGCTGACGAGGACGACGACGTCGCCGTCCTTCAGCCTTCCTTCGCGCTCCGCCAGCTGCAGCGATAAAATCGGATCGAACTGGCCGACATGGCCGTATTCGTGCAGATAAATCGATTGCTCGTCGCGTAAGCCCAGCTCCTTCAGCACATGCTCGTGCGCGGACCGCTTCATGTGCAGCAGTCCGAGGTACGCGATATCCCGCTCGGCATAGCCGCTCGCCGACAATGAGGCGCGGACGGCCTGCAGGAAATTGTCCATCGATTTCCGCTCGAGCCGCTCTTTCATGCCTTCCGGATCCGGCACGTCGAGGCAGTGGAGCCGGCGGTCGAGCGCGTCGGCCGTCAGCGGAAGCTTCGTCCCGCCCGCGGGCACGACGACGTCTTCGGAGAACGAACCGTCCGTAATGACGCATGTCTCCAGCAGAACGTTCCGCCGCAGCCCGCCGCGCAGCACGACGGCGCCGCCTCCCGCCGCCAAGTTGTACATGAATCTCGTCCGCGGGTTCGCGTAATCGATCAAATCGACGTTCCGATACCCGCCGGCAAGCAGCACCGTCCGGATGCCCGGGTCGGAGGCGATCATGTGCTTCGCGATTTTGATCCCGGCGAGCGCGGTGCTGCACCGGAGCGACATGTCGAAGCCCCACGCGCCGCGCGCCCCGACGGCTTCCTGCAGACGCAGGGCGGCGGTCCACACCGGGTATTCCTTATGCTCCTCGCCGATGTACACGACGAGGTCGATCTCCTCCGGCGCCGTCCCTGCGGCCGCCATCGCCTCCCGCGCCGCCCGGATGCCCATTTCGCAGGTGTGGTCATCGGGACCGGGGATCGGCTTGCGCGAGATGCCCATCTTCTCGGTCACGACGGCGAGGGGCAGACCGGAGCGGCGGCTGAGCTCTTCCGCGGTCATATAAGTATCGGGCAAGTACGTCCCGATGCCGGCGATGCCGACAGGGTCCTTCGCGTTCACGACGCAAATCCCCTTTCCAACGTCTCGTTCATATACAGCGCGGCTTCCTCCATCGTGCGGACGGTGACCGCTTCGTTCGTTTGCACGTTCGTCACTTTGATGCGCCACTGGCAAACGCCCGATTCGGGATCTTTCCCGACCAGGAAGGCGCGCAGCACGAACGAGGAAATGAGTGGATTCGTCATGCCCGGTTCACCTCGAATGTTTTTTCTGCAGCTGCGCACGCCATTTCTTCACGGTGCCGACGAGGCCGAGCGGAAACAGCATGACGACGACGATGTACACGAGTCCGAACAAAATGAGCCAGCGCTCGAAAATCCAGTGCACCTTCGCGAGGTCCGTCAGCCCTTCGTGCGCAAGCTCGATGATGCCCGCGCCGATCAAGCTGCCGTACAAGGTGCCGACGCCGCCGATGATCGTCATGAGCAGCGCATCGAGCGTCACCTCGGTCGAGAATACGGCGGCGTTCACGAACCGCAGCGTCATGACGTGCAGCCCGCCGCACAGCGCGGCGACGACGCCGGCGACGACGCTCGCTATTACTTTGTAGTGGAGCACGGCGTACCCGAGCGAACCGGCGCGCGCTTCGTTCTCGCGGATCGCCTGCAGCACGCGGCCGACCGGCGATTGCGTAAACCGGCGCAGCAGCAGGAAGACGACGATCAGGAACGCGAGCGACAAAAAGTAAAACGTTTGGCGATCCTTCAGCGCGTCCGGAATCGGGAACGTAAAGCCGTCGTTGCCGCCGGTGAGCGACCGCCACTTTTGCGCCCCGACCAAAAACAGCCCCGCGAACGCGAGCGTCAGCATCGCGTAGAAATGGCTTTTCAGCCGAAGCGACAACATGCCGACGACATAGCTGACGGCGGCCGCCAGGATCACCGCGATCAACAGCGCCAGCAGCAGTATGCCGCCGGAGGCGCCGAAGCGATCCATCATAATCGCGACGGCGTACGCGCCGATGCCGAAAAACATCGCGTGGCCGAACGACACGATGCCCGTGTAGCCGAGCAGGATGTCGTAGCTCATCGCGAATGCGCCCATGATGAAAATATGCGTCATCATGATGAGCGTGCTGTTGGAATCGGTCAGCAGCGGGAACGCGGCGAGCGCCAGCGCGACCGCCGCGGCCGCCCAGTCGGGCGTACGCAGCAGAGACTGCCTTGTCTTCGCTTTCGGCATCGTATCCGCGATCGGCTTCATGATTTCACCCCGAACAAGCCCGACGGCTTAAATAAAAGTACGGCGACCATCAGCAGCATATTGACGGCGAGCGACAATTCCGGCAAAAAGTACGCCATGAACGCGCCCGAGAGGCCGACGAGCAGCGACGCGAACGCCGAGCCGAGCAAATTGCCCATCCCGCCGATCACGACAACGATAAAGGCCAAAATGCCGAACTCGAGCCCCATCTCCGCGTAGATGACGCCGGAGTACGGGCCGAACAGCGCTCCGCCGACGGCGGCGATCGCGCACCCGAGCATGAAGACGACCGCGAACACCTTCTTGATGTCGATGCCGAGCGCCTGCACCATTTCCTTATTCGCCACGCCGGCGCGGACGATGAGCCCGAGCTTCGTGCGCGTCATGACGAGGTGCAAGGCGGTGAGCACGACGAGACCGACAGCGATAATGAACAGCCGGTACTTGATCAGCACGATGCCGCCGAAGCTCCAGCTCCCTTGCAGCCAGGAGGGCACGCCGGACGACAGCGGGTTCGGTCCCCAGACGACCTTCAGCAGCTCGCCGAGCACGATCATGACCCCGAGCGTGATCAATATTTGCTGGATGTGATTGCCGTACACCGGCTTGATGATGAATCGCTCCAGCGCGAAGCCGAGCGCGGCGCCCGCGACGAGCGCGGCCCCGACCGCCGCCGCGAGGCTGCCGGTCGAAGCGAACGCGGCCGCGCCGGCGTAAGCGCCCCAGGCGAACAATCCGCCGTGGGCGAAGTTGAGCACGTCCATGAGCCCGAAGATGAGCGTGAGACCGGCCGCCAGCAGGAAGATCAGCATGCCCGTGGCGAGCCCGTTCAGAAATAAATTGATAAACGATTCCATGTTCGCCTCCCCTCCCGCGCAGCGCGGGCCGCTACGCGATGCCGAGATATTTCCGCTTCGCCGCGTCGTCCCCCGTCAGCTCCGCCATCGCCCCGCTGTGCACGGTGCGGCCGTCGTCGATGATGTAAAACCGGTCGCCGATGCGGCTCGCCATGACGTAATTTTGCTCGACGAGCACCACCGTCGTTTTTTCCTTCATCTGCTGAATGGCTTCCATCAGCTTTCCGACGACGATCGGCGCGAGCCCCTTGCTCGGTTCGTCGATGAGCAGCAGCTCGTTGTCGTTCACGTACGCTCTCGCGATCGACAGCATTTGCTTTTGTCCGCCGCTTAAGTTGCCGCCCTTCCGCTTCCAGAACGCGCGGAGATCGGGGAACAGCTCGAGCATCCACTCGAGCCGGCGCAGCGACTCGTCGTCGGCGGCGCGCATCGCGACCCGGATGTTTTCCTCGACCGTTAAATCGCCGAAGATGCCTTGATCCTCCGGCACGAACCCGATGCCGAGCCTCGCGATCCGGTGCGTCGGCAGCGCCTGGATCGGCTCGCCTTTGAACGATACCCTCCCTTTCGCCGCCGGGGTCAGCCCCATGATCGTGCGCAGCGTCGTCGTTTTGCCCGCGCCGTTGCGCCCGAACAGCACGGTGATTTCCCCCGCCCGCGCCTCGAACGACACGCCTTGCAAAATATGGTACTGATCGATATACGTCTCGATCGATTCGACGTTAAGAAGCGTCATCGTAAAGCCCTCCCAGGTACGCGGACTGCACGAGCTCGTTCCTCATAATTTCTTCCGGCTTCCCGTCGGCGAGCAGCTTGCCGTTGAACAGCACCATGATCGAATCGGACAAGTCGAGTACCATATCCATCTTGTGCTCGATTAGCACGATCGTTCGCGTCCCGGTCGCCTTAATGCTTCGAATGACGTCCAAGATCGCGGGCACTTCCTCGAGGGACATGCCCGCCGTCGGCTCGTCGAGCAGGAGCAGCTCCGCCTCGAGCGCGAGCAGCATCGCGATTTCCAGCTTCCGCTTTTCGCCGTGCGTCAAGTGCTTCGCCTGCGCCTCCTCTTTCCCCGACAGCAGCACCGTCTCCAGCAGCTCCATCGCTTTCGTTTCGAACCGCTGGTACCTTTTGAAATGGGAGAAGACGTCGAACCGGACGCCGGCCTGCGACTGCACAGCGAGGCGTACGTTCTCGAGCACGGTTAAATTCGGGAACACGTTCGTAATTTGGAACGACCTCCCGATCCCGAGACGTGTGCGGAGCGGCGGCGCCAGACGCGTGACGTCCCGCCCTTTGAAGATCACTTGGCCTCGGGTCGGCTGCAGTTGCCCGCTGAGCAGATTGAACAGCGTCGTCTTGCCCGCTCCGTTCGGCCCGATGATGGACTTGAAATGATTGCGGGGAACGGTCATCGCGACGCCGTTCACGGCCGTGTGCCCGCCGAACGAGATCGTAAGGTCTTTCGTCTCAAGGATCGGGTCCATACGTTCACCTCGGATGTTCGATTTACCGCGAGTTGCGGATCGGCGGCGCCGTCTCTTCCGGCGACAGTTCCTTGATCAGCACCGGCACCGGATAGTCGACGCCTTCCTGCTTCTCCAGCCGGACCGCGTACAGCGTCTGCAGCGCTTGGTGGTCCTCCGGCCGGAACGTCATCGTCCCCTTCGGCGTTTCGAACGACATGCCTTCCATCGCGGCGATCAGCGCGTCCGTATCGTTCGTCGCGCCGCCCGTCTTCTTCAGCGCTTCCACGACGGCGATCGCGGCGGACATGCCGCCCGGCGTGAACAAATCCGGCACCTCCCCGTTATGCCGCTTCTTGTGCTCCTCCACGAGCCAATCGTTGATCGGGTTGCTCGGAAGCGTATGGTAGTACACGCTGAAGCCTTCCATGCCGACAAGATCGTTCATCGTTTTCAGTGCGGCGATGTCCGGCGCGCCGGTCGAAATTTTGATGCCCTGGGACGTCACCTTCATATCGGAAATTTGCTTCCACGGCGAGTTCGCCCCCGCCCACACGACGAACAAGTAATCCGGCTTCGCGTTCATAATTTTTTGGATGTTGGCCGTGAAATCGGTCGCCGCCGGATCCGCGTATTCCTCCGCGACGAGCTCGGCTCCGAGCTTCTCCGCCGTCTCCTTGAAGGCGGCGATGCCGTCGCGGCCGAACGAGCTGTCGGGCGCGAACGTCGCGATTTTGACGCCTTGCCCCGCGATGGCGGCGGCGCCCGCCACGGCGTCCTGCGACGAGTTGCGGCCCGTGCGGAACACGTATTTGTTCCATGCGTCGCCGGTGATGCTGTCGGCGACGGCCGGCTCGACGACCATGATTTTCTTGTAATCCTCGAGCAGCGGCAGCACGGCGAGCGTATCGCCGGAGCTGGACGAGCCGACGAGGAAGTCGACTTTATGTTCTTCGAGCAGCTTCGTCGCTTTCGTGACCGCGACGTCCGGCTTCGTCTCCGTATCCTCGATGACGACTTCGATCGGGCGCCCGCCTACGGCGTTCGTTCCTTCCGTCGCGTACTCGATGCCGAGCTCGAACCCGCGAATCGTCTGCTTGCCGTACGCCTCGAGCGCGCCCGTCGTCGACGCCAGCAGCCCGATGCGGATCGGCTCCGCGTTCGCCGGCTCGCTCTCCGTCGCCGCGCTCTCCTTCGCCGCGCCTCCGTTGTCGCCCGCGGCCGCCTTCGGTTCGCCGCCGGACGCGGGCGCCGCGGCTTCGGGCTCCGCCGCTCCGCCGCCGCAGGCGGCCGCGAGCAAGAGCGCAGC
Source organism: Paenibacillus sp. (assembly GCF_035645195.1). Classification (NCBI taxonomy): domain Bacteria; kingdom Bacillati; phylum Bacillota; class Bacilli; order Caryophanales; family Paenibacillaceae; genus Paenibacillus; species Paenibacillus sp. The sequence continues at coordinate 208,514 of NZ_DASQNA010000041.1, read as the reverse complement.
GACCATGCTTAACGTCAAGAACGTCTTCATTGTTCTTCTGGTAGGCACCATGATTCAATCTCCCCCTTAGTGAAGTGCTTTCATCTTACGCCGCAAGGGTTACAAATCAGTTACACCGTCCGAACGAAGAACCGCTTCGTAGCATTTCTGCGTCGCTTCCATCGGCTCGATGCCGAGCTCGGCTTTCAGCGTTTCCACGCATTTCGCGTAATACTTCGCCGCCTGGCGGCGGTTGTTGTTCCGGTAATGGCAAATCATGAGCAGCCGGTACGCTTCCTCCCAGCACGAATCGTGCTCGAGGATGCGCTCGCACCAGCCGATCGCCGCGTCGATCTCCCCGCCTTCGAGGAGGAGACGCGCCAATTTCTCCGCTCCGCGCAGGAACAGTACGGCGAGCCGCTCGCGCTCCTCGGCGCTCCAATCGTCGTAGCGGCGGTCCGGCAAATAGTCGCCTTTGTACAGCTGCAGCCCTTTCTGCAGCGACAGCTTCGCCGTCTCGGGATCCTTCGTTTCGAGCCCGATTTTGACGTGCTGCTCGAACGCGACGGCGTCGAGCTCGAACCCGGACGCCAAATTCAAGGCGTAGGCGCTGCCGTGACGCTGCACGAAGAACGGGTTCGCGCGCGCCTTCCGGCCGGGCTCGAGCGCGGCGTGCAGCGCGTTGAGCGCGACCTTGAAATCTCTGGCCGCCGCTTTCTCGTCGCCGTCGCGCCATAGCGTCGCCGCGATTTCTTCCTTCGTCAGCATCGACTTGCGCTTCGTCAGCAGCAGCTGGAACAGCTCCTTCGCCTTCCCCCTCTGCCAATCGCGGTCCTCGACCGGCTTGTCGCCGAGCCAGACGCGAAATTCGCCCAGCGTCTCGATGCGCAGCGTGTAGCCGGGATGATGCTCCATATGGTCGATGCCGAGCAGCGAGAGCAAATATTTGACGAAATGCTTATGAATCCCCCGTCTCTGCGCTTCGAACAAAAGCGGCGCCAGCTGCTGCACGTCTTTGGGGCCGAACAGCGTCCGCTTCGAAAACAGAAACTCGTATTCGCCGTTCTGCACGGTTCGCAGGAAGGCGTCCATCGCTTGGTCGAATCGTTCGTCTTGATCTTCCTGATACGCGGTCAGCGACATCCACATGTGCGCGAGCGCGACGCCGTAGCTGTCCCCGCAGGCGGCGAACGCGTCGGCGCATCGCTCGAGCAGCGGCTGCGCCGTCTCGGCGCGGCCCGCGCAGCAGGCGGCGACCGCCGTCCCGAGCCGAATGAACGTCGACAGCCACACGTCGTTGACGCGTTCCGTTTCGGCAAGCGCCTGCCGGCCGTAGGCTTCAGCGGCTTCCCAGTCGCCTTCGCGGCCGTACAGCAGGCACAGCCCCATCAGCGGCTCCGCCTTCCCGCGAGGGACGTCGAGACCTTCCATAATGCGCAGCGACGTATTGTAACATTCGAGCGGCACATGGAAGCCGTAGCCCGGCAGCAGCTGCGCCGCATGGCCCATCCGCATCCATCCGACCGCCTCGGAGAACGGCGCCTTCCGGTGAACGCCGTTCAGCATGCCTTCCTGCGCGTATCGCTTCGCCGCCTCCGCTTCGCCGAGGAACGCCTCCACGAGCGACAGCAGCAGCTCCGTCTCCCGATGGGACCTCGGCAGGGCGGACGTCGGCGCTCCGTCGTCGCGCTTCGATCGCTCCAGCATCCGCTTCACCGAATGCAGGCGGCCCGTGCGCAGATGGAGCCGGGCGGTCAATTCGTCCGGGCGTTCGTCCTTCGCGGCGGCGCTTTTCTCCGCCCAGCGCGGCGCTTCCGCCGTCCGTCCGGCGTTCAGCAAATTTTCGGCGATGAGCCGATACAGCGCCCCGCGGTAAGCGGCGATCCGGTCGGAATCCCCCTCCTGCTCGAGCAGCTGAAGGGCGAGCTCCAGCAGCCGTTCGGCCTTGCCCGGCTGGATCGTGTCCAAATAGACGTTCGCTTGCCCCTTCAAACCGAGCATGCGCACGATTCGTTCGCCCGACGCTTCGCCCAGCGCCTCCACCCTCCGGTAATGGCGCAAAGCCGAGGCGTATCGGCAATAGTGCCGGTCCGCTTCGCCTTCGAAATACCACAGGAGCGGATACCGGTCCTTCGTCGCGTCCGGCAGCGGCCTGACGCACTCGACGACCCGGTCGAGACGGCCTTCGGCGACGATCGTCTCGCCGCGGCGGTTCAGCAGCGAGGCGAGTCGATCCTCGTCCTGAAGCGCTTTCAAATGGTGGAGCGCTTCCGCGTATTCGCCGCTTCGCTCGTAATGCTCGGCGGCCAACCGATGGCATTCCGCCTGCAGCTCGGGCTGCAGCGCGAGCTGTCTCGCCAAAAATTCGCGAAACAGCGCATGGTAGCGGTAATGCCCTTGCCCGAGCGCCACGAGGAACAGCCGCTGCTCGTACGCCCGCTCCAGCGTTTCGCCGCCGTCCGGCGAATCGAGCACGGCGCCGCACGCTTTCTCGTTCAGCGCGTTCAACACGGACGATCGCAGCAAAAATCGGCGCATCGGCTCGGGCTGCTGGCGCAGCACCTCCGTCGCCAAATAAGGGAATAAATCGTCCATCGTGAGGTCGGGCCTCTCGAGCAGACTCGAGACGTCCCCGCCGGACAGCAGCCGCTGCCAAATCAACTGAATGGCGATAACCCAGCCTTCCGTGCAGCGGTAAATTCGCTTCGCCGCTTCCGGCGCGAGCGGATACCCGTACGCGTCGCTGAACAGCACCTCGAGTTCTTCTTCGGATAGGACGAGATCGCGCTCGGTGATTTCCAGCAGCGTCTGATTCAGCTTCATCCGGGCGAGCTGCGGCCAGTCCGGCCGGGAACGCGTAGACAGCACGAGGTGGACGCGCGGCGGCAGGTGTTCGATCATATATCGGAAAAACGTTTCCGTTTCTTTCGACGGTTCGAGGTGATGATAGTCGTCGACGACGACGATCAAATCGTCGCGGAGCCCGGCCAGCTCGTTGACGAGCGCCCCGCATACCTGCATCAAATCCTCCTCGCGGACGTAGCCGTCCTCCGGCAGGAGCAGGTCGAGCGCGTCCTGCCCGAACGACGGCAGCGCCGTTCGGACGGCATGGACGAAATAAAGCGCCGCGGCCGTCCAGCTTCGGTCTTCGGCGGAGGCGGTATACCAGCAGCTCGGCGCCGCGCGATCCGCGAGGAAGGTCGCGATCGAGGTGCTTTTGCCGTAGCCGGCGCCCGCGTGGACGAGCGTCAGCGGATAGTTTCGAATTTGGTTGAGTTTTTTGGCCAAAGAGGACCTGCGGAGCACATGCTTTTTCATGATCGGGGGAACCAGCTTCGTGACGACGACGGACGTGTTCATGACTCACGCTCCCTTCGCATGCGTTCGGCCAACGGATAAGTTGGAAACGTTGCCAAGATTATCATAGCATATTTACGATCGCTTGCTTGTTAATCTTGCCGACGGGCGTTTTCGGCAGCCGATCCCACACGACGATGCGTTTCGGCACTTTGTACCGCCCGAGCCGTTCGGCGCAGTGCGCGCGCAGCTGTTCCGGCGTGGCCCGCTGGCCTTCGTGCATGACGACGGCGGCGACGACCGCTTCCCCCCACTTCGGGTCCGCGACGCCGACGACGGCCGCCTCCTTCACCGCGGGCGCGGACAGCAGCGCCTGCTCGATTTCGATCGGGTAAATGTTCTCCCCTCCGGAAATGATCATATCCTTCAGCCGGCCCATAATGTAGACGAACCCGTCCTCGTCCCGCTTCGCCAAATCGCCCGTCCTAAGCCAGCCGTCCCGCATCGCCTCGAGCGTCGCCGCTTCATCGTTCCAATATCCGTTGAACAAATGATGGCCCTGCAGCCAAATTTCGCCCACTTCGTTCGGACGGGCATCCTCGCCCGAGCCTGTGACGATCCGCACCTTATTCAGCAGCATCGGCTGGCCGACGGAGCCGCGCCTTCGCATCGCCTCCTCCGGCGCAATGACGAAATTGTTCGGACCGGCCTCCGTCATGCCGTATCCTTCCTTGAATTTCAGCCCCCGCGCCGCGAAGGCGTCGTAAATCGACAGCGGGCAAGGAGCCCCGCCGGAGATGAAGACGAGGTTCGGCGGGAAGGCGCCCGCGCGGAACTGCTCCGTCTGGACGACGAGGTGGTACATCGTCGGCACGAGCAGCACGTTCGTGCACCGGTATTGAATGAGCCAATCAACCGTTAGGACGGGGTCGAACTGCTTCCCCAGCACGACCGTGCCTCCGGCGAGCAGCACCGGCAGCGTCAGCGCGTTGATGCCGCCCGTGTGAAACATCGGCATGCAGTTCAGCGTGACGTCGGCGTCGCTCAGCCCCCAGCTGACGATCGTATTGACGGCGTTCCACCAGACGGCTCGATGGGAAATGAGCACGCCCTTCGGCTTGCCGGTCGTGCCGCCGGTATAAATCAACAGCCACGGCTCCGCCCAATCGACCGGCTCGCTATCGCGCCGCGGCGCGGAATTGTCGTCCAGCAGCCGCGCGTAAGCGGCGTCGTCCACTCTCCGCCGGTCGGGAATCGGCCAAGCCGCGACGGTCGGCTCGTGAACGCCGGCATAGCCGATCGCTTTCGGGGCGCAGTCGTTCACGATGTACGCGAGCTCCGCTTCCGACAGCCGATAGTTCAGCGGCACGAACAACGCGCCGAGCTTCGCGCACGCGAACATGTAGTCGAAATACGCGACGTCGTTCGGGCTGAGCAGCGCGACGCGGTCGCCTCTGCCGACGCCGGCGTCCCGCAGCGCCGCGGCGAGGCGCGAGGCGCGGTCGTCCAATCTCTCGTACGTATACCGACCGCCGCCGTCCGCGTCGATCAGGGCGATGCCCGCGGGCGACACGCGGCGGCGGCTTGCCAGCCAATCCGCTTCCCAGTTCATGCGCCATGCTCCTCTCCGGTGTCGTTACATCCTTTCGAATACGGCCGCCACCCCGTGTCCGCCGCCGACGCACAGCGCGGCGACGCCGTTCGCGGCGCCTCTGCGGCGCATCTCGTGCAGAAGCGTTACGACAATGCGGGCGCCGCTCGCGCCGATCGGATGGCCGAGCGCGATCGCGCCGCCGTTCACGTTCACGAGTGCACCGTCGAGGCCGAGGGTACGTACGACCGCCAGCGACTGCGCCGCGAACGCTTCGTTCAGCTCGGCGAGCTCGACGTCGTCGGCGGCGAGACCGGCGCGCTCGAGCGCGCGGCGCACGGCCGGCACGGGCCCGAGCCCCATGACGGCGGGCTCGACGCCGACGTACGCGTACGCGCGCAGCTTCGCGAGCGGCGTCCAGCCGTGCCGTTCGGCCGTCTCGCGCGCGCACAGCACGACCGCCGCGGCGCCGTCGTTAATGCCCGACGCATTGCCCGCGGTGACGGTGCCGCCGGGCCGGAACGCGGGCTTCAGCTTCGCGAGCTTCTCCAGCGTCATGCCGGGCCGCGGATGCTCGTCGGCGTCGACGAGCTGGACGGCGCCCTTCTTATCCCGGATTTCGACGGGGACGATCTCTTCGCGGAAGGCGCCCGCCGCCATCGCCCGCTCCGCGCGCAGCTGGCTCTCCAGCGCGTAGAGGTCCTGCTCCTCGCGCGTAATGCCGTTCCGCTCCGCCACCGTCTCCGCGGTAATGCCCATGCCGACGTTCTCGATCGAGCAGTGCAGCCCGTCGAGCGTCATAGAGTCGACGACCGCGCCGTTCCCCAATCGATAGCCGGCGCGCGCGCCCGGCAGCAAATACGGCGCCTGCGACATATTCTCCATGCCGCCGGCGACGACGACGTCCGCATCGCCGGCGCGGATCGCCTGTGCGGCGTTCAGCATCGCCTTCAGTCCCGAGCCGCAAATTTTATTGACCGTGTACGCCGGCACCTCCGGCGGCAGCCCCGCGCGAAACAGCGCCTGGCGTGCCGGTCCCATGCCGAGCCCCGCCTGCAGCACGTTGCCCATGACGACCTCGTCGACCTGCTCGGCCCGAACGCCCGCGCGCTTCAGCGCTTCTTGAATTGCGATGCCGCCCAGCTCGACGGCCGGGACGGACGATAACGATCCCATGAACGATCCGATCGGCGTTCTCGCGGCGCCGACGATGACGACTTCTCTCATCGCAATGAACCCCTTTTCGCGTCGAAAATGTATTACGTTCACTGTACGGAAGGGCAGTTACAAACCAGTTACAACTCGATCGGCGTGCCGCTTTCGGCGAGATCGGCATGAAAAAAAGCAAGCCGGACGATGCCCGGCTTGCTCTCTAGGTTAGATTTAGTAACAGTTCCTGATTGCATCTTACCATACGGCGTGCTATCTTTTATTGTTCGAATGTAATCGAATTTTGGAATTTTAAATAAGCGAGGGATCTGGTTATGGCTTCCGATAAATCTATACGAGAAGGGCTCGTCACCGCTCTGCTCGGGATTGCGATCGTACTGGTCATTATGAATACGATGATGTTTAATTTAGCGCTTCCAGACGTTTCTCGGGACTTCTCCCTGTCGGCATCGTCCGTTTCATGGATCGTAACCGCTTATTCCATCGTGTTCGCCATATCGTCCATTACATACAGCCGATTATCCGACTTCGTTCCGATCCGCAGGCTGTTTCTCATCGGACTTGCAACGATCGGCGTTTCCTCCATCGCGGGCTTTTTCACCAACGAGTTCATTCCATTGCTAATCGTGCGCATCCTTCAAGCTTCGGGAGCCGGGGCGATCCCCGCTTTATCCTTAGTCCTGTTTTCAAGGTACGTACCGCTGGAGCGGCGGGGGAAAGCGATGGCGACGATCATGTCTGCCGCTTCGCTCGGTCTAGGCCTCGGACCGATCGTCGGCGGGGCGGTCGTTCAATATCTCGGCTGGCCGTATTTGTTCGCCGTGACCGCGCTCACGTTACTGCTTCTGCCGTCCTTCGCGATTCTCGTCCCAAGGGAGCAGCCGTCTAGAGGCTCGTTCGATGCAATGGGCGCACTGTTTGCCGGCATCGGGACGACAGGGTTGCTGTTATTCCTGACAAGCGGATTGTGGATCGCTTTAGCGGCGGGGCTTGCCGCTTTGATTCTCTTTATTGTGCGTATTCGCAGCGTTTCGGACCCTTTCGTTCAACCGGCGTTGTTCCGCAATCGGTCTTTCTTGACGCTCGGAGCCGTAGGGATCGCCGCCTATTTGTGCAGCTTCGCTACGCTGTTCTTAATGCCGCAAATCCTTGTCGGCACGTACGGATTAAGCGCCGGCGCAGCGGGACTGATCATCTTCCCCGGATCGCTGCTGGCGATGCTCGTTTCGCGCAAGGCGGGGACGATCATCGATAAGAACGGGAACGATTCCATCATCCGATACGGGCCTTTGGTGATCCTGGCGTCCGTCGTACTCTTCGCATGGCTAGGGGACGTTTCGCCGATCTCAATTATGCTGATCTATATGATCCTGAGCGTGGGCTTTACCTTTCTGAGCAGCAGCATCTCTAACGAAATGTCCCGCATTTTGCCGCCGTCGCAAATCGGGTCCGGGATGGGGCTGTTTCAGCTGCTGCAATTTTTCAGCGGCGCCTTCGGCGTTGCGGCTACGGCCAGCGCGCTGGAGTGGCAGGAAGGATTGCCGCCAAGCGCCGCCTATGCAAACATTTATTGGGGGCTGGCGGTGATCGTGTTCTTTTCGATCGGCTGCTCCATGCTGTATCGCCGCATGTCCGCGGACAAAGCCATCCAAACGTCGTAATGTTCGGCAGCTTCAACGCTGAGACAACAGAAAAGGCCGCCACCGCGGTGACGACCTTTACATTGTCGTTGCGCTACTTTTGTCCGTGGACGAAACCGTCCAACCCTTGCCGCTTTAAGTCCTCCGCCACGAGGCGGGCGAGCTCCCTCGCGCCGGCCCGGTTCGGGTGCAGACTGTCTCCCGGCATGTAGAGCAGCCTGGTCGCTTCCGGACCGATCGACGTGAAATACGCCGAGCTCAATACGTTCAAATCGACGAGCGGCACTTGCTCCTCCTGCGCGAGCGCGACGGTCGCGTGGCGGTACCATCGGTTGACCGAGCTGTGCACGCCTGCCGAGTTGAAATCCGTAGCGCGCCCCTGCGGCGTGGAGAGGACGACCGTTGCGCCGGTCGCTTTCACCTGCCGCACCATGTCGCGCATAATTTCTTTGAATTCCGCTTCCGTCGTGCTGTTTTTCGGATTCGTGTCGTTAATGCCGAGCTGGAGGATGAAATAGTCGCCCGGCTTAATGTATTTCAAAATCGCTTCCAGCTGGCCGTCGTTCCGGAACCCTCTCGCGATTTGTCCGCCGGAGGCCATGTTGCGGATTTGGAAATGCCCCTTCCCGACGAATTCGCCCAGCATTTGCCCCCAACCGGCCTGCATGCTCGTCTCGAGCGGATAATAATTGGCGACCGTCGAATCGCCGCCGATGTAAATCGTCCGATTCGTCACCGGATCTTCCGATAAACGGCGAAGTTTCAGCGCGCTCAGCGTGAACGGCGTGCCTGCTCTCCCCTCCGTCACCAGGAGGTTCAACTGGCCGTCCGTAATCGGAATTTGGAACGAATCGACCGCGTTGTTCCCCGTCATATTGATGATTTGGTACACGCCTTCGGCCGCGACGCTGGCCCGGAACGTGTTGCCGAGCGTGACGGTCACTTGGTAGAGACCGTTCGGCACATCGACGTTGAAGGTGTTCGGCCCCTTCCGATCGTACTGCAGGAACTGCACCGCATCGCTGGCGGCGCCGACGCCGGCGGCGGGCACGTCGCGCATGTGCTCCGGCGTCGCGAAGCCGTACCCTTTCGCCGGGTCGTACGCATCCGCCGCGCGGACGCCGACATGCCCCGGCTCGACCGGTCCGGCGCCGAAATCGAATTGGTACACGTTCGGCGTCTTGACGCGCTCGAGCCGTTCCTTCGCGCCGGCGCCGACGCTTGCCGACGCGCCGCCGAGCAGCGTCGAGAGCAGCAGCGCCGCCGCGACTCCGACTTTCCATCCTTTATTCCCCATTACGATTCCTCCTTCGAGTTCAAGCAAGGACCTTCCGCGGAAGGTCCTTGCTGATCGATATTATTGGGTTACGATTTTGATCGTATCGCTGCCGGCGAAGCCGCTGCCGTCCTGCATCGTTCCTTGGATATGCACGGGCTGCTCACCGCTCGTGCCCGCGAACGCCTCGCGCACCTGCGCGGCGTCGAATTTCACCATGAGATCCTGCTTGCCGTCGCCATCATAGTCGCCTACAGCGGTCGGTTCGGCCTGCGCCGCGATCGTCCGCCCGTTCGCGATCATCGTGACCGTCGCCGGATTCGGCAAGGAGACGTCGCCTCTCGGCTCCATGTACACCGTCACCGCGTTGTCCCCGCTCGATGCGTTCAAGTTCAGCGCATCCGGATCGACGTCGACGGCGACCGGCGAGACGACGCGAATCGCCGGCGCCGGCGGCGTCGACATGCCGTAGCCGAGGAAGAAGCTCGGGTGCGGCGGCTGGTTGTACGATACGTTCTGCCAAGCGATGCCGAGACGGTACATCGGGTCGTGCATGAGCGTATAAATTTTCGTGCCCGTCAAAGCGGTCGTCGTGTAGATGTGGAGCGCGCTGCTGTCCTGCGCCCGCACGACGACTTCCTCGCGCCAATCGCCGAACAAGTCCGCCTGCAGCGTCGGCGTTCCTTTCGTATGGTTGTTCGAATACGTGCCCTCGAACGTGACGACGTTTTGCGTCGTGCCTGTTGCGTAATCCCATTTGTCGATCTTCGGAATGCCGGTGCCGAGCTCGTTCCCGAGCCATACGTGATCGAGCAGCTCGCGCTGCACGTCGCCGTCCCACCAAATGCCGAAGTTGATCGACGACGGCACGGACGTGCCGATTTTCTCGCCTTGGCTGCTCCACAAGCCGACGCCGGCAGCAGCCCACACTTCTTCGCCCGGATACCGCGGGTCGATGTCCGCGGACATGCCGCGGCCGGTGTCTCTGCCGGTGTACACGCCCCACAGCACCTCGCCCGTCTTCGGATCGCGGTACGATGCGCCGTACGGCGAGTTCCGGCTTTCATGCACGCTGAATACTTCCAGACCCGGACGCTGCGGGTCGAGATCGCCGAGATGCATGGCGTCGCCGTGGCCGAGACCCGTCGTGTACAGCCCCGTGCCGTCGTCGTCGATCGCCATCGCGCCGTATACAATCTCGTCCTTGCCGTCGCCGTCCACGTCGCCGACGCTCAGTTGATGGTTCCCCTGGCCGCCGTACCCTTCGTTGCCGGGCTGCGTGCTGTCGAACGCCCAACGCTTTACGATTTGACCGTCTTTAAAATCGTAAGCGACGATGACCGACTTCGCGTAGTAGCCGCGCGCCATGATAAGGCTCGGCGTCTCGCCGTTCAAATACGCGATGCCGGCGAGGAAGCGGTCGACGCGGTTGCCGTAGCAGTCGCCCCAATCGCACACGTTGCCGCGGGCGGGCTCGAACGGCACCGTTGCGAGCGCGCGGCCGGTGGCGCCTTCGAACACCGTCAAGTACTCGGGTCCTTCCAAAATGACGCCGCCGTCGGTCCGATAGTCGACGTTCGGATCGCCGATGACGTTGCCGACGCCGTCGACCGTGCCGTCGGCCGTCTTGAACGCCACCTCCGACTTCCCGTCGCCGTCCAGGTCGTACACCATAAACTGGGTGTAATGCGGGCCGGAGCGAATGTTTTTGCCTAAGGAGATGCGCCACAGGAACGTCCCGTCCAGCTTGTAAGCGTCAATGAACGCTTCCCCGGTTTTGCCGTCGGGCAAATTGTCGCGCGAGTCCGACGGATCCCATTTCAGCACGATTTCGTACTGCCCGTCGCCGTCGAGATCGCCGACGCTCGCGTCGTTGGCGCGGTATGTGACCGTATTCCCGTTGTTGTCGGGATCCGGTCGATCCGCCGGCTTGTTCAGCGGCAGGCGGAGCAAATTCGACGCCATGACCGTCGCCGCCGCGGACGGGCGCTGCTCCGCGCCGTCGATGACGGCGCGCACGTCGTACGTCGAAGCCGGCGTGCCCGTCGGATCGAGGTAGTTCGTCGAGTCCGCGATCGGCTCGGCCGTTAGGCGGACGCCGTCCCGGTAAACGTGGAACGCCGTATCTTGGCGCTCGTAGCCGAGCAGGCGCCAGCTGAGGAACACGCCGGTTTCCGTGCGAATCGCCACGAGCCCGCGATCGAGAAACTCCATCTGTCTCGTCATGCCGTGCGGCGCCGCCGCGGCGCTTCCCGACTCCTGGGCGGCGTCGATCCCGACGAGCGCGTCGAGCGGCAGCGCTTCCGTCGCTTGCGCGCCGCCGAATGCAAGCAGTTGCGAAGCGCCGAGCGTCGCGGCCGCGGCAAGCTTCATGCGTTTCTTCCATAATGGGGATTTCATAGTCATGCCTCCTTATTTGTATCAGCTGCGTCGAGTTCCGATTGGTTTCATGCCGACGGCCGCGCAGCGCGCGCCGGTCGAACGGTCCGCGGTTTGGATGCAGCGAACGCTCCCATCAACATCCCTCCTTTGACCCCAACATAATGGAGTCGCGAAATGGGAACAAGCGTACTTTTTTGTCCGCAAGTTTCCCGCGGGTTGATCGCCGCGTTTGCACCGTTTTTGCCGTTTTGCACATTTTGGTTGGACGATTTTGGACGTTTTGGCCCCGTTTGCCTGACGCTGCCCGCACTCTCGGAAATAAGCGCTTTCAAACGATCGCGCGGCGAAAAAATGTCATCGTTCCGCTGCGCGCGTGCGAAGCGCCCCCGCCGTTCAACCGTCCCCGGGCGCGCGGCTTCGCCGATTTGTCCTACTCCGGGCCCGGTATTCGCCGGGCGTCAACCCTTCCTGCTTTTTAAACATGCGATTAAAGTAGCTTTGTTTATAGCCGACCGCCTCGGCCACCTCGTTCATTTTGAGCTGCGTATCCCGGAGCAGCTCCTTCGCTTTGTTCATGCGCAGCTCGGTCACATACTCCACGAAATTTTTCCCCGTCACCTTCTTGAATGTGCGGCTGAGCGCGTTCGGCGTCGTGCCGGCCCAAGCGGCGCACAGCTCCAGCGTGACCTCTCCCGTATAATGCGCTTCTACGTATGTGAGCGCCTGCTCAATCGTTTTCGCCGCTTGCCGGTCTCCGCTTCCTTCGAGCGCTTCGGCGTACGGCGCTAAGACGCGCCGCTCGAACCACTGAAGCAGCTCTGCCGGATCCTTGCACCTGGAGAGCTCCTCGTACCAATCGACGCCGGGGTACAGCCGGTGGACGGAGACGCCCGCCTGGAGCATCGCCTGCATTGACGCGCCGAGCAGCTGCAGCATCGCCTGCTGCACGTCCGACTCCCTCCCGCCCTGCTCCACAATCGCGCGTTGGAACGCTTCGACGAGCCGCAGCGTTTCGTGCGGCAGGCCGGAGCGGATCGTCTGCGCGATCTCGCTTTCTAGCGTAGCGGGGTACCCGACGGGGACGAAGGCATCTTCGCGCAGCTGTTCGACATCGATCCATTGGCAGTCCCGCTCGAAGCTTCGGTGCCGCAGCGCTCGTTTCGCCTCCGCCGCAAGCCGCGGGATGTCCCGCGCGGTACCGGACGCTCCGCTGATCGACACCGTCACCTTCAGCCGAAGCAGCCGGCGGACGGCATCGATCAGTTCGCCGGCGAACGTCTGCAGCTCTTCCCGAGACGTACCCGCGCCGCCCGACGTCAACAGCAGGGCGACCGTCGTCTCGGGCAGGAGCGCCGCATCGGCCTGCGCGAACCGGATCGCCCCCAGCTCCTCCGCCACATTGGCGGCGGCGAAGGCGGCGAGTCCGTCCTCCTCCGGGGCGAACGGCGCCCCTTCCGCGCCGAAGCCGTGGAGCCGCACGAAGCAGACGACGAACGATCCGCCGCCGGAGGGCCAGCCGAGCCGCTTCATTCGCTCCCTCAGCTCTCGTTCCGAATAATGGGAGGCGAAGCCCTGCACGAGCTGGAGCAAAAATCCGGCCTTCGCTTGCGGCAGCTGGAAGCGCAGCCGGCGTTCGAGCTCCGTCCGCTCCCCCAGCAGGCGGCGCCATTCGCTCTCGATAACGCGAAATTCGTCGCCGTTCGGCACGGAAGGCGACGCCGACAGTGACGGAGGCGTCGGCGATGCGGCCGAAGGCCCGCCGAACGACCGAAGCAGCCGCTCGATCGGCGAGTACAGCGCGCGGCAGGCGAACCACGCGCATGCGGCCGCCGCCGGAAGCGCCGCCGCGGCGAACGGCAGCGGTTCGCGCAGCGCATGAGACGTTCCGTCCCCCAGCGCCCAATGCCGAACGACGTCGATTGCGACGCCCGGCAGACAAGCGAGGGCGAGCAGCAGCGCGAAGCTTTTCCAATAAAATTTGCCTTTTCTTCGTAATTTCCCACCCATCTGCGAAGGTATCGTGACGAACAGCAAACGACGTACCATGAACACCACCCGTTTCGTGTGATTTTCATTCCTCCGTGCGAACCGCCCGCGGCGGTCCAAATGGAACACGGATGCCGCGCCAGCGTGACATCCGTGTGTACGATCGAACAATTCGTTATGCTTCTTCCAATTGGTCGCCGATCAGAGCCATACAAACGATGACGTTGATCGACCACTGCGATGCCGTATTCGTCGAAATCCAAGGGAGCTCTTGAATATTCCTTACATATTCGCCGCGAGGCACCGGCGTCGTCTCGAACGGAAGAGGAACGGTCCAATGCGTGAACTGCTCCAGCAGCAGCGACCACGTCTCCCGCGCCAGCTCCCGGTCGCCCCGGTGCGCGGCCGCGAACGCCATCATCGTCGTCGCGAGCATCGGAATGTTCCAATCCTTGCCGCGGATGGCGCCGTTCGTCCGCCGCGCCTTCTCCTCGGCCGGCAACGTATAGAACGCTCCGAATTCCGCGACCATGTCGGCCCATTCCGGATCGTCGATCAGCCCCGCGAGCTCCGTCCAAATTTGCGCCCCGCCCATGCAGATGATCAGATGATGCCCGTAGTTTTCGTCGCCGAAATAGTGCATTTCGCCCGTTTTCGGATCGTAGCCGAAGACGGGACCGGTCAGCAGCCGATGCGGCATCTTCTTCAAGCATTCGATGCCGACGAGCATCTTGTCGCGGTACGCCGTATCCTCGTGCCGCTCCCACTGCGTGAGCCAGTTGGAGCAGAACGCCGCCCAGTCGGGTCCGCTGCGCGCGTGCGTCGGGAACTCGTCCTTCGGATAGTAAGCGCGCATCGGGTCGAGGCCGAGCAGCGCGAAGTCGGCGTCCTTGACCGCGTCCATCAAGTCGCCGATCCGCTCGTCCGCCGTCAAATAATAGTAGTAGCGGTGCAGACCGGCCATTGCGATGCGCGCTTCCTTGCAGCCGCAGCCCCAGTGCAGCACGTTATGGCGAGACCCGAGCCCCGCGTATTCGCCGATATGATACGCATCCACTTCGCTCGTATGGCGCGTCATCGCCTCGGCGAAGCGGAATACGTCCTCGCGCCCCGAGCGGAGGAACATGTACCACAGCCACATGTTCGGCGCGAGCTCCGTGTTTTGCCAAGCGCAGCCGCCGATGTCGTAGCGCCATGTGTGGCGGACCGTGTCGTAGCTGTGCATGACGTCGCCGTAATCCCAGAAGCCGTACCAGCCGCGCTGTTCGACCTCCTCCATGTAGAAGGCGACCAACCCGTCGAGCGCGTCCTCCAGCTTCGCTTTCAGCGGCGTGCCCCGGTCCGGCAGACTCCAGACGCCGAGCGTTTTCGTGCCGTGGTACGTCTCCGGATCCGCGATCAGAAGCGGCGGCGATTCTTTCACGGAAGCGTATGCATCGAGCGCGGACAGATCCGGCGTCGATTCGCAGCACCAGAGCGTCAGCTCGTTCGTGTTCGCGATGCCGTACGGCGTGCTGCGCATTTCGTCCGCGCCTTCGTAGCAGGACAAGACATGCGTCTCTGTATCGTAATGGCGCAAGTCCATCGCCGGCGCGTCCGGCGACCAGAGCCACGCGGTCAACGAAGCTTCGTTCGCCGACATCGCCTCCGCCTCGAGCGCCGTCGGCGCCTTCTGCCAGAAGTGGCGCAGCCCGACCGCGAGCCCGCCGCCTTCCCCGCCGGCGTACGCGAAGCCGCCCGCGCGGCGGCCGACGGCGGCGCGAATCCAGCTGCAGCCTTCTTTCGTGCGCTTCAGAACGGTGTACGAGTCCGCCGTATGCTGCACGAGCTTAAACCCGTTCCACACCGGGGAATCGTCGATCAGCTTCAGGAAATCGGCGTCCTGCGCCTCGTCGAACGCGATGCGCTCCCCCGCCGTCTGACGGCGGTACAGCTCCTGATACCGGTCGCGCGTCCGGAACGTCTCGAGCCCTTTCGGCGATTCGGCGAACCAGCCGTCGTCGCCCGCGAGCCGGACATGCCGGTTGTACAGCGGCCCCCGCAGCGGCACGCTGAAGGAGACGCCGAGACCCTTAATGTAGTCTTGATGCGGATTGCCGTCGTACGTGAACGTATGGACGACGCGCACCGACTCGAGCCCCGCATAAAAATACAGCCGCACGACGAACGGCAGCCATTTCCGTCCGCCGGCTTCGACGCGGTGCCGTCCCGTCACCTTCACGACCGCGCGCACCGGCCCCGCTTGCTCGACCTTCGCGCCGGCCACTTCGCTGACGAACGGCTCCTCCGCGGTCGTGTTTACGCCGCCGTCCGTCCGCCGCGCCTCCCGAATGCCGACCAGCTTCGCGCCTGAGCAGATGCGCTCCTCTCCGCGCACGATATCGCGGATGATCGAAGAACCGGTGCGGGGAATGCGGCAGCGAATCGCGCCGGTGTCGACCTCGATGTCGCCGTCGCCGTCCGTTACCGAGACGGTCGCCCCGCCCGGATTCGCCGAGCCGGCCGTCGTCCGCTCCAGCGCGAAGCCCGCTCCCGCGGCGCCTCCCGCGAACGACGCCGCATGCGCCGTCCATTTCACGCTGCCGTCCGGCCAATACGCCGTCGGCCAGCTCTGCACCGGAACGGCGCCGCCGTCCGCCGCGCGCAGCGCGAACGCGTCCTCGCGGGACAGCGCGCCTTTCGCCCAAGGGACGCCCCATGTCGTCCCGGCCGCGCAAGCGGGCAGCTCGCCGCCCAGCCAGCGCAAGGGCACCGTTGTCGCAGGAGCTTGAATCGAGTTTGTCATTGTGAGTCCTCCTCGCCGCATGCCGCTTCGCCGCGGATGCGATGGATTTGCAAATCGGCGTATTCCGCGATCAGCGGCGCCATTTGCCGGAAGCCGACGCTGCCGGCGCCGAGCGGCGGCCCGTGCTCGCCGTCGTCGATGTAATGAAATATAGGCAGTCCGTCGATCGAGAACGATACATGGTTGCCGAGCTTCGCGACCTCGATCCGGTACGGCGGATCGCAATCGTTGATATGCGGAATCGGATCCGCGCCCTGCGCGACCAAGTGGAAGCCGTAGCTTTTGCGCAAATTACACGTCTGAAACCGCCGCTCCGATTCGTACATGCGTCGGAAATACGACACATGGTACGCGTTGATGTCCCCATGGTGATACTGGTCGTACGGCCCGCTTCGCGGCGCCAGCGACTCGTCCAGCACATGCTCGCCGTTCCGCCCGCTAGCTGCGAAGAACAAAATCGCAAGACCCGGGTCCCGCACCGGCCAGAAGCTCCAGCTTATGGCGACATCGTCCGGGAACGTCTCGGGACACCAAAATACGATATTGGCCGCCTGGCCTTCGGCGGGGTCGCGCCTGCTCTCGAGCCGCATGCGGCCGAGCGGGAACGTGACCGCGCCGTCTCCCTCCATGACGAAATCCCGCACGTCCGACGCCTCTGCCAGCGCGTTTCGATACAGCAGCTCCGTTTTTTCATATTGCAGCACGCCTGCAGTCCTCCTTCTATAACCGTCTCTAATATTCTCCGCCGGGATACAGCGTCGAGCTGTACAGCCGCTTCGGCTGCGGCAGCGCGCGGCCCGGGTTCCGCGCCTCGAGCGCCGTCGGCTCGGCGCCGAAGATCGTTACCTCGTCGTCGGTATAGATCAACACCTGCTCCTTGCCCGAGCCGACCAAGTCGGCATGCGCGGCGTACCCGTCGACCGGGAACGATACGACCGCGTTCATATGGCCGTCGTACAGCGTCGGGAAGATGCCGCCGCCGCGGCGGTAGGCGAGAATGTGATCGAGCGGGCCGCCGTCCCAGCCGCGCATCGTTTCGACGATCGTCAGCCAGCCGCTCGTCGTCCGCTCCTCCTTCCACAGCTCCCTGCCTTCCCCGTCGAGCAGGAACATCGCGTCCTTCCCTCGGGTCGGAACGCCGGCATCTCCCCGCTCGATGCGGTCGAGTCCGGCGATTTGCAGCCCCGGCACGTCCGCGCGGAATTTGCCGAGCGCGACGTGCTGCGACTCGATCGATCCGGCGTACCGCCATAGCTCGCGCCCGTCCGGGGCGTACATGACGGTCACGCTTCCGCCGATGACGAGCTCGTTCGTCCCGTCACCGTTCACGTCGCCGACCCAGATGCAGTCCGCATGATCTTCGAGATCGCGGCATGACCACAGCTTCCGCCCGTCGGCGTCCAGCAGATCGTAGCCCGCCATCACCTCGTCGCGGCCGTCGCCGTTCACGTCATGCGCCCACGGGAAATGGCCGGGATTGCCTTCATGCGTCCACAGCGGCTCGAACGTATCCGTCATCGCCCACATGCGCCGGTACCGGTCCTTCAGAATGATGTCGCGCGGCCGCGGGCCGCCTCGTAAATTCGCGATGATAATGCAGTCATGCGCCTCGTCCGCCGGCAGCGCGTAGGACGCCTTGACCTTGCCCGTCGCGCCTTCTAGGACGAGGAACCGTTTCCCCATCACGCACAGCACCTCGAGCGCCCCGTCGCCGTCGATATCGTAAATTTGCACCGGATAATCGGATCCGGCTTTGCCGCATTGCGGATCGGGCTTTCCGACCTGCCATATCAGCCTGCCATCCAGATCGAACGCCGTCAAGCAAATCACTTGATGCGGCACGTACCGGTCGTCGATGCCGCCGTCGGGCTGCGCCATCAAGAGCTCCATCCGGCCGTCCCCGTTCAAGTCGCCGAGCAGCAGCTTGTTCCTTACGCCCGCCGCCCGGATATCGATGGTGCCGAGCAGCGCTGAAGTTCTCGTTTCCACCGTTTCCCACCGCTCCCCTCAAAAGGGACAGTGCCGCAGCCTATCGGCCGCAGCACTGTCCGGCGTATTATTGCTTCGACGCCTCGTACAGCTTATTGATTTCGTCGATATATTCCTGACCGCCCGTCTTGAGCCACAGATCGTGCGCGGCCTGCAGGCCGTTGTCGTCGATTTGACCGACGATGTACTGGATGCGCGCATCCAAAATAATGTTGTCAAGCTGCTGTCCCTTCTGCGAGTAGACTTCGGAGATCAGCGGCTCCGCCGGGTTCGCGACGACGATTTGTTCGTTAGCCTTTTGAACGTCGGTGATCATCTTGTTGATCGGCGTCACCTCGCGCGTCGGAAGGTCCGGTCCGATATACATCGTCATTTGGTTCAAGCTGAGGCGCTCTTTCTTAAGACCCGGTTCGTTGCTTTCGATCGGTACGACGAAACCGTTCTCCATCTTGTAATGACGCCCTTCGATGCCGTACTCCAGCACCATTTGCATTTCCACGTCGTTCAACTGGTCGAGGAACGTCAGTACGCGCTTCAACTGCTCTTCGGTTTTAATCGAGGTTTTGGAAATCGCAATGACGTTCGCGTAACCCGACGTCGGCATGTCGCGATGGCCCTTCGGACCGACCGGAGCTTGGAACACCGCCGTATACGGCTCGTCGCGCTTCCCGTATTTTTCCTGCATTTTGTCGTCGAGTCGGCGGGCGTTGTCCGCTACGTCGACGAATACGCCGGCCTCTCCGTTGATGAACGGATCGTTCCATACCGCCGAGTCCATGACCGCGAAGTCTTCGTTCACAAGCTTTTCGTCATACAGCTTCTTGAAGAACTTCAACGCTTCCTTGTACTCCGGCGTCATGTGCGTCGGCACGAGCTTGCCGTTCGCATCCTCGCCCCACTTGTTCGGCGCGCCGAACCATACCTGCATAATGTCCCACGGTCCGTGCCATTTCGTAATGACGATGCCGTACGTATCGTCCTTCCCGTTGCCGTCCGGATCTTGTTCGCTGAACGCTTTCAAAACATTGTAAAATTCATCGATCGTTTTCGGCGCTTCGAGACCGAGTTTTTTCATCCAATCCGCATTTAACGTCATCCCCATGCGGCCGAGCGTGCGTTCGCGGTAGATGCCGTAAATCTTCCCGTCGACGCTGGTGTTGTTGAGCACGACAGGATTCGCCTGGCTAAGGTTTTTGTAGTCCTTCAGATACGGTCCGATTTCCCAAAATGCGCCGTTTCGCGCCGCGTTAATAAAGCTCGGGTTTTTGGGGTCGATGACCATCAGCGTAGGCAGCTCCCCCGATGCGAGCGTAATATTCATCTTGTCGCCGTACGTACTGTTCGGCACGAACTGCATCGAAAGGTCGGTGTTCGTATATTCCTCGATCGCCTTAATTACGACGGAGTTATCGTCCGGATAACCTAGGTTTTCCGGATCGAACCCTGGAACCATGAAAGAGATCTTCAACGGATCCTGCTTCGCTGGCGCCTCCGCGCCTTTGTTGTCCGTCGATTGCGTCGTATCCCCGCCTGTCGAAGGCGCCGGCTCGCTGCCGGTTCCCGAATTGCCGGAGCATGCCGCAAGCGTCGTCATTCCGGCAGCCAGCAAAATTGCGAGCGATTTTTTCGATGTCCGTTGATTCGTCAACATGTTTTTGCCCTCCCTATTTTTTATAGCTAGTTATCTATAGATATCGCCAGTCGGCGACAATCTACCCCTTAATGGAGCCTAGCAGAACACCCTTGGCGAAATGCTTCTGCAAGAACGGGTACACCATGAGAATCGGAATCGTGCCGACCACGATGACCGCCATCTTCACGGATTGCGCAGGCGGCTGCACGAAATTCGGATCCATGTTATTGATGTCGCCGGCCGCCATCTGGGACAGCATGACGATCTCTCTCAGCATGACCTGGAGCGGCCACATCTTATGGTCGTTCAAATAGAGCAGCGCAGCGAAGAAGTTGTTCCAATGACCTACGGCGTAAAACAACCCGAATGTGGCGATAATCGGCTTCGACAGCGGAAGGACGATGCGCCATAGCACGCCCAGATCGGTACAGCCGTCGATCCGGGCCGATTCCTCCAATCCCGCGGGGAGATTTTGGAAGAAGTTCTTAATGACGATCAGATTGAAGGCGCTGATCGCCCCCGGAAGAATGACCGCCGCAAAGCTGTCCAACAACCCAAGCTCCTTCACGATGAGGTACGACGGAATCATCCCGCCGCTGAAAAGCATCGTAAAGATGATCATATTCATGAAGAAATTACGGCCGATCAAGTCTCTCCGGGACAAGGAGTACGCCATCGTCAGCGTGAACGCCAGGTTCGTTAACGTGCCGAATACCGTAATGATCACGGAGTTGCCCATTGCCCGAAAAATCGTATCGGTCGAGAAAATATACTGGTACGCCGCGATCGACGGATCGTGAGGGAACAAAAAGAATTTCCGGGCCGTTAATTCAGCCTCGGTCGCGAACGACCCGGCGATAATGTAGACGAACGGGAGCACCGTGACGAGCGCAAAGATGAATAAGAGCAAATAGTTCACGCCATCAAACATCTTTTCGATGAACGAATCATGTTTACTGATCATTTTGTTTCACCCCTTTGACGCTATAAAATGCCTTCTTGTCCGAACTTTTTCGCGAGCCAGTTGCTGCCGTAGATCAATACGATGCCGACGAGCGATTTGAATAAGCCGATCGCCGTACTGTAACTGAATGCGCCTTGCGTAATGCCTACGAAGTACACATACGTATCGAACACATCGGCGACGGAGCGGTTCAGCGAGTTCGTCATCAGGAAAATTTGCTCAAAGCCGTTGTCTAGGAAGTTCCCCATCCGTAAGATCAACAAAATGACGATGGTGCTGCTGATCGCGGGAAGCGTAATATGAAGCAGCCGTTGGAATCGAGTCGCGCCGTCGACGATCGCAGCTTCGTACTGTTCTACGTCGACCGAAGCGAGCGCGGCGAGAAAAATGATCGTCCCCCAGCCCGTCTCCTTCCACATGATTTGCAGAATGATTAACGGGCGGAACCAAGCCGGATCGCTGAGGAAATTGATTTGCTTACCGGTAATCAGCGCAATCAATTCGTACAGGATGCCGCCGTTCGGCGTCAGGAAGACGTACGTCATGCTCGCCACGATCACCATCGATACGAAGTGAGGCACATACACCATCGTTTGCACGAACCGTTTGAAAATGTCGATCCGAATTTCGTTCAGCAGCAGCGCGATAATGATCGGAGCCGGGAAGAAAAACGCTAAGTCGTATACGGCCAAGATTAACGTGTTGCGCAGCAATCTTTCGAAATCCGGATTGGCGAAGAAATTCCGGAAATGCTCGAAGCCGATCCAGTCGCTTCCGAAAAAGCCGAGAAACGGCGAATAGTTTTGAAATGCGATCAGCACGCCCCACATGGGCAAATATTTGAAAACGATAAAATACAGTAGACCGGGCAGCAACAGAAGGTATAACCAACGATCCCTCTTCAGCTTGCTGATCCAGGGCCGCGTCGCCTTGCGCATCGTTGCGTGCGGCGTCGCGTAAGCTTCATGGGATGACGGCAGCGACGAATTCATCGGAATGCTCCTTTCGGGTATTGAGTCCCGCGGCAGCCATCGCCGCTGCGGTTAACCTGAGTATGGAACAAGGGTGAGATCGCTTTCAATTCAACATTTTTGCAAGCGAAAAGGCCTTGCGTATCAAGGCCTTTCGCTGTCGATTGCACTCTTTTGTCGGATGTTTCATTTCTTGCGGATCACGTCATATCGCGGTATTGGCCGGGCGTCACGCCGACTTGCTTTTTGAAGATACGGTTGAAATAGCTCTGTTGGTAACCGACCGCTTCCGCGATGTCGTTAATTTTTTTGTCCGATTCGCGAAGGAGCGTTTTCGCCCGTTCGATGCGGACGTTCGTCAAATAGTCGATAAAATTGACGCCCGTCGTCTGCTTGAACCACTTGCTCAGCGTATAGGGGGTCGTCCCCGCCAAATCGGCGCACTGCTCGAGCGAAATGTCCTTCCAATAGTTTTCGTCGATATATGCGACCGTCTGATCGACCATCCGTTTCATTTCGGCATCCGCCCGCGCTTCGAGCTCCTTCACGAACGGTTCGATCATGTGACGCTTCATCCATTCAAGCATCTTGCCCGGTTCGCGCATTTGCGACAGCTCGCCGAAGCCGTTCGCTCCGCCGAGCCAACGGCCTGCGTCGAACCCGGATTCGAGCACCGCGTGGCGCAGGCTGCCGTACAGCTGCAGCATACCCTGCTGCACGCCGTATTCCGACCCCCTCGCGGTTTGCAGCTCTTGCAGGAACGCCGAGGTGAGCTTGCCCGCCTCCTGGCTGCGTCCCATGCGCAGCGCCTGTACGATGTCTTTCTCCAGAGAGAACGGATATTTGCTTTCGCCGCTCTCCGGTTCGGCCGTCGCTTCGTTCAGGTCGATAATTTGATTTTTGTTGCCGAATTGCCGATAGTTCGACGCCCGCTCGACTTCCATGAACACGTCCGACAGCCGTTTGACGCAGCCTTCGGAACGGCCGATCGTAATCGACACCCTCATTTTTAAAATCGCGTTGATCGCCTTCGTCATGTCGTCCCCTAGCTCGCGCAGGCGCCGCTCCGTATCCTCATCCGCCGGACAAGAAATTAACAACCCGGCGGAGAGGTTATAGAAAGGTATGACGCAATATTGCCCGAACCGCTCTCGCGCCAGCTCGTCGATGATGTTCGACGCCGAGAACGACACGAGGCTCTCGTCGCCGGAGAATCGGTCGGATACGCTGTCGTGGCCGGTCAATTGAATGTACATCAAATAAAACGAATGGCCGGCGACGTCCCATTCGTACTTGCGCAGCCGCTCGCGAAGCTCCTCCTCCGAGTAGCCGTACAAATGACCTTGGAGCAGCTGCTGCAGGAAGCCGATTCGCAGATGCGGCACCTGCTCGCGAAGACGCTCCTGCAGGTTGCGGCTTTCCTGCGTCAGGTCCGTCCACCGGTGCTCGAGGAACTGGAATTCGTCCAGTCCGTGCGGCTTCAGCTCGTGGGGTGTTCCGCCGGTCAACACCTGGAGCATGCGCGCTACCGGCGAATACATGCGGTTGGACGCAAACCACGATAAGACGACCGCCGCAAGCAAACCCAACGAACTGACGGCGAGAATGATGTTCGACGTGACGACGGCCGACGACACGATCGCGGTGAGCGGAGCGGCCGACACGTACGTCCACTCCGTCTCGATCCGGGGCATCCTCCCGTAGGAAACGGTGTACGCGACATCTCCCGTCTCGAACACGAACGTCCCGTTCGGCGACTCGAGCAGCCGCTTCGCGACCCGCTCGCGCAGCGTCTCCGTCGCTTCCGCGCCCACCGTACTGTCCGACACGATGCTTCGGCCCTCCCCGTCTAAGAGCATCGTGATCCCTTCATTGTACGGAGTCAACGTGCGCAGCAAATTCAACAGCCTCTCCCGCTCAAGCGTCAGCGACAGCAGCGCGAACGGCGTCTGACTGTCTCCCGGCACTTTGTGAACCAACGTAATGGGCTCTCGGTCGCTGATCCAATATACGGTGCGGCCATCGTCCATCAGCCGTTGGTATTCCCGTATGCGCGAAGGATCGGTTAGCCTCCGGTAGCCGGGCTGGAAGAGGACGGGCTTCTCTCTCCCGCCGACGTATAGCTCCGTATCTTTAATGAGCGGATGCGAGCCCTGCATGACGACCAGCGTCTTGCTGATATCGTTCGTTTCTTGAAAATAGTACACGAAATCGAGGTCGCGCATCCCCGAGCCGAATCGCGGGTCGAACGCCCAATGCGCGAGGTTCAGCTCCAAATATTGCAGCTGGTCGTCCACGTTCCGGGCCCGTTCTTCGATTTGCTCCTGATGCAAAGCGCCGAGATGGCGCTCCATGCCGCCAATGACGAAAAAGTAAATTATCGCGCCGGTAATCAATCCGGGTATGCTCGCCGTGAGCAAAAACATGATTAAGCTTTTTTTATAATAGGTCCCCTTTTTCGCCGATTGGGTTGCGCTGCGTTGAAACATGCGCGTATCGCCTGCCCTTCCGATGGTGATTATGATGTAAGCGTTTGCATTCCTCCCAAAAAAATGTCGTTCTCTATTATATCGCAATCTCTTTCTGAACATAGGTGAAAAAATCCGACCTAAATAGGTAAAAATCCGTTATTTTACCAGTATTTTTGTAAAAAAAGAACGCGGCCGGCAAATCCGGACCGCGTTCTTTTGGCGTTCGTCGGGGAAGCTTACTTTACCCCTGTGTATACGAACGCCCGTATAATTTGGCGTTGGGCGAAGAAAAAGGCGATTAAAATCGGCAGCACGAGAATGACGTTGCCGGCCATCAACACGTTCCACGTCTCCACCCCTTCGACTTCGCGAATTTTCGCGATGCCGAGCGGCAGCGTGCGCGCCGTTTCGTCCGTCGTCATGACGAGCGGCCAAAAATAATCGTTCCAATGCGCGATAAAGCTGAACAGCGCGAACGTGACGAGGACGGGCTTCGCCATGGGGACCATGATTTTCCAAATAATTTTCCATTCCGGCGCGTTGTCGAGCCGCGCGGCTTCGAGCAGCTCTTCCGATACCTGCATGAACGACTGCCTAAGCAGGAAGATCCCGAAGGCGCTGGAAGCGAACGGCAAGATCAGCGCCCAATGGGTGTTGAGCAGCTGCCATTGGCTGAGCTGCAGGTAGACCGGAAGGAAGATCAGCTGCGACGGGATCATGAGCGTGATCATGACGAGACCGAACAGCACGCTGGAGCCTTTGAACGTGTACCGAGCGAAAGCGTAAGCAGCCGGAATGATCGTAGCGAATTGGAACACGAGTATGCCGATCGCTACCACGAAGCTGTTGACGAAGTATTGCGGGAACGGTCCCGAATTCCACGCGCTGGCGTAGTTCGACCACTCGAGGCTGCGCGGGATCCATTCCGGCGGGAAAATCATCGTTTCCGGCAGCGTCTTGAACGATGTGGACAACATCCAGAAGAACGGCATCGCGAAGATGACGACAACCAGGAGCATGCCCGCGACGCTGATCGCCGATTTCGCGTATTGCAGCAGTTTGACGGGCGACAGCGCCGACCAAAGGTCGGGGCGTTCCGCCGGCGGATTCCACATCTCGCGGTTCAGGGCTTTCATCGATGCGCCTCCTTTCTCAACGGTAATGGACGCGGCGGGACAACAGCTTGAAATACAGGATCGTCAGCGCGCCGATGATGACGAGCAGCACGACGCCGGCCGCGGATGCATAGCCGATCTTGAAGAAGCGGAACCCGTATTCGTAGATGTAATACACGAGCGTGTTCGTCGTATTGATCGGTCCGCCCTGCGTCATGATCGCGATCGTCTCGAACACTTTGAACGAATCGATCATGTTGATGACGACGAGGAAGAAGACGGTCGGCGACAGCATCGGCAGCGTCAACCGATAAAACGTCGTCCATGGCTTGGACCGGTCGAGGTCGGCTGCCTCGTAAATATCTCTCGGGATACTTTGCAGCCCCGCGATAAACACGAGCGTGTTAAAGCCTACGTTTTTCCAGATAGCAACAAGCACGAGCGAAAAGAGCGAGGTGCTTGGATCGTTGAGCCATCCGCTCGGCCCGATGCCGAACAGCCCGATCACCCAGTTCAAGAGGCCGTACTCCGGATCCATCAGCCAGCTCCACAGCAGCGAAATCGACACGAGCGAAATGATGTGCGGACTGAAGATCGCCCCCTGCACGAAGCCGTGCAGCCAAGTGGAGCGATTCAGCCAAATCGCCGCCGCCAGCGCGATGCCGGTCGTCAGCGTCACCGCGAGAAACGTATATATCGTAGAGTTACGGATGACCTGCCGGAACCCTTCCTCCTTGAACAGATCGACGAAGTTTTGGAAGCCGACGAACGTTTTCGTCGGGCTCACGAAATCCCAGCTGAACGTACTTAAATAGATCATGAACAAGATCGGGTAGATGAAAAAGATCGCAAAGATGAGAATCGACGGCGACACCATCGCGTAAGGGCGAATTCGCTCCCAATAACGCATCTTACACTCCCCCGACGGCCGTCAGCGGCCGGACCGGTTCTTTCGCGTACAGACGCTGGCCGTCGGCGCCGAAGAAGTATAGCCGCTCCTGCGGTACGAACATCGCCGCGCGGGACGACTGCTCGACCGGGGCGAGGAACGTTTTCGCGAACAACGAGCCCGCCTCCGTGCGAATTTGGTAAATCGTTTCGGCGCCCAAGCTTTCGCGCGTTACGATTTCGCCTGCGAGCGCGAGACCTTCCTCGCCGCGGGCTTCGCCGAACCGGACATGCTCCGGCCGGAAGCCTACATGAGCGATGTCGCCCTCGACGTTAGGTACTAATCCGAGGCCGGCATGATACGGGAATACGTTCATCGCCGGCGAGCCGATGAACTGCGCCGCAAACAAATTTTTCGGCTCCTCATACAGCGTCATCGGCGCGTCCTGCTGTTGAATGACGCCCTTATTCATAACGACGATTTCGTCGCCCATCGACATCGCTTCGACTTGATCGTGCGTGACATACACGAACGTCGTGCCGAGACGCTGGTGCAGCTGGATGAGCTCCGTCCGCATTTGGCTGCGCAGCTTCGCGTCCAAGTTGGACAGCGGTTCGTCTAGAATGAACACCTTCGGCTTCTTCACCATCGCGCGGGCGAGCGCCACCCGCTGCCGCTGGCCGCCCGACAGCGTCTGCGGCTTCTTATCGAGGTAAGGCGTCAAACCGACGATTTCGGATATTTCTTTCACGAGCGCTTCCCGCTCCGGCTTCGGCACCTTCCGGTTTTTGAGGCCGAATTCGATGTTGTCGCGCACCGTCATCGTCGGGTACAAAGCATAGTTTTGGAACACCATGGCGACGTCCCGCATGCCCGGCGCCGTGTCGTTCACCAATTTATCTCCGATCCAAATATCCCCGCTCGATTGCTTCTCGAGACCGGCGATCATCCGCAGCGTCGTCGACTTGCCGCAGCCCGAAGGACCGACGAGCACCGTGAACGAGCCGTCCCGAATCGTCAGGTTCAGGCTCGGGATGACCGTCTCGTCTTTAAACCGTTTGACGATGTTTTTCAGTTCGATCTTCGCCAATCGTTCCGCCTCCTTAGTTGAGTTGCGCCGCCGTCGACCGCTCGCCGCGCTTCGCTTCGCGCAGCTCACGAAGCAAAGCGGCGAGCTCGCCGACCGTATGAACTCGTATATCCCAGGATTCCTCTTCCGCCAGTTCGTACGGCGATATGCAGCAGGTAAGGGCGCCGAGCCGCTTCGCCGGCAGCAAGTCGTTCCACGGGTTGTCCCCGATAGACAAAATTTCGCTAGGGGCGATGCCCCGGCGCACTAAAGCATCCATGTATTCCGCGATGCCCGCCGGCTTCTCCGCCGCAGGTACGACGTCGTCGAATGCGCCGTCGAGTCCCATGCGACGCAGGAAATCAAGCGCGGACTGCTCATACGTGTTCGTCATAAGCACTTTCGTCACCCCGTCCAGTTCGCGGACGGCTTGAAGCAGCGACTCGTCGAGCGGAAACGCATAAGGCGCTTCCAGCATCTCCTCCCGCACGCGGCGGAACGCTGCATCCGCGGTCTCCAGCGGAATCCGATGCTTATGGCGAAGCGCGTTGACGACGCCCCACGGGTCGCCGAGATACAGCAGCCGCTCATCCGTCGGCTCCATCGATGCGTAGGAAGCCGCGAACCGCCCGGCTTCCAGCGGTTCGCCTTCCCACGTGTACGCATTCGCGAAGATGCCGCCCGAGCGAACGAGCACGACATCGTCCTCGCGATGATAATATTGCCCGAGCCGGATCGGCGAGTCGCCGGTCAGCAGCGCTCGCGCGCGAAGCGCCGCCGCCGACCGGGCCCCCTCTTCCGTCTCCGCCATCATATAAGCGATATAGCGTTCGACGAATGTATCTTCTTGGTATAACGTTCCGTCCATATCGAAGATGACGACGGAAATGTCGGTCAGTTTCCTCATTGCGCGCTCAACAGCTTGTTCGCCTTCTCCGCGGCTTGGTCCATCGCCTGCTGCGGCGTTACGTTCTTATCGAGAATGGCCAACTCGATCGCTTGCTTAATGATCGTCGCGATTTCCGGGTACGCGTTCTCCATCGGGCGCGGTCTTGCGTATTCGAGCTGCTCGAACGCCGTTTTGAAGTGCGGAACTTCCTTATACAGCTGCTGCAGTTCTTCCGTTTCCACTGCGGACAGGCGCGTCGGCAAGTAACCTACATGCTTGTGCTGATAAATCGTGTTTTCCTTCGTCGTCATAAACTTAATGAATTCCCAAGCCGCTTCTTTCTCTTCGTCGCTAAGCTTCGACGTCATGACGAGCTGGCAGCCGCCCGTCGGCACGCCGTACGATTTGTTCGCAGGCATGAACGACGTGCCCATTTCGAACCCTGCGCCGTTCGCGACTTCGAGGCTCCCCGTAACGCCGGCCGTCGAACCGAATTTGAATGCCGACAGCTGGTTCGCCCAGTCTTTGTCCGCCGTCGCGCCGCCTTCGTTGCCGACCGGAATCTTAATGAGACCTTCGTCATGCAGACGTTCCCAGAATGCTACCGGCTCTACGCCTGCCGGGCCGTTGAACGTCGCCGTTTTGCCGTCTTCGCTGAGCACCGTGCCGCCGCTTTGCGCGACGAACGCTTCGTAGAACCAGATGTCCGCCGGCATCGTGAGGCCGTTCTTGCCCTTCTCCTTCAGGACGCGGGAATATTCCTCGAGCTCCGCCCAGTTGCGCGGACCTTCCGGATCGAGCCCGGCTTCCTTCAGCATCGTGTTGTTTTTGTAGAGGATCGGCGTGGAACGCATGAACGGAAGGCCGTACAGCTTGCCGTCGACGTATGCGTTGCCCATCAGACCCGGGTTGAAGTCTTCGATTTGTACTTCTTCCGCGTCGCGTTCAGCGAGCGCCGTCAGCTCCTGGATCATGCCCGAGCGCGCGAACACGCCGGTGGACGCGATCTCCAGATCGCTAACGGCCGGGGCGTTGCCCGCCGCGAACGACGCCTGCACCTTCGCGTGCAAGTCTTCGTAATTGCCTTGATGCTCGGCAATGACTTCGATGCGGTCCTGCGATTTATTGAACTCTTCGACGAGATGTTTTTTCGCTTCCTCGATTTTGCCGCCGAACGCGTACCAGTACTTGATCGTAATCTTTTCGCCGGAGCCGCTGTTCGCGCTCGCTCCGCTCGTCGCCGCCGGCGCGCTTCCGCCCTCTGCGCCGCCTTGCGTCTGCTGCGCCGTGCCGCCGCCGCAAGCCGTCATCGTCACTGCCGTTACCATCGTTACTGCCGCCATCGACCATTTCTTTAACATGTGTGTTTCCCTCCATTTTTTTAATAACGAAAGAAACCTAAATCTACCGCTGTGCGCGCTCAGCGGTGAATTAGGTTTCTCCAATACTCCAACCCGACTATTTACTTGTCTTTGGATACCTTAACTATAAACTAGGTTTATTAAACGAGTGTTATCTCTCTATGAAACTTCTGTAAATCTTCTTTGCAGCGGTTCGCGCCATAGTTCCGTGCGAGAGGACGAAACGGCGGAAGCGCCGTACCGGAGACATTCGAGCGATTGCGCGGCGTCCGACAGCAGTCCCCCGGTAATGATCGGCAGATTCGTGAACGTTCTCACCCGCTGGATCATCTCCGGTATGCGAGCCGGCATCAATTCGACGATGTCCGGTTCGATTTGATTGAGGCTCTTCGCGATGTTATCCAGCCCTTCGCTGTCGACGAGGAAGAACCGCTGCACCGTAATGAGCCCCATCCGCTTCACCGTCTTGACGACGTTCGTCTTCGTCGTAATGATGCCCGTAGGTCGAATGGCGTTCGCGATGTATTCGAGACCGTAAGTATCTACGCTCAAACCGCCGATTTTTTCTAAATGAAGAAACACGGGAAGGTCGTGCTTTCGAAACAAATCAACATAACCCTTGATGACGCCGATATGTCCTGTCAGCAAAAATACGCCGCTGAGCTGATGTTTTAAAGCTAATGCGGCTTCGATTTGCTTCGGCTCTTTGATCGAAGCGATCATCCGATGCGCAGTCAGCCTGTTCATAAACGCCGCGGCGTCCCAAGTCTGCTTCATGCCTGCGTCGCCGCCGTCAGCGATACGACGCACTCCCGGTCTTCCGCTCCGCCGCGCGCTTCGGGGTTGTGGCGGAAATGCGGCATATGCGCGTACAACGTAGGCGCGGACTCAAGCACGCCTGCTTCCTCTACGTCCTTCGCCGCAATGCGGATGCAATCGGACTCGACGTCTACGAGGCGAACGGCATGCTGATCCAGCACGGCGGACAGCTGCACGAACGTCCAATTGCGCTCCCGGTGGATCGAGTCGACGTGCGTGTGACCGTTGAAATATACGCCGACGCCTTGCTTTTGGCCGAGCACGCTCCACATGTCGATGCTGTGGTGGATCGAGCCTTTGTCCATCTCCGAGCGCTTCGTCGTCCGATACACCGGATGATGAGCGAATACGAGCATCGGCTTCGCGCCCGACGCCTGCACGACGCCCTCGAGCCAGCGCAGCTGCTCTTCGTCGACCCAGCCGCCCCAATCCTCGAAATCTTGTTCCTTCGCTGTATCCAAGAAAACAAGCGTCGCTCGCTCTGTATCGATCGAATGGTATCGTTTCTGCCCTGTGATGGCCAGCACGTCGGCTCTCTTCTGAGCGTACAGGTCATGATTGCCGAGCGCATGCACGAACGTTCTCGACGCTTGTCCGAGCAAGCCGTACACGCCCGCCAACTCCGTCGCCGTCCCGTAATTCGTCAAATCGCCGAGCGAGATGTGGAAGTCGCCTTCTTCCTCCAGAAACTTCCCGATCATCGTTTCGTAAAACCGGTCGCGCGCCTCCGTCCACCCGGCGATAGCGGCGTCCGTATCGTGATAATGCAAATCCCCCATAACGATCAATCTCATGAGTTTCCCTCCCTCGATTGTTGACTCCTCTTCTAGATTAGCCCAAATATATTCGGGGATTGTAAAACAAGCGTTGAGATTCTATGAAGATATCGATGCAGCGGCGTTTCATAGAAAAAGCGGCGGTCCAGGACGCAAATCATGTCCTGGACCGCCGCTTTTCGTGAGACTCTCTTACTCCTCCGTGAACGATCGAAGGAACGCGCGGACCGCCCCGCGCATCTCGGCCGTTTCCTCATGCCCGGCGTCGAACTGCCGCAGCCGCCAAGCATGCTCCGCATCCGCCTCCCGGTACGCCTGCGCGATGCGCTCCGCGAACCGGTCGACGCCGGGCGTCAGCGGATCGCGCACCCCGACCGCGCACAGCCGCGGACGCGGCGCGCCCATCGCTTGGATGTCGCCCGAGCTAAAGCGCGTCAGCAGCTTCGGCACGTAATAATAGATGCCGTGATAATCCAGCCTGCGCTCCTCGATCAGCGCGTCGTAATCGGCCGCGCCGCACAAATCCGCGCAGAACGCGATCCGCTCGTCGAGCGCCGTCAGCCACCACGCTTTCGTGCCGCCCATCGACATGCCGAGCGTGCCGATGCGCGAGGCGTCGATGTCGTCGCGCGAGCGCAAATAACTAACCGCGCGCATGCTGTCGTACAGCATCATGCCCCAGAGGACGCGGCCGCGCCACAGCATTTCCTTGAACAGCTCGGATTCCTTCCGCGTGAACCGATCCCCGAATCCCCAAGCGTCGGTGGCCAAGGCCGCGAACCCGAGCGACGTGAGCAGCTTCGCGTACGGCTCCGGGTCAAGATATGACGCACCCTCGATCAACTCTATTTTGCCTGCCTTGTAATTGCCGCCGTGCGAGTGATTGAATACGACCGCCGGGAACGGCCCCGGGCGGTCCTTCGGCAGCGCCAGCAGCGCGGACACCGGCTCCAGGCCGTTCAGGTCGAGCGTCAGCCGCTCCAGCACATAATCGTCGCGCTCCTCCGCTTCTCGCGCGATGATGCGCAGCGGGGCGTCGACGTCGGGCAGCTGGTCCAGCTCGAGCAGCCCCATCAACGCTTTCCGATCTTCGTTCACGTTCATGCGTCCCCCTCCGTTCGCATCGCGTTCGCCAGCAGCTCCTGCACCTGCACCGGCCGCTTCGTGCGGCTGCTCTCGATGGCGGCGAACACCATCGCCATCGACTGCAGATTCGAGGCGACCTCGGTTTCCATCGGCGCGCCGCCCCGCACCCATTCGACGAACTGTTCGATCAGCCATACATTGCCCCAAGAAGGCCGGTCCAGCAGCGCCAGCGGCTGCGCGCCGCCGGTTCCGTCCCGGACGTCGATCCGGCGGTGGTCGAGCACGATCGTCCCGTTCTCGCATTCCGCGCGGATGTACTCGTTCGCCCAATCGTTGAGGCCGTGCGCGTTCGTGTTGGCGCCTTCGTATACGGCCCGGACGCCGCCGCGCATGTTCATGACCACGAACCCTTGGGCGTCCCCCTTGAACGTCGACCACGGCGCGTTCCACGTTTCCGCGTAAATCGTCTCGCACACGCCGCCCGCGAGATCCGCGAGTATGTCCAAATGATGCACGGCCATCTCGATCAGCAGCGGATGCTCCATCTCGTGCCGGTACGCGCGGGCGCTGCCGTATTCGCGGTACCGTCCGGAGTAATGGCACGTCAAATAGTCGAGCGCGCCGTAAGCGCCGCTTCGGAGCGCGTGGCGCAGCGACGTCTTGTCTTGGTCGAATCGGTGCGTCATCGTGACGCCCATCTTCGCTCCGGCCGCCTTCACCTTGCGGGCGATGCGCACGGACGCTTCCAGCGTGTCCGCGATCGGCTTCTCCGACAAAATATCCATGCCGTACCGCAGCGCCAAGTCGACGACGCGCTCGTGGAAAGCGGGCGGCACGACGATCGCGCAAAAATCGGCCTCATGCTCCGCGAACGCCCGTTCCAAATCCGTGTAGCAGCGATCGTCCGCGAGCCCTAGCCCTTCCTTCGCGTGAATATGCGCCGTCGGATCGATATCGACCGCGGCGACGATGTCGACGAGCCCCTGCCGCAAGACCGGGGGCAAGTATGCCCGGCACCAATATGCTCCGTGTCCGCCCGTCCCGACTAGAATGCCTCTCAATGCCACGTCGGCCGCCTCCCCGTTCCACTCAAGTCAAGCAATGCATCCGCTTCGCGGGATCCGGCGTCGCCGGGCCGTGCGTGTGATTCCATAAATGACCGCGCCGCTTCCGCCCGATCAAGGTCGTCTCGAAAAACACGGCCTTCAGCGGCTTCACGACGATCGGAATGTCGTGATGGTCGCCGGCCGCCGTCACGACGCAGTCGCCGGCGCCGACGATATAGTGGCGCGACTCGGTGACGACGACGCCGAAGCCGTCATAGATAATGTAATATTCATCGCAATCGTGGTAATGATTGTCGTTGAACGTGTTTCTCGGGTATTCCGCCGGGTCTCCGTCGTTGCCGGGCAGCTCCGACGCCTCCATCCGGAATACGCCGCAACCGCCGACCTCCTCGCCCCATTGCCCGAACATGCGGATCAGCACGAACGGGCCTTCCCGCACGGAGATGCGCGCGGCGACGGCGTCTTCCTCCGCAGCGAAATCCAGCGCAGTTCCGGCGAAGACCGGCATCTGCCGCTCTTCCTTCGAAACGATGCCTGCGCCTTCGCAGCAAATCCATTTCTCCTTGTACCCCCGGCCGTTCAACGTCACCGACCAAACGTCCCCGGCCTCCAGACGAATAATTTCGTAATGCTTCAACTCGCACCAGTCGGGCAGCTGCTTCGCCCGTTTTAATACTGGCATGTGGTGCACACCCCCTTGTCAGAATGGTTGTTACAACGTTAGCCCTTCACGGCGCCCGCCACGAGCGCGCTTTCGATTTTACGCTGAAGCAGCAAGAATATTACAACGCTCGGCAGGACGACGACGACCGACGCGGCGAACAGCTGGCCGTAATTGCTGCCATACATGCTTTGGAACGCCGTCAGCGCGACCGGCACCGTCCGGGCGCTGTCGCCCGTCGTCAGCACGAGCGCGTACAGAAAATCGTTCCACGCCGTCAGAAAGACGAGCACCGCAGAGCTGGCGAGCACCGGCGCGGACAGCGGCAGCATGATGCGCAGGAACGTGCCGGCAAAGCCGGCCCCGTCCAAATACGCCGCCTCCTCGATCTCTTTGGGGATCGTCAGGAAGTAGCTGCGCATGATGTAAATGACGACCGGCATCGACAATGCGGCGTACACGAGCACCAAGCCGATTTTCGTATCGTACAAACCGATCGCTTTCACGAAGATATAAATGGGAAAAATGATCGCCGTCACCGGAATGAGCAGCGACATAGACAGACAAACGTAAAGGAACGCCTTCCCCCGAAAGTGAAAACGAGCGAACACGTAAGCCGACATGCTGAACACCGCGAGGCTTACGACGATACAGAGCGCGGATACGATCAAGCTGTTGCCGTAATATACTCCGAGCGGCAAGCTGTCGAACGCGCCGGCGTAATTGTCGAACCCGAACGCGGACGGCAGCGTGAACGCCGAAGTTAAAATATCGCGGTTCGATTTCATGGAAGACATCAGCGTCCACAAAAACGGAACCACCGAAATGGCGGCGACGAACCCGAGAAACAAAAGGCGAGCGGCCTGCCCCGTCCGAGCGGATCTTGTCATGTACGAGCCCCCGTCCGTTATTGATACGATGTTCCCATTCGAAACGCGCGGCTGATCATCGCGATGCTGACGACGCCGATTACAATCGTGACGACCGCGATCGTGTTCGAATAACCCAAATTGTTGTTGTTCATCGCCATGCGGAAAATGAGAATCGGCAAATTGACCGTGTCGTTCCCCGGCCCGCCGACCGTCGTCAAATAAATGATCTCGAACGACTTCAACACGTGAACGGTCGTTAAAATCATCGCCGTGCCGATCATGTTGCGCAGCAGCGGAAGCGTAATCGAGAACGCCGTGCGCAGCTCGCTGGAACCGTCGATTTTGGCCGATTCGTACACTTCTGCGGGAATCGCCGATATTTCCGCCGCAAACAGCAGGCATAATATGCCGCCGTACAACACCGACGTCAGCGTAACCGTGAGGAACGCCGTGCGCGTGTCCTGATACCAGTTCAGCGCCCAACGCTCCAAACCGACCGCCTCCAGGAAGCCGTTGATCGGACCGATCGAAGGATTGAAGATGAAATAAAACAAAAACGCGAGCGCCGCGATCGGAATCATGTTCGGCAGCAAATACGCGGTGCGGACGAAGCGGGAAAACCGGCTTCCGTTCGCCGTCATGACCGCGACCGCGAGCCCCATGCCGACGTAGACGACCCAATGGATGACGAGCCACAGCAGCGTGTGCGCAAGGCCCGCCGCGAAATCCGCGTCGGTCCCGAGCGAAGCGTAGTTGTCGAAGCCGACGAACGACATGCTCGACGCCAGACGCCAATCCGCGAACGAGGAGATGAACACCGTGATGATCGGATAAGCGTAAAATGCCAAGAAAAATAAAAGCGTCGGCGCCAAAAACAAAGCGATCCAACGGGCGTAACGAACCGTCATGCCGCACCCTCCTTCGCGCCGCCGCCGCGTCCGTCCCGGGAGCCGCGCCCCGGGACGGACGCTTCGCGCGCCTCGTTCCGCTTATTTATTCGCCGCTTGAGTGAGACGCTTCGCGAACTCCTCCGGCGTAATGGCGCCCGAGCCGAGCGCGGCGAGCTCCTGCGCGATGATCGCGGACACGCTCGATTGATACACCCGCCACGGCGACATCATCCGGTATTGAACGTCGTCCGCCATATCCATGTACGTCTGGAGGAGCGGGTCGACGTCGAGCTTGGTGACGTCGATGTTTTTGTCCGCCGGCATGAAGTCGAGCATCTCGAGACGCACGCCCTGGTCCTCCGTATTGTTGAAATGTTTGATGAACTCGTAAGACGCCTTCACCTTCGCCTCGTCTTTGGAGCCGGTAAACCACGCGTACGCCGGGAACGAGAAAATACCGTTATTCGGGAACGCCGCGACGCCCACCTTCGCGCTGAAACCTTCCGGGGCCGCGCTGTTGATCAGCGTAATATCCCACGTGCCGGTCGAGAAGATGGCCGCCTTCTCGTTGAAGAAGTTGTTTTGCGCCACCGAGTAATCGCCGCCGATCGCGTCTTTCGTCGTGTACTGCCGGAACATCGTTTGCAAGTCCGCGGCGGCTCGTACGAACTCCGGCGTCTCGTAGCTCTCCGGCGACGGCGTCAGCGCCAGCCTATTGCCCGCGTCGCTCTGCGTGCCCAATAGGCCGAGCAGCACATTGCTGGAGATGAACGCCGTCTTCGTCTCCAGCGCGAGCGGCGCGACGCCGATCGCTTTCAGCTTCTCGAGATTCGTGAAAAATTCGTCCCATGTTTTCGCCGGGGCGATCGCCGCTTTCTCGAACATCTCTTTATTGTAGAAATAGCCATAGAAATCTTTGTGGCTGGAAATACCGTACACATGATCCGCCCCGTCGTTCCAATCCGCGAGATCGGCCGGGTCGAGCGCGTTTTTGAATTCCGCGTCCGCATCGAGCAGCGGCTTCATGTCGTGCAGCAAATTCGCTTCCTTCGCGATGCGGATCATATCTTTATCGTTCGTGTAGAAGACGTCGGGCAGCTCGCCCGATGAGATCAGCACCTTCAGCTTGCCGTCCATGTTCATGTTGCCGGCGCCTGCGATCTCCTCGACCTGCACGTCGATGTTCGGATGCGCGTCGCGGAACTCCTGCAGCCGTTTGTCCCAATACGGGCTGAACGGGTGCGCGCCGACGAACTCCGTAAACACTTTGATAGACACCTTTTCATCCGCCGCTCCGTCCGTCCCGGCTCCCCCGGAAGCGGACGGCGCCGTGCCGCCCGAGCCGCATGCGGCCGCGGTCAGCATGGACGCGAGCGCCGAGGTCGCCGTAAGCCATCTCCATTTCGGTTTCAACACGAATGCCCCCTCATCTTCATTTCGCCTTCAACCTTTTACAATCCAAGTGTACGGGAAAGAAAGATCCATTGGAATGTAAGCGCTTTACATGATGTTCGACGATTTTTACTTTTTTTCCGCTTCCGCTGCGCCGTCATGTCGAATATATTTACTTTTCCTATAGTCTCTTTACTTTCTTCTCCCGGAGGAAGGATTCGGGCTTTCGCCGGACGAATACATACGTACTCTAACCGGCGCGAAGGATGAGTGGCGATGAAGGCGTGGGACAAGATTTGGAATTATTCGATCAAACGCAAAATTTCCGTATTTACCGTGTTTATGATCTTGATCCCGCTGCTCGTGACAGGCGCGTATTTCATTCGGACGATCCATACGATTCTCTCCGGCAGCCATTACGAGGAATTCGTGCGGCTCGCCGACGCGGCGCATGACGATTTATCTTCGCAGCTCGATTTAATCGAAAATACATACTTCATGCTGATCAGCGATCCCTCCTTTCGACAGGACGTCGACCGGCTGGCGCTGACCGGAGCGGACGTGTACGAAACGAACGAGCGCATCGACCTGCGTATGCAAAATTTTTTGTTCTTCAACTACCCTTGGACGAGCAAGCTGCTTCAATCCGTATACATCTTTATTAATGAAGAAACGAGCTATTTCTACGATTACAACAACGTATACTCCAACAATTATCAATATAATAACGAAGAACGCAACAAAACGATGACGCAGCTCCTACACGTTTCTTGGCCGGAGCTTCGCGACAACATCGCCCGCAAACAGCGCGTCAAGCAGCTCCTCCCCCCCTCGCCCGGGGATCCCACGCTCTATTACGCCAGGGATTTCTACGATTTCAATTCGACAGCGTTCAAAGGGCTCATCGTGCTGGGTATTGATGAAACCGTTCTCTCCACGTTTTACCGGACGAATTTGCGTTATGAAGGCTCGTTCGCCGCGGTCGTCGACGGGCAGGGCGTCATCGTCTCGCACACCGATCATGCGATGCTCGGCTCCTCGGCGCCGCCCGAGCTGCTCGGCGTCTCCTCATCGATTGCTTACAAGGAAATCGTCATTGAGGGCCGAACGTACTTGGCCGCGGCCCGGAAGCTCGGTTCGCTCGGGCTCACGACGGTCATGGCCGTGCCGAAAAACGAAGTATTCGCCAAGCTGACCGCGAGCATCCGTCAATACGCGATCATCGCGCTGCTTATTTGCCTGCTGTTCGTCTTCGTCAGTTCTTTGCTGTCCGCCCGCATCTCGAAGCAGATCGGCATGGTCGTGCGCAAAATGGAAACGGTCCACCAAGGCAACTATGAAACGCGCATGGAAGATTTCAAAGAGTACGAGCTCCGGAAGCTGAGCCGCATCTTCAACGAAATGACAAGTCAAATCCACTATTTGATCAACGAAGTATACGAGAAGCAGCTGACGGTCAAGGAAGCCGAGCTGAAATCGCTGCAGGCGCAAATCAATCCCCATTTTCTGTTCAACACGCTGCTCAGCATTGGGTGGAAAGCGAAAAAGACCGGCAGCGAAGACGTGTACCGGATGGTCACGTCGCTCAGCGAGCTGCTCCAAGCGTCGATCTTCGCCGGCTCCCGCGACAAAACGACGATCGCCGACGAATTAAAAAACGTCGACTTTTACTTGTACCTGCAGCAGGTCCGGTTCGCGGACCGGTTCGAAATCGACCGCTCGCGGATCGACCCGCACGTGTACGGATACTACGTGCCGAAGCTGTGCCTGCAGCCGATCGTCGAGAACGCCATCGTGCACGGCCTCGAGCGCAAGATCGGCAAGGGCCGGCTGTCGATTCGCGCGGAGAAGCGGAACGACGGCATCTACTTCGAAATCGAGGACGACGGCGTCGGCTTCGACCCGGGCGTCGTCCGTTGGAACGATGCCCGCGTCCGCCGGCATCTTCCGAACCATACGAACGTCGGGTTGGCGAATACGGACAAACGCATCCGCTACCTATACGGCGACGAGTACGGCTTAACCGTCGTCAGCGCGCCGGGGGCGGGCGCGAAGGTCGTCATCCACATCCCCGTCGACAGAGGTGAAGACGCATGACATACCGCATTCTGATCGCCGACGACGAACCGATCATTCGCGACGGACTCGTCCATTTCATGGATTGGGAATCGCTGCAGTGCCGGGTAGCGCACGTTGCGGAGGACGGCCTTCAAGCGAAACGAGCCGTCGACGGCGAGCCGATCGACATCGTCGTGGCCGATATTCGCATGCCCGGGATGAGCGGCATCGAACTCGCCGAATACGTGCAGCGTGAGCACCCGGGCATCAAAGTCGTCATCTTGACCGGCTTCGCCGATTTCGCTTATGCGCAGTCCGCCATTCGGTACGGCGTGATCGATTTTATCGTCAAGACGAATCCGATTCCGAAGCTGAAAGAAGCGATCGGCCGGGCGATCGACCGGATCGAAGCCGATCGGCGGCTCGCGCGGCAGCTGCGCGAAGTTCGCGCCGCCTGGTTCCGCGATTTGCTTACGGGCGCGGACGCGGACGAAGCCGACACGGCCCGAGCGGCCGCGGAGCTCGGCGTCGAGCCAGGGCCGTATCGTGTATTGGCGCTGGAGACGCCGGAAGCCTCGGACGCCGCGCGCCGGCTCGTCGACGCCTTCGCGGAAGAGCGGCATCCGCGCCCGATCTACGCACTGGCGGTCGATCGACGCCGCGTCGCCGTCGTCGCGCCCGCGGCGTCCTTCGAGCCGGAGGAGCTGGAGGACCGGCTTCGGGAGGTGCTCGCTCCGCCGCGGATCGGTTGGAACGGCGAAGCCGTGTCCCTAGCCGGGCTGCGGGCCGCCTGCGAGGAAGCCCTCGCCTCCTGCGGCGGCGCATCGCAGGCGAACGGCTGGCCGGAGCCCGCCTCCACGCATCGGGGAATCCAGCAGCTGCTGCGTTATATCGAAGCGCATTATCATGAGAAGCTGCAGCTCGAAACGCTGGCCGACCACGTCCATATGAATCAAAGCTACTTGAGCCGGTTGTTCAAGAAGGAAACGGGCGAGTCGCTGACCGATTACATTAACCGGTTCCGCATCGAGAAAGCGAAGGAGCTGATCGCTTCGGGCGAATACCCGGTCACCGAAATTTCGGCGATGGTCGGGTTCGGCGACCCGGGCTACTTCTCGCTCACATTCAAAAAGCTGACCGGGCAAAGTCCGCGGGATTATAAACACGGACATTCATGACGCGCGAAGGAAATGAAAATATATGCGTAAGCCGTTCCGTCGGATGTCATTCCGCGGTCAATTCCCTAATGTCCGCGATGTGCCCGATCGGAGCGACGCCCATCCGGCGCATGCTCGGCTCGTCCGCCCGGTAAGCGACGAACGGGATGCCGGCGGCCGCCGAAGCTTTGCCGTCCGCCCACGAATCCCCGACCGAAATCCATTTCCCCGCCGCTATGTCCCGAAACCGTTCCAGCACGTACAGAAATCCGTCGGGGGCCGGCTTCAGCGTACGCATCATCTCCCGGCCGACGACGCAGTCGAACGCTTCGTATATTCCGTTGTCGCGCAGCGCCCTCACCGCGGCTTCGACGGAGTTGTTCGTGACGACGACCAACCGGCGATTCCCGCGCAGCCGGGCGAGCGCCTCCGGGACGCCGGGCTCCAGCTCCGCGTTCTCCATGCCGAGCAGCTCGAGCCGTCTCGGAATGTCCCACATTTCCCGAATCCACTGCTCGGTCATGCGGTTCGTATTCATCGCCGCTTCGATGACGGTCGCCGTCGTGTGCGCCTCCAAATTCATGCCGCTCGGCAGCACGCCGCGGGCAGCGAGATACGCATGCGTCTCCGTCTTCATGCGCGCGAAATCGATGTTTGACCGCAGCAGCGTGTTATCCAAGTCGAAGATGATGCCTTCCGCTCGAACTTTCATGCGAAGCCTCCCGCCCGACGCCGGCGGAAGCGCGCGTTCGCGGCGTTCCGCCGCCTCGAAAATGTCTCTTTCAGGGTTTCCATCCGGCGATCTGTATGGTATTCTGTAACTAACGAAGCCGAGTGCGGCGAACACTCGGCTATACAATTGGCTTGGATGGGTTTCTCCCTTCTAAGTCTCAGGACACGAAAACCCACCTCCGGCGAGCAACCTTGGGGTGGGTTTTTACTTTCTCTTGTAGTGATTTCCGATGTACGTTAAAAGTGCTATGACGAACGTTCCGAATAGGATCATGATCGTAATCGCATCTTTCAACTCCATGGTTTCACCCCCTTTCGAAGGGAAACCATGACCCGCCCAAGATTCAATTGTACTTCATAATTATACCATGGGAATTTCTACAATGATAGAATGTATGTTCCTATTTTTTTAGTTCGCCAAATACGGAATGACGGATCGTTCGCGTTCGCTGCGTGATCCTCATTCCTTCCCGCCCTCGACGCTGGCCGCCCAGCGCGCGCTGTTGCGAATCAGCCTTCGATACGGTTCTACTTGGAACGACGACGCATTGTGTCCCGGCTGCAGATACACGACTCGGCCGAGTCCGTACCGCTGCTCCCATCCCGCAGGAATGCGCGCGCCTTCGAACTCGTATTCCAAGAATACGTTCCTCGGCGAGAACGAATCGAGCTCGAACATATACGGCTCCTCGTCCATCTCGAACGGTGCGACTCCGTCCATCAACGGATGTCCGTCCCCGGCCGGAACATACTTCAGCGGTTGATACGGCGGATGAGTCGTGAACTTGCCGCCAACCATTTGCGCCAGCTCGTAGCTCGCTTGGATGGATATACCGGTATGGACGACGAGCAGTCCCCCGCCGCCCGCCACGTAACGAAGCAATCCGGCGGTTTGTTCCGGCGTCGGGCCGCTCCGCAGCCAGCAATCCGTATAGCTGATGCACAGCGGCAGCCGCGACGGCTCGAGCCGCGCGAACGCGTCGTAATCCTCCGTGCCCGTTACGTCGAACTCCTCTTGCAAAATCTCCTGCATCGCTTTCAATGCCGGTTCTAGCGGGTGGTACGGCGCGTCCGTATCGTCCCCGATCATCCATGCCTCAAGGCGCAAACTCATCAATGATCTTCCTTTCCAGTAGTATGTAACATGGACGGAAAGGCGGCCGGTCGAACGAACCAGCCGCCTGCACGTTATTGCCGTTCCATCACGGCGAAATAATTGTCTTCGTCATCCGAGAAATTGAACACCCGTCCGGTAGGCATCGTCACGATTTCGCCGACGTTGACGTTTTTGTTCTTCAGATCGCCGTACAACCGGTCCAGATCGTCGGTGAAGAACATCAGGGAAGGCGTGCCGAGATTCAACCCCGGGGACATTCGGGCGACGAGCTCTTTATTGTGCAATACGATGCTGGTTTCCGCGTCCGCAGGTCCTACTTCGATCCATTTCATCTCGCCGAGGCTTCCTTCGGACACGATCCGAAAGCCGAGCTTTTCCGTCCAAAAATCCCGAGATTTGTCTTGATCGTTGACATACAGCATAATTTGACCGACTTTCCGAATCATCGCGCTTCCCACTCTCCTGGATTTTATGAGGCGAATCTTCTATCTTGCCTCTACGAAACTATTATACCATGGAAAAAATGCCAAAGGGATGCGCTTTCAAACGAAACTCCCCAAACCGGGGAGTCGATTACGCTTCTATGATCCGATGCGTATGCGTATACACGTTCATCGACTCGCCGCGGATGAAGCCGACCGCCGTAATGCCGAGGTCGTCGGCCAAATCGAGGGCGAGCGTCGTCGGCGCCGATTTCGAAAGGACGACGCCGGCGCCGATTTTCGCGACCTTGAGCAGCACTTCGGAGGAGATGCGTCCGCTGAAGGCGACGATCGCGTCCTTCGTCGGCACGCGCCGCTGCAGGCAGTAGCCGTAAATTTTGTCCAACGCGTTATGGCGGCCGATGTCGGCTCTCGCGACGACGACGGCTTCGGGCGTGCAGAGCGCCGCGTTATGGACGCCGCCCGTCGCGCGGAAGCCGCCGGACGACGCCTGCAGCTCCGCCATCAGCGACCGGCACTGCCGCGGCGTCAGCGTCACCGCGCTCGTCGACGTCTTCGCCGTCCGCGCGTCGTTGTGGAAATAAAACTGCCGGCTCTTGCCGCAGCACGAACCGATGAACCGCTTCGAGACGGTCGACTTGCCCGCCGCGTTCGGATTGACGAGCTCGACGCGGGCGAAGCCGGCGGCTTCGTCGACCGCCAGCGACTTAATGTCGCTAGGAAGCCGAATGACGCCCTCCGAGGCGAGAAAGCCGACGACGAGCTCCTCCAAATCGGCGGGCGTGCACACCATCGTGGCGAAATCGTCGCCGTCGAGCCGAATCGTCAGCGCGTATTCGACCGCGATCTCGTCTTCCTCGTCCCGCACGCCGTCGGCGCCGTAGCGCACGATGCGCCGCCTGAGCGAAACGCGTTCGCCGGCGAAGTCGTCCATGCCGCCCCCTCCTTCTTCATTAATGAACTTCCGTCTCCAATTCCTCGATCCGTTTCTCCGCGTATTTCGTGTCTTTGAACGCGAAGAACGTGTCCGCGCGTTCGACGACGACGGCCGCGTTATATTCGGGGATGCCCGCGTGCGGCTCGTAGACGCCTTTCGGTATCAGCACGTTGCCTTCGGGCCAATAGACGGCGACGTTGCCGCGGCGCGTGTCCGCGAACTTCGCTCGCCCGTGGAACGTGCCGTACCGGTTGTACGCGACGATGGCCTCGCCGTCCCGGATGCCGAGCGCCTTGGCGTCGTCCGGATGCATAAGCACGTCGCGCCGATCCGCGTCGTTGAACGGGTCCTTGTCGCTGTAGACCATCGAGTTGAACTGCTTGCCGCGCCGCGTCGTCACGTAGAAATGCCCCTCCGGCTTCCGCAGCTCCGGCAGCTCGATCGGGATCAAGCGGCCGCGCCCGTCCGGCGTCGGACAGACGCCGCCTTCGCACAGCCAGGAGCCGCCCCATTGAAACACGTCGCCGCGCGCTTTCAAATGCTGGATGCCGTCATAGTTCGGGTTCGCCTTCGCGATTTCCGCGCGGATCTGCTCGGCCGATTCGAACGCGATCAGGTGTTTGCGCTCCGGTTTGACGCGGGAGGCGAGATCGACGTAGATCTCCCATTCGCAGCGAGCTTCCTCGATACGCGGCCCTTCGATCTCCGGCGAGAAATACACCATCCGCTCGGTAGACGTCGAAGTGCCGCCGCCTCGCTGCTCGTACCGCGTCATCGCCGGCAGCACGATCGTCTCCTCCGCCGCG
The DNA here is from genome assembly GCF_035645195.1 of Paenibacillus sp. NCBI lineage: Bacteria > Bacillati > Bacillota > Bacilli > Caryophanales > Paenibacillaceae > Paenibacillus > Paenibacillus sp. The sequence continues at coordinate 164,244 of NZ_DASQNA010000041.1, read as the reverse complement.
TCGACGAGCGTCGACGTGTTCAAAATAATGTCTTGGTGTACCCGCAGCTCCACCCGTTCGAGACATTGTCGGACGAATTCCGGGTCCGGCATCGTTTCGAGAAAATTGCCGCCCGACGTGTAAAACACCTTCAGCCTCCGCTCATGGTCGTCCGGCAGCGTCGCGTTCTCGAGCGATACGCCGACGATGTCCCCCTGCCATTCGGGCAGGCGGAAGCCCCACAGCCGTTCGATTCGATCGATCGTGCGCGGGTCGAATTCTCCGCCCGGCAGCGAGAACGGATCGGCCCCCATCTCGCCGGAGCCCTGCACGCCGGAATGGCCGCGAATCGGCATGACGCCGCAGTGCTTGCGGCCGAGAAAGCCGCGCAGCAGCGCGAGGTTGACGACCTGCGTGATGTTGTCGGTGCCGAACCGATGCTGCGTGAGGCCCATCGACCAGACGAAGACGCCGGACTTCGACCGCGCCAGCAGCTCCGCGAATTCCCGGATCCGCGCCCGGGACAGCCCGGACGACCGCTCCAGCAGCTCCCAGTCCTGCTGGAGCGCATGGACTTTCAGCTCCTCGAGCCCGGTCGTATGTTCGCGGACGAACGATTCGTCGATCGCCGAGCCGGGGCGTTCCTCCTCCATCTCGAACCACGTCTTGATGACGCCGTTCATGAAGGCGATGTCGCCGCCGATGTTCACCTGATACACATCATCGACGAGCTTCGTCCCGAACAGCGCGCTATCCGGGATCGACGGAATCCAATACTGTTCCATCGAAGGCTCTCGATACGGGTTTATCATAATGATTTTCGTGCCCTGCCGCTTCGCCGCGTACATATACTTCGTCGATACCGGCTGGTTCGTCGCCGCGACGGAGCCCCAGAACACGAGCACGTCCGTGCCGATCCAATCCTGGTAGTTGCAGCTCGACGCCCCGATGCCGATCGACCGCTTCAATGCTGTCTTGCTCGGCGAGTGGCAGATGCGCGAAGCGTTGTCGATGTTGTTCGTGCCGAGGAAGCGAGCCGCCTTCGCCGCCGTATAATACACTTCGTTCGTAATGCCGCGGGCCGTCAAGAAAAACGCGAGCTGCTTCGGGTCGATCGAGCGGATTTTGGCGGCGATCGCGTCCATCGCCTCGTCCCACGTGACGCGGCGGAACCGGCGCTCCCCCTTCTTCCGGCGCAACGGGTACGGCAAGCGCCCCAGCTGGCGCAGCTCCGCGCTGCTGAGCCTCCGCAGCTCGTCGATGTCCGCGTGCAGCACCTCCGGGCGAATCGCCGGCATCGTATTGAGCCGCAGCACGTTCAATCGCGTCGTGCACAGATGCGGCCCGGTCAACGTTCGATCGTACAGCCCGGATACGCCCAGCGCGCAGCCGTCGCAAACGCCCTGCGTCAAAATGCGGGCCGCGTATGGCAAATTGTCGCGATTATCCCAGGCGACCTTCAGCGTGTCCCGAATATGCTTCGGCTTGATTTTGCCGAGTCCGAACGGGACCGGACTGACCCACAGCTTCGGATCCGGCGTGCTGGGCAGTCGAATCGGCCCAGGATGCTTCGTAGTCCCCATCATGCTCACCTCATTGCCATTATATTCAAGCGCCTCCCGCCCAAGCGGAACAAAAAACCGCGCACGTCCCCCGATGTCGATCGGTTGTCGAGGATGCGTGGCGGTTAGTCTAGAGCAGGGTCGCTGCCAAGTGCCAACCTGCGCGCGGGCGGTCGAACAGCCGCCTTCGCGTCATGCGTGTCCGGCGCCGGGCGACCCGTTCGCCGGGCCGCCGCGGCCGAATTTCTCTTCCAAATTGATGTCGAACACGAAAATCGAAATGCCGTAATCCTTCTCGATGTCGATGTCGACGTACAAATCGACGAACTTGGCGCCGAGAAATTGTTCCATCTCGACCGGATGATGCTTCCGGTACATCGATTTCACCATCTCCGTGCGCGCGGCGCGAAGCATCGGTTTGCCTTCTTTATGCTCCGCGATGAACTTCTCGACCGGGGATAAATTGCCTTCGAGCTCGCAGATCGCCCAATTGCGGCAAAACGTCGTGCGGATATGGCTCGGGCCTTTCCCCATGTGGCGCTTTCGAAACGCGCGTACCAGATTGCTGAATTCCGCTTCGTATTTGTTCATAAGTGCGTCGTTCCTTTGGACTGCCGAATTTTCGAAGTAAGCGATTCCAAGACGAACTGCGTCCCTCCGCGTTACGAGGCGATCGTGCGCGTGTTCGCGTTCGCCGCTTGGCGCTCGTTCTCCTCCCGAAGCCGGCGAATGTCGATGCGGATCAACAGCGACACGATTAAGGCGACGACGAACAATCCCGAGAAAAAGACGAGACTGTTGGCGTACGACCCCGTCGTATCCTTCATCCACGCCGCGAACAGCGGACCTGCCAGCCCCGCCGCCGCCCATGCGGTCAAGATGTAACCGTGGATGGCGCCGAGCTGCTTCGTTCCGAACAAATCGCCGATGTACGCGGGAATGGACGCGAAACCGCCTCCATAACAAGTATACACGATAGCTAGCATGATCTGGAAGGGAACGGCGGCCGTCGTGAACGGCAGCAGCGCGAACAAGACGATTTGGAGGGCGAAGAAAATCGTGTACGTATTCGGGCGGCCGATATAATCGGACACGCTCGCCCAACCGATGCGCCCGATCCCGTTAAACAGTCCGAGCACGCCGACGAGCGCCGCCGCCGCGGCCGTGCTCATCCCGATGCTCTCCTGAGCGAGCGGCTTCGCCGCCGACAAAATCGCGATGCCGCACGTAACGTTGATGAACAGCATTACCCATAAATAGTAAAACCTTCTCGTTTTGATCGATTCGTTCGCGGTCAGTTGGGACAAATCGACGGCGATGCGCTTCGCTTTCGATTCGAGCTTCGCCTTGAACCCGGCGGGCAGCCAGCCTTCCGGCGGGCGCGCCATATACAGCGAAGAGCCGCCCATGACGAGGAAGTAAGCGGCGCCGAGCACGAAGAACGTGTTCGCGAGCCCGACGCTCGTAATGAGCATTTCCATGATCGGACTCGAAATCGCGGCAGCGAAGCCGAACCCCATAATCGCGAGTCCCGTCGCCATGCCCCGCTTATCCGGAAACCACTTGACCAGCGTCGAGACGGGCGCGATATATCCGACGCCGAGCCCGATCCCCCCGAGTACGCCGTAAAACAAATACAGCAGCTCCAGCGAGCCGGCGTTCACCGCGAAGCCGGAGCCGAATACGCCGACGCCGAAAAACGCAGCCGAAAGCAGCCCCGATGCCCGAGGTCCGTACTTTTCGACGAAGTGGCCGAGAAACGCCGCCGACAACCCGAGAAACAAAATCGCCAAGCTGAACGTAAACTGCACCTGCGACGCGCTCCAGCCGAATTTTTCGATGAGCGGGTTCGTAAAATTGCTCCAGGCATACACCGATCCGATCGAGATGTGAATGCCGACGGCGGATGCCGCAATCAGCCAACGGTTCTTTGTCTTCGCCATATCCTTCACAACTCCTTCTCCTTGGAATACGTTTCGCCCCGGACAAAAAGAAAACCGCCACCTCCGGCCCCGATGAAGCGAGCCAAGAGAATGACGGTCGCCGTTCGCCGCAGGATCGCTACGGGAACCAACGTTGTCATGCCGCGGGATGGAAGACCGGAAAACGGGAGAACAGGTTCGCTGCTTCGCCGCCGACCGGCGCCCTTCCATGAGCGCACAAGTAATGTTCGGACAAAATTTCCATCTCCTATAGTAACATGACAGCGGTTACATGACAAGGAGCGCCGCGAAGAAAGTTGAGCCGATGAGCCGCGAAAGCGTCATTTGCCGAAGCCGAGCGCGTTCAGCTGCGCGACGGAAGAGTCCATATACGTCTGATAATTCATCGTCGTCTCCAGCGTCTTCAGGAAGTCGTCGTACTCGGCGAGATCGCGCTTGCCGTATATGAATTTCGCGAGCTCCTCCTCGATGAAGCGGTACGCGTCCGCGCCGTTAAATCCTTCCGGCGTATCGATGAAGCCGTTGAGCGATTGAATGCGCGGCTGGTCGTTCGCGAACTCGATAAATTCCGCCTGCTTCGCGAACTTCGCCTGCAAGTATTCCATCTCCGGCCGGCCCGTAAATTGATACAGCCACGAATAGCCGACCTCGCCCGCCTTGTCGGTCATGACGGGCTTGCCGCCTTCCAGATTGTAATGCACGCCTTCCACGCCGAACTGCACGAGCATCGAGCCGCCGTTCGGGTCGCTGATATAGTTCAGCAGATCGAAGACGCGCTGCAGCTTTTCCGGATCTTTCTCGAGCGCCTTCGGAATCGCGTATCGCCCCGGCGTCGCCCCGATGTCCCAAGAACCGTAGTTCGCGCCGGCCGGTCCCGCCGGCGGTTCGATTTGAATCCAATCCGCGTTCGGATTGACCGTCTTGATTTGTTCGACGAACTGCTCCTTGGTCATGTTCGGCCAATCGATATAAATGATGCCGGCCTGCCCTTTGATCGCCTTCTCTTGGTGCTGCAGCCCCGCGTTGGCGAGCAGCTCCGGATCGACCGAACCGCCGTCGATCAACGTTTTGATGAAGGCGAGCGCGTCGCGCATCGCCGGATCGTACAGCGCGTTGACGACTTTGCCGTCTTTCTCGTAGAAATGGCCGGGATCGCCGACGCCGAACGCGCCGAAGATGGGCGAGAACGCGCCGAATCTGCCTCCGGTCAAGCCGAACGTGTCCTTTTTGCCGTTGCCGTCCGGGTCGTTTTTCGTGAACGCCTCCGACACCGCTTTCAATTCTTCGATCGTCGTCGGCACCTGAAGCTGCAGCCGATCGAGCCAATCTTTGCGGATAAAGAACGTGTTGTACGGAATTTGCGGCGATTTCGAAATCGCGAACAGCTTGCCGTCCACCATGCCCTTCTTCACGCTGTCCTCGCCGATGAACGTCTGCACCTGCTGCAGCTGATCCATATACGGCGTTAGATCCAAAAGCAAACCTTGTTTCGAGAACTCGACCAGCTGCTGGCGGTCGACCGCGAACAAATCCGGGAAATTGCCGGACGCCATCCGAACGTTCAGCTGGTTTTTGTAATCGTCCCCGGAAGCGTACACCGTCAAATTCAAATCGATGTTCAGCGCCTTATCCAGCTCCTGCTTGATAATATCTTTGTCGGGCGAAGGCAGGTTGTTGCCGCCTTCGATAATCTCCAGCTTGATTTTTTTGTTCGACGTCTCTTCCTTCTTCCCTTCGGGAGCGGCGGCGCCGCCGGAGTTCTCCGCCGGTGCGCTGTTCGCCGGCGATCCCGCGCCTGCGCCTCCGGAGGAACAAGCCGTCAAGAGAACGGACGCCAGCAAGACGACGGCGACCGAGAGCGAATACAGCTTCTTACGGATCATGTCGATGAACCCCTTTCTGCATTCTAATGATATGGTACGGACGGCCGCGCGTCTGGCCAGTTCCCGCGCGGCGATCCGGCTTACCCTTTGATCGAGCCGAGCAGCATGCCTTTCGTGAAATGCTTTTGAATGAACGGATATACGATGAGCACCGGCAGGCTGGCGAGAATGACGGACGCCATCTGCATTGTTTGGGTCGGGGTGACGTTGTCGGCATTCTCGAGCGGCTGCTGGCTCTGCATCAAAATTTCTCTCACGACGACTTGCAGCGGGAACAACGTCCGATCCGTCACGTAAAAGACCGCTTGGAAAAATTCGTTCCAGTGACCGACCAAGTAAAACAACCCGATCGTCAATATGACGGGAACCGACAGCGGCGTTACGATCTGCAGCAAAATTCGGAACTCCTTCGCCCCGTCCATGCGGGCCGATTCGAACAGCTCTTCGGGAAGCCCTTCGAAGAAGCTTTTCATAATGAGCACATTAAAGCTCCATATCGCATTCGGCAGGATCATCGCCCAGACGGTGTCGAGCAAGCCGACTCCTTTCACCGTCAGGTAGGTCGGGATCAAGCCTCCGTTAAAAATCAAGGTGAACAAGATCATCAGCAAAAACCATTCCCGGCCCGGCAAATTTTTGCGGCTGAGCGGATACGCCATCAAGGCGGTTAATACCAAGTTGATGGCGGTCCCGACGACCGTAATGAACACCGTCACCTGGAACGCCTGCGGAATGTTCGATTCCGTCAGCAGCGTCCGATAGGCCGTGAACGTAATTTCTCTAGGGATCAGAATGAATCCCCCGTTGCGAAGCACTTCGCCGAACGGCGTCACCGACACCGACACGACGTACATAAGCGGGAAAACGGCGATCAGCGCGCAGAAGACAAGAATCGAGTAGACGACGGCGTTGAATACTTTATCCTCTAGGCTTCTTACCATATGCCTTCCCCCCACCGCTTCGCGACTTGGTTCGCGGCTAACACAAGCACCATGCCGATCAGCGATTTGAACAAGCCGACGGCGGATGCGAGGCTGAAATTCAGCTGCTGCAAACCGGTTCGGTACACCCAAGTGTCGAGAATGTCCGCGACCGGGTACACCTGAATGTTATATAAGATGTAAATTTGGTCGAAACCGGCGTCCATCACATGTCCGAGCTTCAAGATCAGCAGCAGGACGATGACGTTGCGAATGCCGGGCAGCGTTATGTGCCAGATCATGCGCAGCCGATTCGCGCCGTCCACCCGGGCGGCTTCGTACAGCGTCGGGTCGATGCCGGCGATGGCGGCGAGATAAATGATCGCGCCCCAACCGAGATTTTGCCAGACGTCCGAGCCGACGAGCATGCTGCGGAACGTATCCGTAGACGTCAAGAACGGAATCGATTCGCCGCCGTTCTCGACGATCCACCGGTTGACCAGCCCCCCGTTCTGGGAAAACAATGCCAGCAGAATGCCGAAGATGATGACCCAGGACAAAAAGTGCGGCATGTACGTCAGCGTCTGCACGATCGATTTCAGCCATCGAACGCGGCATTCGTTCAGGAGCAGCGCCAGCACGATCGGGGGGATCGTCCCCCACACGAGCTTGTAGAGACTGATGAGCAGCGTATTGGTCAACAGCTGGCTGAAATAAGGCGATCGGTAAAACGCCTCGAAATGTTTGTACCACGGGTTCGCCCATCCGCTGCCGACGATGCCGTCCATGATCGAGAAGTCTTTGAACGCGATGATCATGCCGTACATCGGGAAGTAACGGAAGACGACGTAGTATGCGACCCCCGGCAGCAGCATGAGGTATAAGGGCCAAAATTTGCGTATCGATCGAGCGACCACGGCCATGAATGTCACCTCTCCGCACTTGTTGTAAACGCTTGCATTTCTGTATTTAGTGTATCCGAGGTTCGATTCGGGCCGTTATACACAAATTCCGAAATAATGTTCGAATTTTTGACCTGACGGTCGCCGTTACTCCGGCACGTACGCCTCGAGCGGCACATCGATGCGGACGACGGTGCCGGCGCCCTTGCGGCTCGCGACTTTCAGCCCGTGCGGTTCGCCGAAATGGATGCGGATGCGCTCATGCACGTTGGAGAGACCGATGCCGGTAAACCGGTGCTTGGACGGTTCGGCCGCTTGCTGCCGCAGGGCGGAACGGATGGCCGTCCGGTCCATCCCGGCGCCGTCATCCCGCACGTACAGCCGCAGCCTCCCCTTCTCCGCCTTCGCTTTTACCGTCACCGTGCCGCCGCCTTTCGGCGCGATGCCGTGGAACAGCGCATTCTCCACGAGCGGCTGCAGCGTCAGCTTCAGCATGCGGCAGTTTAGCAGCGACGGGTCGACGTCGACGGCGTACGCATACCTCTCTCCGTAGCGTACCTGTTGTATTTGCATGTACATGCGCAGTCCCTCCAGCTCCTCCGCCAGCGTGACGAACTCCGATTGCTTGTCGAAGCTGAACGTCAGCAGACCGACGAGCGAACGAATCGTCTGCCGCACTTCGGCGATTTGCTGCTGCTTGGCGAGGCTGCTGATGCAGGCGAGCGTATTGTACAGAAAATGCGGCGCGATTTGGCTGCGCAGCATTTTCAGCTCGTACTCTTTCTTCTGCTCCTCCGCCCGCTTCGTTTCCTGGAGCAAATTATGGATACGCTCGAGCATCGCATTGTAACTTCGCGCGAGCCGTCCGATTTCGTCCTGCCGTGTTTCGGACAGTTTGGAGACGACCTGCACGTCGCTCAACCGATCCATTTTCTCGACGAGCCGGCGGATCGGCTTCGTGAACGAACGGGACAGCATGTAGGCGCTGAACAGCAGGATCATCGCCCAGGCGATCGAGGCCGCGCGGTAGTTTTCGTACAATGGCTGCAAATCTTTGTAAAACGAATCCTCGGGGATGAATGCGATCAAGGACCAGCCGAGCCGGTTTTTGCCCGATTTGACGACGACGAGCGTATCGCCGCCGATCCGCAGACTGTCGACCCCGACCTTGAGCTCCGGCAGCCTCTCGACGAAATCCGGCTCAAGCTCGGGCGGATACGTTCTCGGTTTGACGGGAAGCAGCTTCTCGGACGGATCGATCCGGTTGATGACGTTGCCGTCTGCCGAAATGAGCGCGTATGACTTGTAGATGAGCGGCGCGATGCGGGCGGCGAGCAGGTCGAGATCGATTTCCGCGATGACGACGCCCTTCAGCTGCTTAGCCCGATCCGTCACCGGCATCATATAGGCGAGCGTATGACCCGACAAGGGGGAACGGTACGGTTCGCTCACCCGGATGGCGCCGTAGTTGCCGAGCGCTTGCTTATACAAGGAGTGCAAATGCGGATTGCCGATGATTTCGTAAATCGTTTGCGAATTGGAGAGGACTCGTCCGTCGGTACGGACGAAATACAGCGTTCTCGCGACGGAGCTATTGTAATTGGCGTAGTCCTGCAGCGTGCGGACGGCCGCCTCCTCGCTGCCGGGCTCCAGCAGCTCGTGGCGGGAAGACAGCAGCAGGAGCATATTCTCGACGTTGTCGAGGCTCGCGTCGATGAATTGATTCGTGCGGGCCACGAGCAGCTCCGCGTCGGTCGTCGCCCGCTCCTTCAGAAGCCGTTCCGCTTCGTTCAAGTTGTTCCAAGCGAGCAGCAAAAACATCGTCAGCGTGACGGAAAACAAATAGATGAATTGCTTCGTCGCGATGCCGAGCTTTTGGAACTTCAGGATCCATCTCATGGCCGTCCCCCGTCCTGCCCCGGTTCCGGCGAACGGCCGCTTTTGAAATCGGTCGGCGCGATTCCCGTCCAATTGCGGAACGTGGACGCGAAATACCGGTAATTCGGGATGCCGACCGCTTCGGCGATTTCGTACACCCGCAGCGTGGAATGCTGGAGCAGCTCCATCGCCTTCTCCATTCGCAGTCTCGTAATATATTGATTGACCGATTCGCCGGTTTCGTCTTTGAACAGCCGGCTGACGTATTCCGGGCTTAAGCCGACGTGCTCCGCGACGCGGGCCAGCGACAGCGCTTCATGCAGATGTTCTTTAATGTGCCGCTTCGCTTCCCGAATTTCCGGACGCAGCCTCGCTCCAGAGCTCTGCACGGCCCGAACGGCGCTTTCCAAATCCGCGGACAACCCCTCTAAGCTGTCGGCCGCGGCGAACGACGGAAGGTGCCAGTGCCGCTGCGCCGCTCCTCCCTCCCGTTCCCGTTCCGACAGCCATTCCGTCCACCACCGGATGAGCCACCGTTTCAGCGCGTCGGGACGGATCCGTTCGCGGGCGCACCATGCGGGAAACTCCGTACGGAAAAACCTCAGCAGCCGCTCCGGGTCGGCGTCCGAGCGTTGCACCGAGACGCGAAGAAATTTGCGGTGCCGCTCGGACAGCTCCCCCAGCGGCCGCTGCGGCGAACCGGCCAGCACGATCGGCTCGTCGTCTCGCTCGTAAAACAGCCAATCTATCCAGTCCGTCTGTTCCCCGAGCTTTGCGAGCGCCTCCTCGCGCGTGCGGACGACCCCGGCGATCCACGCCCGGCATACCGGCGCCCTCCCGGCGGCGTCGCTCCCGACCGCCTCCGCGATCGAGGAGAACAGCTGGATGAGCCGGTCGGCGACGGATGGTTCCGGCTCTTCTCCAGGGAAAAACAAAGCGAACTCCTCGCCGGGCAAGGCGAGCCAACCGACGCGCTCCCGCTGCTGCCGCTCGAACGCCGTCAAGGCGTCAAGCAACTCGTCGAACGCGAACGGATCGTCCGCCGGGAGGCGAATCCGCAGCCGGACGCAGCGTAACGGGAAACGGTCGCCGATATCGAGCGTCTCCCAGCGCGCCCCGCCGTCAACCGCGGCGGCGCCGTCGCCCTTCACACCGCGCAGCAACGACTCGAGCGCCTTCGCTTTTCGCGCCTCCCGCTTTCTCGCTTCCTGCCGCCGCGCGTCGGTTTCCCGCTCGATCGCTTCGCGCGCTTTGGCGATGGCGCGCAGCAGCTCTTCCTCGTCCATCGACACCTTCAGGATATACTCCAACGCCCCGATGCGGATCGCTTCCTGCGCGAAGCGGAAATCGCTGTGGCAAGTCAGCAAAATGATTTGAACTCCCGGATACCGGCGGCGCACTTCCTTGACGAACGTCAGGCCGTCCATAATCGGCATCGTAATGTCGGAGACGATGACGTCCGGCGGCTGACGAGCGCACAGCGTCAGCGCTTCCTCGCCGTTCTCCGCTTCGCCGGCCCATCGGGCGCCGCACGCGTCCCACGGGAACGCGCGCAGCTCTTGACGAATCGGCAGTTCATCGTCCACGACAAGAACGTTCAGCGGTTTATTCGTCATATGGAGATCTCCTTTCCGCACAGAATGTAAGCGTTAGCATTTCATGTATGTATTATCCTTCCGCACTCGGAAACCTGCAACCCGAACGGAATAACCATTTTACCCCAGTTCACGCACGCAAGCCGACCCCGCCCCGATGAATCGGGCAAGCTCGGCTTGTTGGCGAGACCGCGCTCGTCGATTATTGGCGGCGAGGCGGTTCTCCGCGAATCGCGTCATTGTAGCGGCGGCGGTCCTCCCCGCTGACCAGGAACGTCCGGATGCGGTTTTTGTCGCCTTCCCATTCGTCGATCTTGAACTTCACTTCGGGAGTCGTGTACCGAACCGAGAACGCTACGCGGGGAATCGGCGAGCCGTTCCGGTTCGACCCGTGCACGATGCGCTCGTTGAAGAACGCGATTTGCCCCGGCGCCATTTCCAAGTCGATCGCCTTCGTTTCGTCGACGTCCTCGGGCCTGACGCCTTCCCGGAAGGCGCTGCCGTCGTCGCCTATTGGTGCATGGACGGTTTCCCCGCCGTGCGTGCCGGGGATGACGCGCAGACAGCCGTTCTCCGCGAGCGAAAATCCGAGGCTTACCCACGCCGTCGCATTGATCGGAGGATCCATCGGCCAATAATGAATGTCCTGGTGCCAAGGAATGAACTTGTCGTTGAACGGCTCCTTATACCAAAAATGCATCGCCCACAAAATCAGATCGGGTCCGAGGATGTCTTGCATGACCGTAACGATCGACGGGTGCGTCGCCAGCTCGTACGCCCATGCGTGCCGGTGATGCCACGCCGACATGGGCGACGACGTCGGACCGCACGCATGCCTCGATTGCCCGATCGTCTCGAAAAACCGGCGGTATCCATCCTCCGCCTCCTCCGAGGTCAGCCCCTGAATCGGCCCGCTGTACCCTTCTTCCTCGTACTGTTTCAACGAAAACGCCGTCCCCGCCGCGATCATTCGCGTCTCCTCCTTCGACTCGCCCTTGTGATTCTCATTATACGAACGGCCGCGGCGCCGCATCAGCCGTCAAAACGATCAATGCTAGCACAAATCGCTCATGGGCGGTACAATGGTCGCGAACGAAGATCGACGAGAGGCGGGGAATGGGCATGGTTTCGGTTGCGGGCGCGCATTTGTGGGTGGACGCTTTGGAGATTACGTGCTATTCGGCAAGGCGGTATCGGCTCGACGGCGGCTGGGCGATTCCCGAGCGGAAGCTGAAGCATGCCGTTCTGTGGCATGTGATCGGGGGCAGCTTCGCGTTCGCCGTGAACGGCGAAACGCGCCGCGCCGAGCGGGGGCAGCTCGTCTGCCTGCCGGCGAACGCGCGGATTTCGAGTCGGGCGATCGCGGATGACATCGACATTCTCAGCGTCAATTTCGACGTCCGTCTGCCGTACGCCGCTTCCTTGCCTTGGCTCGAACTCGTTCGGTTTCCGCATTGCCAATCGGCGCTGCCGTTCCGCGCCCGGCTGGCGGAGCTCGCCGAGACGGCCGACGCAACGTCGGCTCTGGCGCCGATGAAGCGTCAGGCGCTGCTGACGCTGCTGCTCGCGGAATGGATCGAGCTGTCGCTCGTCGCGGGGGCGGCGGCCGAAGGGAATGCGCCGTACGCCGACGCCCGCCTCGCCCGGCTCGCGGAGACGATCGCCCTGCAGCCGCGGCGGCTGCCGACCGTCCGCGAGCTCGGCGAATGGGTCGGCCTGAGCGAAGCGCAGCTGCGTAAGCTGTTCCGAAAGCACACCGGCATGTCGCCGCTGCAGTACGTCCATTCCGTCAAAATTCACCAAAGCAAGCAGCTGCTCCTCCGGCGCGCCGACCGCGTTTCCGAAATCGCCGCGCAGCTCGGGTTCGAAGACGCTAATTATTTCGCGAGGCTGTTTAAAAAAGCGACCGGCGTCTCCCCCAGCGAGTTCCGGGAAACGGCGGAGGATTGGATGACGTAAACGCGCCGAGCCCTTCGGCGCGAGCCGAAGGGCTTGTTTGGTTTGCTACTCTCTCGCTTACGCCTCCCCCATCTTCAACCCTTCGATGTCGTGCTTCTGCACGATCGGCTCCAACTCATCCACGATCCTGCACAGCAAATGCGTCTTCAGCCGCTCCGGCAGCGTTTCATAAAACGCGCGGGTCACTTGCAAATCGTGCCGCTCGTGATTGTTCGCCCCCGGCGCGTCGACGCCGAGCACGAGCACCGGCCTCGCTTTATCGGAGACGTTGGCGGTCCCCCGATGAATCGTCAGCGCGGATCGCACCGAAATGTCTCCCATCTTCGGCATTTTCCGCTCCGCTCTCGCTTCGTAGCGGGCGTACTTCTCCTTCGGCGGGAACATGCCGTACTCGAAATCCGACGCGTCGTCCCACTGGGTGCCGGGCGCGATTTCGAACGGCCCCATGTCCGGCTCCACGTCGACCGTCGTTACGTTAAACGCCAGCGAGTTGAGCCGTCTCCCCCGGTACGTCTCCTCCGGCGAAGGGAAATCGCGATGCCAAGGCTGGTCGACCGCGCCCGGGTTCGGCACGTCGAAGCCGATTTCGACGATTTTGTAATCGGGGCCGAGCACCGCCTCGCAGACGGCGGTCACCCACGGATGCGTCGCAAGTTCCACGAAGCCGCGAATGTCTTCGGGATGAATTTCGACATAATGCCGCTTCGGACCGCGGCCGACCGCTCCGCCGGGACGTTCAAGCGCTTCCCGGTACAGCCGCTCGACGTCTTCGCGCAGACGCTCCGTCCATTCGCGGCTGAACGCGCCTTTCAGCCCTAGAAACCCGGGGCCGTACAAGGAGCCCATGATATGAGCGGTATCGTAGGATTGTTCGGTTATCGTTTGCATTTCGTTCGCCATCGTTGTCCCCCTCCTGCGCGCGCCGTCGTTCCAAGGTTCGGCGCCTTGCGTGCTTCCATTGTAGAGGAGCGCGGCGAGCCGCGGAACGACATAATTTTGGAGGCAACGGACCGTTTTTTGGGAATGTCCTGCGCAAAACGCCTCGGTTCCCCCGAGGCGTTTTCTTCCAAAACGATTCTGTTTAATCAAAACGGATACATATCTTCCAAACCGTCGTCATCTCTCGAGACGGGCAGCGAGATGGTAAACGTCGTCCCCCGTCCTAATTCGCTGTCGACCGAAATTCTGCCGCGGTGATTGCCGACGATGCGGTAGCTGGTCATGAGACCCAGGCCGGTCCCTTTCTCTTTCGTCGTGTAGAAGGGCTCGCCGAGCCGTTTCAGCATATCGGGCGAGATGCCGATGCCTTCGTCGCGAATGCGGATGCGCACCGCGAACGCGCCGTCACGCTCCAACGAGACATGCAGCGTGCCGCCGTCCGCCATCGCTTCGATGCCGTTTTTCATAATGTTGATGAGCACCTGCTTCATTTGGTTTTCGTCGCACAGCACTTCGGCGTCCTCGGCCTCGATGTCGCAGACGATCGAGACATCGCTCATGATCGCCTGCGACTCCAGCAGCGCAACGACCTGCACCGCGATGTCGGCGATGCGGCGCTTCACGAAGCGCACCTGCTGCGGCTTCGCGATCATGAGCAGCTCGCTGATGACGAACTCGATGCGGCTCAGTTCGGAGCGGATGATGTCGTAATAGGGGGGCTCCTGTTCCTCGCTCATCAGCTGCAGGAACCCTTTGATCGCCGTCAGCGGATTGCGGATCTCGTGCGCGATGCCCGCCGCCAGCTCCCCGGCTACCGAAAGCTTTTCGGAACGCTCGTAGAGCTCCCGCGCTTTCCGAAGCTCCGTCATATCCCGGACGAGCACGATGCGGACGAGACCGTCGGTATCCCCGAGCCTCGCGGGAATGGCGGACACTTGAACGTGAATTTCGCTGCCGTCGAACCGGATCCACTTCTCCTCCATCCGCTCGGTGCGGCGTTCCTCGGTTTCCGTGAGCCGAATGCGGGCATGGATGTTTGCATGGTATTCGGGATGTACGAACGAGAAGACGTCCCGTCCCAACAATTGTTCCCGCGACGAGGCGCCGAGCAGCTTCGCTCCGGTTTCGTTCGCATACACCCACCGATTGCCTTGTCCGATGAAGATCGCTTCGGGGAACGACTCGATCAGCTGACGGTAACGCTCCTCGCTGACGCGCAGCGCCCGCTCCGCCGCTTTCCGCTCGGTAATGTCGCGGATAATCGCGCTGTAATACGCAGTTCCCTCGACCTTCCAGGCGCTGATCGACAGCTCCAGCGGAAATTCCTCCCCGCCTTTTCGAACCCCGTGCAGCTCCTGCGTCGTGCCGACGATCCGTCCCTTCTGCGTACGCCGATACCGCTCGACCGCTTCCCGGTGCGACGGCTGCAGGCGCTGCGGAATAATGAAATCGATTCTTTGGCCGAGCACCTCTTCTTCGGAATAACCGAACATTTTTCGAGCGCCTTTGTTCCATACCAAAATGTTCATATTCTCGTCCGTAACGATGACCGCGTCGAGCGCCGTCTCGACGACAGAGTGGAACTGCATCTCCATCTGCGTCTGCTTCCTGCGGGCAAGCTTGGCCTCCGTTACGTCCTTAAGTACGACGTATATCGACTGACCCGCGGGGTCGCCGGTATGCGGAATCGCTTTGGTTTGGAAATACAGCGTGCGGCCGCTGCGGTGCCGGATCGTCAGCTCGAGCTCGACCGGCGCGCCTCCGGCCGCTTGACGCAGCGTTTCTATCGCCCGGGAGCGATCCTCCTCGGAGACGAGCAGGTCGAAGGTCCGTCCGGCGAGCGCCTCGGGCTCCCATCCGAACGCGCCTGCCGCCGCGCGGTTGCTTTGCAGGATCGTTCCGTTCCCGTCGACGAGCAGGATGACGTCAGGATAATTTTCGAACAGCGATTTATGTTTCCGGTCGTTGTATGTCAAACGATGGAGATACACCGCGATTAAAGCGGCCAATACGATACCGATCGTCACATGCGCGACCGTGTGGGCGAGCCAGTTGGAAACGGGTCCGAAATACGGCCTCCCCGCGATCGCCGCCTGCGGCGCGAACGTTGTACCGTGCATCCCGACGCTGTGCATGAAGGTCATGCCCGCGGTCAGCAGCAGCGCGCAGAAAAATCTCGCCGCCGCGCCTTGCCGGGGCTCCCGACGCGCCGCGATGCCGAATACCAACATTGCGGCCGCGACGCCGATCGCTCCGCTCAATACAACCATCGCCGGATCGTACTGTTTGGTTGCTTGAATGGCTTCCACGCCGATCATATGCATGGAGACGGCGCCGAGGCCGAGCAGGAGCGAGGCTCCGACGTAGCGCGATTTCGAGCCCCCGCCGCCGAAGCAGCCGAACGCCGCATAGGAAGTCCCTACCGCTACGAATAAAGAGAGTAACGTAAGCCACCTATCGTACGCGACAGGAAACCCGAGATCGACGGACATAAGCGCAGTGAAATGCATCGCCCAAAGCCCGATGCCGATGAGCCCCGCGATCAGCCAACGCCAAAATTTCCAGGGCTCGATTTTCATATAGCCGAGAAGATGTAAGGAGACGTACGACGTAATCAGTGCAATAAGCTGAGAGATGGATAACAGCGCAATGTTATGTTGTTCGATGAATGCATACACTTGGTGTTTCCCCCATTCGAGCTGCTAACCATATTGAACGGGCCGCCGTTTCTATCATAAGCCGTTTGGGAGAAAAAAGAAACACTTCGCCCGCGGTGCGGACGAAGTGTTCGCGTTAACTCGATTAGGAACAAGCAATGTCGGGTTCGCCCGACAAGATCGCTCTCGCCCAGCGCTCCAGCCGAGCCCCGTCCGCGGCGGCGCGGGGCGGCTCGAGACGGCTTCCGGAGCGGAGCCGGCCTCTCGCTCGATGCAGCTGGGATTTCACCGCGGATGCCGACGTGTGCATCATATCGGCCAGTTCCTGAACCGTAAACCCGAAATATTCGGAGAGCAGCCACATTTCCGCGCTGCGGGACGGCAGCCGTTCGGCCAAGCTTTCGAGGCAGCTGATGACGAGCACGTAGTCCAAGTCGCCTCGAGCCTCCGCTGCTTGGCGGAGCTCCTCCGACATTCGGCGGCGCCGGCGGTAATCGTCGATCCAGGCGTTGCGAGCGACCCGGTACAGCAGCGCAGCGCCGCCTCGAATCGCGCCCGTCCGGCAATAGTGCAAATACGCCTTCATCAACGTCGTCTGCAGCAAATCTTCCGCGTCCCAGGGCGAACGGGCGAGCCTCGCGCAGTACCGTTTCAGCTGCGGAAGATGCGGCTCGACGGCGGCGGCGAAGCCGTCCTGAAACGCGCCGTTATTCATTCAAGTACGTGCCGACGCGGTTTTGGATCAGCTCCGCCGCGTCCTCGGCGGACATCGCCCCGTTGAAGAAGGAAGCCGCTTCCTCCTTGACCATGCTCAGGATTTGCGGGTCGCTGCCGGTATACGCCCCGACTTGCTCCGTCAATGCGGCGATCGCTTCGATCTCCGCCTCCGTCGGCGCGGGGGGCGTGTCGCCGGCCGGACCGGACATCCGGATTTGGCCTTTGCTCATCATGTCCACGACCCGGTTCAACATCTCCTTCAGCGCCGCCTTCCGGACCGGAAACCCTTCCACGCTCGGATGCGACTGCACCGAATCCGACAGCAGGAACGAAAGAAACTTCCACGCTTCCTCCGGAACCTTCGAATTGCTGTTCATGGCCAGCATCAAACCCGAATTGTAGGAGATGCCTTGGCTTTCCCCGCCGCCGGGCGCCCAATATACTTCCCCGGATCCTTGATAAGCGATTTTCGGCATCATGAACAGTTCCATCGGACGTTTCATCTGCAGCGATTTGAATACGTCCAAATCCTGCATGGCCGTTTCGACATCGGCGTCGATCAGTCCCGCATCCGATAGGCGCTTCAATTCTTGGAGCAGAGAGATGAATGAATCGTTCGTAAAATTCGCGGTTTTGGCGGCGGCATCGGCGTACTGTCCGAACTCGGATTGGACGATGCGGGCGAGCACTTCCTCCGGGCTCGTTCCGGCCAAGACGACTTGCGCGGCGCCCGGCCGCGAAGCGAGCGCCCGCTCCCCGGCCTGCAGCAGTTCCTGCCACGTCCACGTTCGATCGTCGACGGAGAGTCCGGCGTCGTTCAACAGCTTGGCGTTCCCCACGATCAAATTTAAGTTGTAGTAAATCGGGAGCGCCGCTTGCCGACCGTTCACCTTGACGCCTTCCAGCACGCCCGCGTTCAGTTCGTCCGTCTTCGTTGCGGCGTCCTTCTGCAGCCGTTCCGTCAAATCGACGAGCATGCCTTGCTCCGCATATTTCCCGTAGGCGAGCGACTCGACCGCGATCAAATCGGCTCCTTGGCCCGACATCAACTCGGTGTTCACGGTCGAGCGGAATTTCTCCAGCGTCGCTTCGTCGAGTCCGCCGCCGAGCTCTTCCACGACCGGGCCTTGAGCTTCGGGGGATGCGGCGTACGATTGAATTTGAATGTCGATCGTCGGATTCGCCTGCTCGAATTCGGCTTCGGCCTGCTGCAGAAACCTGCTGTTTTTCGGCACTGATACGGTAACCGCCGTTTTCTTTTCCCCTGAACCGCCCCCGCTTTCTTGATGCACCTCCTGGCCTCCGCCGCTTCCTCCTTCCCGATGCACCTCGTTGCCTCCGCCGGAGCCGGAGCCGGAGCTGTCGTTGCCTCCTGCCGGAGCCGCCCCCCCCGCTGCAAGCCGTCAACAACATCGCCAGCCCCATCGCGATCCACGCAACCTTTTTCCGTTTCATGTTCATCTCTTATCCTCCATTCATTGATTAATAGCGAACGCGGTCGCCGTCGTTCAGCGGCGCCGACGTTTCCTTCACGACCCGGTCTTTGGGCGACAATCCGCCGACGACGAGCGTGCTCGCCGCGTCCGAATCGCCCGTGCTGACGTACACCTTCTGGACGGTGAATTCGTTGCCGAGCGGACTCGTCTTCTCGTTCACGACGTAGACGTAGGTGCCGCTCCCGTCCTGTTTCACTGCTTCGTTCGGCACGAGCAGACCGGGCTGCCGGGTTTGGTTCGTCCACCGGAACCTCACTCGTTCCCCGCCTTGCACCGTTCCGTCCGCGAATCGGAATCGAAGCAGCTTCCGAGGATTGCCCTGGCCGCCGTCTTCGATTTTTTCGAGCGTCGCGTGCGCCGTCCGGTATTCGTCGCCGATGATTTGCATCGTCACCTCTTGGCCCGGCGCGATGTACGACGCCAATTCCTCGTCGATCTCGACCGACACCCCCCAGCCGTCCGCCGCGTCCGCGAGCACGACCGCCGCGCCTTGCCCGTTAGGCAGTCCCTCCTTAGCGGAAACGTTCAACACGATGCCGTCGACGGGCGCGCGCACCGTGCCCTCTTCGTCGATCCTTTCGCGCAGCCGATCGATCTTCCGCCGCTGCAGTTCGATGTCGAGACGCAGGGAGCGAACGTCCTGCTCCGCGGTTTTCGCTTGCTCTTCGCTGCCGCCCATAGACGCTTTCTTGTATTGATCCAACAGCCTGTTCAATTGCAACTCGTATTTCTTCAGTCGGATCCGTTCGTCCGACAGCTCCCGCTCCGCGGCTTCCGTATCGAGACGAAGCAGCGGCTCGCCTTTTTTAACAGATTGATCCTCTTCTACCAGCACCTCGGCGACCTTCCATCCCGTCCGGTCGTACACCTCGGTTTCCCTCATCGCTTCGACCGTGCCCTCGCCTTCGATCGTGAACGATAATCCGCCGAGCTTCGCCTCCTCCGCCTGAACCTTGGGCAGCGTCAGCTGCCGATACGTATTCGCGAACATCGACAAGAGGAGCAGCCCCCCGAAAAACGCCGCCATGACGATGCGCAGCGCGCGGCGCCGTTCGCGCTGTCGAGCTTCCTCCGATTTTGCAGCGATCAACCGACCATCCCCATCCTTCCTTTCAACCTTTGACGCCGGAGAGCTGTATGCCCTCGATCAACTCGTTCTCTCCGTACCGGAACACGAAAATCATCGGCGCCATGTACAGCACGGAAGCGGCGAAGGCGACGCCCCGGTCCCCCTCGTTGACATTGGCCAAATAAATGGACAACGGCAGTTTGTACGCGTCGCGAATAAAAATGAGCGGCTGCTCCACCATGTTCCAGTAGTCGACGAACGCCAAAATCGACAAGGCCGCGATGCCGGGCGCCGTCATCGGCACGATGATGCGCGCGAAAATGTACGCATACGACGCGCCGTCGATCTGCGCCGCCTCGACGTACGCCTTCGGAATGTGCAGCATGAACTGGCGGAGCAAGAACACGCCGAACGCCGCGAACACCCCCGGCCAGATGATCGCCCAGCGCGTATCGAGCAGCCCGAGCCGCTCCATCGCCAAATAATTCGGCACGAGCGTCACCTGGAACGGCATCAGCATCGTGATAAGGTACACGAGAAACAGCCGCTCCCTGCCGGGAAAACGCAATTTCGCGAACGCGAACGCCGCCATGGCGCCGACGAGCGTTTGGCCCGCGACGATCGGGACGACAAGCGCGACGGAGTTCCAAAACATCGTCAAAAATTGGCTTTTATCCAACAACACGACCGCATACTGCGCCAACGAGACCATGTCGGGCACCAGTTTGAGATTCGCGTACGCCCCCGCTTCCGCCGTGGAACCGATAGCGTCGTAATTGATTCCAATCTCTTCTTCCGTCATGACCGAATTCGTCAGCGTCACGACGAGCGGCAGCAGCATGAGCGCCGCCCCCGCCGCCAGCAGCGCCGCGACGACGCTTTCCCGTATCCGCGTCATTCCGACACCCCCTACTCCAACGCCTTCCGAAATTGCGATTCCACCCGGAACAGCGCGACGACCGCGACCGCGATCGCCAGCGCCATCAAGTACGCGGCGGACGTCAGCTTCTGATAGTTCAGAGATAAAAACATGTTGTTCATATAATGCTGCAGCAAATAAATGCTGTCATGCGGGTATTCCCCCGCGACGAGGTACGTCTCCCGAAACACCTTGAAGGAATTGATGATCGACATGATCAGCACGAAAAACGACGACGGCGTCAAATATACGAGCGTAATGGACACGAACTGCCTCAGCCGCCCCGCGCCGTCCATGCTTGCCGCTTCGTAGTAATCCTTCGGAATCATCTGCAGTCCTGCGAGGAACATCACCATGTTGTATCCGACGTTTTTCCAGATGTACATGCAGACGAGCACCCAACGGGCCGCTTCCGTTTTCATCCAATCGCGGGGAACGGCGCCGATCGACAGCAGCCAGCCGTTGACCGCTCCGAAGCCGTCGAACAGCACCTGCCAAAACAACACGACCGAGGCGACCGGCACGACGAGCGGCATGACGTAGGCGGTTCGCAGCCAATCGCGGAACGGCAGGTTGCGGTTCAAGAGCAGCGCGAGAGCGAGCGACAACGACATGACAGCCGGAACGCTGACGAGCGTGAACCACAGCGAATTGCCGGCCGCTTTGCGGAACGATGCGGACGCGAGCACTTCCCGGTAGTTCGCGAATCCGACGAAGTCGCCTCGCACCGGATGGTCTACCAGCGAATAATAGAAACCTACGGCGAACGGAAGCGCGAAAAAGAGGCAAAACCCGGCGGCGCTCGGGAGCAGGAAGGCAAGGGCGATCCCTCCTTCCCCCCGCAGCGGCGCCGACAGACGGCGAAGACGGCTTTGAACCATAACAACCTCCCGGGTAAAATAATAGTTGGACTTTCTAGCGGCGGATCGGGTATGAATAGAACTATAATCTTGCAATGTGACGGGCGTGTGACAAGAAGGGAGAATCGTTGCCGGTGAAAACGATCATGGTCGTCGAGGACGAACCGAGAATGCAAGACTTGATATGCGACTACTTGCAAGAGCAGCCGTTCCGGCTGCTCCGCGCCCGCGACGGCCGGCAGGCGCTCGAGGCGTTCGCGAAGGATCCGGCCGATCTGGTCATTCTGGACGTGATGATGCCGTTCGTGGACGGATTCGAAGTGTGCCGGACGCTGCGCCGAAAGTCCGACGTGCTGATCGTCATCTTAACCGCGAAATCGGAGGAAGCGGACAAGCTGCTCGGCTACGAGCTCGGCGCGGACGACTACGTGACGAAGCCGTTCAGCCCCAAAGTGCTCGTCGCCAAGGTGCGGGCGCTCCTGAAGCGCGCGGAGCGGTCCGGGAGCGATGTTGACGCCGCGCTCGTGCGCGCCGGCGACCTCGAAATCAACGAAGCGACGTTCGAGGCGCGTCTCCGCGGCGAGCCGCTCGCGCTGACGCCGAAAGAGTTCGATCTGCTGCTGTTCATGTGCCGCAACCGCAACCTCGTCTTGTCGCGGGATCAGCTGCTCGACAGCGTCTGGGGCCACGACTATTTCGGCGACGTGCGCACGGTGGACACGCATGTGAAACGGCTGCGCCAAAAGCTCGGGCATTGCGCCGACTGGATCCGCACGGTGCGCGGGAACGGATATATGCTGAAGGCGGGCGATTAAGATGAGGTTTCGAGGCATCGCGTTCAAGCTGTTCGCGATCACCAGCGCCGTCTTAATCGGGCTGCTGACGCTGCTGATGCTGTCACAGCTGCTGTTTTTCGAGAAATATTATTTATACAAGAAGGAGTCCGAGATCAGGAACGAATGGATCGAGCTGCGCGACCGATTCGTTCGGGAGAAGGAGAATCCGAATACGATTCCGCTTTATTTTCTTGGATTCGAGGATCGGTTCGGCGCGATGACGGCGATCGGCACCTTCCAAGACGGGCAGCTGCATTTAACGCTGAGCCAAGGCTCCGGCGACGGGAACCGCACGATCGTTCGAACGCTGCGAGTCGAGCCGGGCGGCGCGCCGCAACTCGCGCCGCTGATGCCGTTTCTCGATTTTGACCGGGACAAGCTGCTGCTCGGCATTCGCGATTGGGCGAGCGACGAGGAGGCGCTGCGCGCCGTGATGGAGGAAGGGCGAGCGGTCATCCGCACGTTCGACGTTCCGCTGCCGGGTCTGGAAACGGCGACGCACATGCTGGTCATCGCCCCGGCGGAAACCGAGACCGGGGACACGGCGCTGCTGTTCGCGGTCACCTCCCTCCAACCGGTCGGCGACGCCGTCATGGTGCTCGGAGATATTTATTTCGTGATGTACGGCGCGGCGATCGCCATCGTGCTCCTGCTCGCCTTCGTCTACTCGGGCATGCTGACGAAGCCGCTGCGCGCCCTCAACCGAGTCGCGCTACGGATGGCGAAGCTCGATTTCAGCGAACGCAGCCGCCTTGCGCGCAAGGACGAGCTCGGCAATTTGTCGGAGACGCTCAATTTTCTCGCGGACAACTTGCAGCGCGCGATGGAGGAGTTGACGCGCACGAACGCGCAGCTGCAAGCGGACATCGAGCGGGAGAAACGGCTGGAGCAGCTTCGGAAAGAATTCGTCGCCGGCGTCTCGCACGAATTGAAGACGCCGATCAGCCTCATCAGCGGCTATGCGGAGGCGCTGCAGGACAATTTGGGGGACGAGGCGCGCAAGGCGCATTACGTGGAAGTCATTATGGACGAGGCGGCGCAGATGGAGAAGCTCGTGCTCGACATGCTCGATTTGTCGCAGCTCGAAGCGGGGCAATACACCGTCGAACCCGTGCCGTTCGACATCGCCGAGACGGCTCGCGAGGCGGCGCAGAAGCTGGCGCCTTATTACGACGGCAAGCTGCTGGAAATCGAGGGCGCCGCCGCGGACGTTCGAGCGGACCCGTTCCGGATTCGGCAAGTGCTGACCAATCTGCTCAGCAACGCGATCCGCCATACGCCCGACGGCGGCGCGTTCGGCGTGCGGATCGACCGGCCGGCTCCCGGCACCGTGCGCGTCGTCGTCTGGAACGACGGCGAGCCGATTCCGGAAGCGGAGCTCGAGCACATTTGGACGCACTTCTACCGCGTGGAAAAATCGCGCCACCGCGGGCACGGCGGCTCGGGCATCGGCCTTGCGATCGTGCGGCAAATTTTGCGGCTGCACGGGAGCGCGTTCGGCGCGAGGAATCTGGAGGGCGGCGTCGAGTTTTATTTCGAGCTCGAGGAAGCTTCATAGCGGATAGCAAAAGCGCGCGAACCGATTCGGTCCGCGCGCTTTCCTTTACCAGCCGATGGCCGCGCCGTCGCTGCGCGGGTCGGCCCCGCCGCTCGGGAAGCCGCGCTCGTCGATCGCGATCGCATGGGCGTGACCCATAATGCCGTCCCAAGGCTGCACGACGTTCACCTGGTGACCCGCCTTGCGCAGCGCCTCGGCCACCTCCGGCGCGATGCGCCCTTCGAGCTTAACCTCCTGCGTCGGCGCTCCCCACGTTCTTCCCCACACCCACCGCGGCTCGGAAACCGCCTGCAGCGGATCCATGCCGTAATCGACCATGCGGGTGAACACGGCGGTCATCGTTTGCGGCTGCCCTTCCCCGCCTTGCGTGCCGTACACGAACGCGGGCTTCCCGTCCCGCAGCGCCATCGCCGGGGCGAGCGTGTGGAACGTCCGTTTGTGCGGCTCCAGCCGGTTGACGTGGTTCGGGTCGAGCGAGAAGAACGAGCCCCGGTTTTGCAGCAAAATGCCGGTATCGCCCGCCGCCACGCCCGATCCGAATTCGAAATACAAGCTCTGGATGAACGAGACGGCGTTGCCCTCTTCGTCGACGACGGCCGCGTACGCGGTGTCGTTCCCCTGCGGCACGGCGCTGACGTCGACGGTGCGGTCCATACGGATGGCGCCGGCGAGTTCGGCCGCGTACGCTTTGTCCAGCAGCCGGTCGAGCGGGATCGCGGAGAATGCCGGGTCCGTGAGGTAGCGGTTGCGGTCGCGGAAGCTCAGCTTGATCGCCTCGATCAACAGATGGTAATACTCCGGCGAGCCGTGCTCGACGGCGGAGAGGTCGAAGCGCTCCGCGATATTCAGCGCCATCAGCGCCGCGAAGCCTTGCGAATTCGGCGGCATCTGGAACACGTCGTAGCCCCGGTACGTCGTCGTGATCGGATCGACCCAATCGCCTTCGTGATCGGCGAAATCGTCTTCCGAGAGCAGCCCGCCGTGCTCGCTCGCCTCGCCCGCGATCGTCCGCGCGATCGGACCTCGGTAGAACGCGTCGCGCCCTTGCTCCGCGATCAGCCTGAGGCTTGCGGCCAGCTGCCGCTGCACGAACCGCTCCCCCGCTTTCGGCACGCGCCCGCCCGGCAAATAGATGGAGGCCGTCGACGGGTATCGTTCCAATACCGAAGCGTGCGCCGCCGTGTTCGCGTGCTGGTCCGCGGACAGCGGAAATCCGTCCGCCGCGTACGCGATGGCCGGCTCAAGCGCTTCGGCGAGGCCGAGACGCCCGTACTGCCGAAGCACGGCGTCCCAGCCGTCGACCATGCCCGGCACTGTCAAAGCGGCCAGAGGCCCGCGTACCGGTATGGCGTCGAGTCCGGCGTAACGGGCAAGGGTAGCGGCGTATGCGGAACGCCCGCTTGCGTTGTACGCCCGCACCTTTCCTTCCCCGGCGCGGCAGACGAGCCAGAACGCATCGCCGCCGAGCCCCGTCATATGAGGATAGACGACCGCCAAACACGCGCTGACCGCCACCGCGGCATCGAACGCGTTGCCGCCTCGAGCGAGCGCGCGCGCTCCCGCCGCCGAAGCCAAGTAATGGGGGCTGACGACCATCGCTTTCGTACCTTTGAACGTTTGCTGCATCTCGGTCCACTCCTCACATAGTAAAGGCGAGGCCTGCGGATCGGTTCCGCAGGCCTCTTGGGTCAAAAGGGTTTACGATTTGTTCGTCGTGTTGTCATTCAAGGAAGCCGGCTGAACGAACGGCAGCGCGTAGACGATTTTCACCGTCTGACCTTCGTAGCTCGCCAGATACACAAGCTGCTGCGTCGTAAAACCGGTTCCGTTCTTGGTGAAATTCGTTTGCAGCTTCTGCTCGAACGACGTGCCGTTGATCGTGTAGCGCAGCGTGTAGTTTTGCTGCACGTTGCCGCCGTTCGCCGACGTTCCGGTCCACGTGGACTCGATGCCGCTTTCGTCCACGACGCCCGTCGTTTCGGCCGGAATCGACGGCGCCGGAGCGGCCGGGGCGGCCGGAGCGGCGAGCGTGAACGTCTTCGTCCATCCTTCCAGCGTTACCGTCACGTCGGTGGACGTCCCCGGCAGTAAGCCCGCGCGCTGCACCGTCTCCGACGACTTCGCGCCGTTGCTGTACGTCTTCTCGACGGCGAAGTCGACGCTGTACGTCGGCGCTTCGTACGTCCATACCGGCTCCGCGGCGGTCAGCGCGAAGTCCCGCAGCACGACCGGAGGCGCGATTTCGAAGCCCGATGCGGCGTATACCGCGTCCCCCGCAACCTGCGCCAAGGTCGGCTCCGCCACGACCTCCCTCACCTCGTCGTCCCACACTTTCACCAATTGGTACGAGAACGAGAACAAATTCGATACGCGGTCGTACGCGTCCCAAGAGAGATTCGTATATTCGTAATACTTAATGAACGGCACGTGCACGACTTGCGCGGCCGCGGATGCGGCCCGCGTATGGACGGCGCCCGCCGTCTTGCCGTTCATGTAAACCGTATATGCGTCGACATTGAACGCCACGTCGCCGGTTTGCGAGCCGACGGACGTCGGGTAGCGGTACGTCCACGTTCGATCGCCGATTTTCGTAAGCTGCGCCGATGCGCTGACGTCTTGTCCGTTGACGAGCAGCACGAGCTTCGGACCGTCGATCGTGACGGTGCCCGTGAGCACGACGTCGGTCGCGTAGTGAGCGAGCGTCGGAATGAAATCCGGGCTGATCGCGCCCGTCATGCGCTGCTGTTCCGTCCTGCCTGTCTCCTTGGCTTCCGCCGCCGTTTTCGCGGCCGCCGCGGCGTCCAGCGCGCCCGCGCCGCAGCCGAACAGCATGAAGCCGGCCAATCCGGCCGCCCCGACTTTGCTTGCCCATGTTCCGTTCTGAATGATTTTCATCTGGTTGTCTCCTCTTAGGTCGATGTCGCTAAGAGGGCCGGTTACACTATTCGCTCCGCATACCCTAAGTGTCCATGTACAGGGCAGGCTTCTTCGCATCCCGCTATATCGCAGACTTCATTATAGGGGGCGATTCGCCGCCGCACAAGACGGGGAACCATCATTTTGAATCGCGTAAATTATGTCAGCTGCGTCCGCTCGTCCGCGATTTGTCGAAGCCATCGGAGCAGCCTTCGATCTTGCCCGGGGCCCGCGACGACGGATACGCCGACCGGCAAGCCGCCGACGTCGCCCCACGGCAGCGTCGCCTGGGGCAATCCGGCGAGGCCCGCGATGCAGCACAGCTGCAGCGTTCGGCTGCGCAGCCGCTCCAGCGCTTCTCCGCCCGCTCCCCGCCGCGGCGCGGGACCCGGCGTCGTCGGCAGAACGAGAACGCCGTCTTCGCCGAGAACGTCGACGAGCCGTTCGCGAATGACCGAGCGCATCGCCGTCTTCGCCGCGCTCGCGGCGTCGTCGACCGTGCTCGCCCACGCGAACCTCTCGGCGATGCCGGGACCGAAGCGCGGCTTCACCCGTTCGATCCAAGCGCCGTGCGTCCGCCATATTTCCGACGCCTGCAAAATCCGGAACGCGCGCATCCATTCCTCGAGCCCCTCCGGCGCGAGCGTCGTCTCCTCTTGCGAATCGGCGCGCGCCGCGAGCTCGCGAACGAGACCCAGCAGCGTCGGCTCGCACTCCGGCGCGAGCAGCGCGCAGGCGTCGAGCGGCATGATCGCCCGGCGGAACGGCGCCGCGTCGTCCGGCTGCTCCAGCAGCGCTGCGCCGACAGCTTCCAGCGTGCGCGCGTCCCGCGCCATCCAGCCGACCGTATCGAACGACGGCGCGAGCGGAATGACGCCGTCCTCGGACACGGCGCCGTGCGTCGGCCGGAACCCGTAAATGCCGCAATACGCGGACGGCACGCGCACGGACCCGCCCGTATCGGTGCCGATGGCGAAATCCGTCAGCTCCCCGGCGACGGCCGAAGCCGAGCCGCTGGACGACCCGCCGGGAATATGCTCCGGCGCCTTCGGATTTACCGGCGTGCCGTAGTGGTAATTCTCGCCGTTCAAGCTGTACATCAGCTCATCGGTATGCGTCATGCCCGTGAGCCGGGCGCCCGCGCGCAGCAGCCGCACAATCGCTTCCGCGTCGCGTGCCGAGGGGGCGTGCGTCCGCTTCCAATCCGGATGGCCCGCGCCGGCGGTGTAGCCTCGAACCTCGAACACGTCCTTCGCCGCGAACGTCAGAGCGTTCAGTACGCCATGACCGATCGGGTCCCTTCGAACGTCAGGCGCGCATACCGCTCCCCACGGGTCCGCCTTCCCCGCCGCGGTCACGGCCTGCCGGCGGCGGCATCCCGCTTGCGTACCGGCGCCATCCATCCTAATGAGCGTTCCATCGACATCCTCGCCTTTCGTTCGAAACTGGTTTCATTATATCGGGATGCGGCAACCGCCGAAATACGATTCGGTCAAGTTTGGTACCGAGACTAAATTTCGGGGGCGCATTTTGGTTCCCCGTCTAATTGCCTCCGTTTGCATAAAAAAGGAAGCGGATTGACAAACTTTGGGTACGACTATAGCGGATAAGGGATGTCAGATGATGCGAGACGGCGGGATCAAAGATCGCTTAACCAGTAAAGAAGGAACCTCGACGAAGCCGTCCTCCGCCGCGCTGGTCGATCGCTTGGATCGGAACGTGGAAGCGGTGCGGGAAGCGTTCTCGAACTGCGACGACGTCGTCTTCCGCATGCTGGAATCGGAGAACGGGACGAAAGCATGCCTCGTTTATATTGCCGGTCTGGCGGAGACGAAAGAGCTGAGCGAGCATGCGCTCCGCCCGTTCTTGGACGGCGCGGTATCCGCCGGGGGGAACGGTTCGGCCGCCTCCCGATTGAACGAGCACCTGCTGTCGGTGGCGGCGGCGTCCGTCGCCGAGACGTTGGACGCGGTCATCGCGGAGGTGACCGAAGGCGGCGCGGCGCTGCTCGTCGACGGCATTGCCGAAGCGATCGCGCTGCGCGTGCCGGGCGCCACCCGGCGAGCGGTGCAGGAATCTACGACGGAAGTGAGCATCCGCGGACCGAAAGAATCGTTCACGGAGGACATTCAAGTCAACACGTCGCTGCTGCGGCTCAAGATCAAGACGACGGATCTGAAAATGGTCTCCCTTCGCGTCGGAGAGCGCACGCATACGAATGTCATCGTCGCTTACCTGCAGGGCGTCGCGAACCCCGGCGTCGTCGCGGAAGCGATGCAGCGCATTCGCTCCATACGGATCGACGGCGTGCTGGAAAGCGGATATATCGAGGAGTGCATCGAGGACGATCCGCATTCCCCGTTCCCGCAAATGCAGTACACCGAAAGGCCCGACACGGCCGCCGCCATGCTGCTCGAAGGCCGCGTCGTCATTCTCGTCGACGGGACGCCGAACGTCTTGACCGGTCCGATCACGTTCTGGCAGCTGATGCATTCGAGCGAAGATTATTACGAAAGGTACTATGTGGCGAATTTGCTGCGCATGCTTCGGTACGCCTTTCTTTTCTTGGCGCTGTATTTGCCGGCATTATATATCGCCGTCACTACGTTCCATCAAGACATGCTGCCGACGAGCCTCATGTTCAGCATCGCGGCGGCGCGGGAGCCGATTCCGTTCCCCGCCTTGATCGAAGCGCTTATCATGGAGATTTCGTTCGAAGCGCTCCGGGAAGCGGGCATCCGGCTGCCGAGGGTGATCGGGCAGGCCGTGAGCATTCTCGGCGCGCTCGTCATCGGGCAGGCGGCCGTCCAGGCGGGCATCGTTTCCGCGCCGGTCGTCATCGTCGTGTCGCTCACGGGAATCGCGTCGTTCACGATTCCGCGCTTCAATCTCGCCATTTCGATCCGGATGCTCCGGTTCCCGCTGATGCTGCTCGGCAGCATCTTCGGCGTGTACGGCATCGTGCTCGGCACCGTATGGATCGTGCTCCATTTGTGCAAATTGACGTCATTCGGCGTGCCGTATTTGACGGGCGTCACCCCGTTCCGATCCGGAGATCAGAAAGATATTCTCCTCCGCGTCCCATGGTGGTCGATGCGGCGCCGGCCCTCCTTCCTCTCCCGCAGAAACCGGAGACGAGTCGGCGGCGACGGAGCGGCGCCGACATGAGAGGGGCGGCCGCTGTCTCGCTGTGCGTCTGCATGGCGCTGCTGCTGACGGGTTGTTGGGATCGGAGAGAAATCAACGACGTCGCCTTCGTCGTCGGCACCGCCATCGATCTCGAGAAAGACGGCTACCGCGGCACGCTGCAAATTCCGCTCGTCGGCCAAATGGGCGGCCCGCAGGGCGGCGGCGGCGGCACGTCCGGCTCGAAGGCGTGGCATATCGAGTCCGCGTTCGGCAAAACGATTCGCGGCGCAACGGAAGCGCTGCAGGACCATTTGTCCCGCGTGCTCAATTTCTCCCACCGACGCGTGTTCGTCATCGGTATGCCGTTGGCCAGCCAAGGGGTCATGCCGTTTTTCGACGCCGTCTTTCGCATTCCGCAAAACCGGCTGAGCGCATTCCCGCTCGTCGCCATAGGGGATGCGAAGGACATTTTGACCGCCGACGCGCCGATCGAGAAAATGCCCGCGGAGATGCTCCGAGAGGTTGCGCAGCTCGCCACCGTCGATCCGATCAATTTGCGAATCTTCTTCTATTCGCTGCTGACGGAAGGCATCGATCCGATCGCGCCGGCCGTGAAGCGGATCAGCTCCGCGACGAATATCAAGAAGTCGAAATCGACGATCGAGCTGGCCGGCGTCGCCTTGTTCCGCCACGATCGGCTCGCGGCGATCTTATCGGAGGACGACGCGCTGGGGCTCTTGATCGCGATGAACCAGGCGCGATCGCCGCTCATCGACGTGAAACCGCCGCACGGCGCGAAAGGAACGATCATGATTCAGCTTCAACAGTCCATAACGAGCATCGAGCCGAAGGTCAAAGGCGCACGCATCGGCTTCGACGTGACGATCATGGCGCACGGGAACGTCGCCGAAAAAATGTCGGACTACCCGACCTCGACGACCGTCCAACGCGACGCATTGGAGCGGGCGGTCGAATCGAGGCTGACCAAGATGGTCGAACATGCGATTCGGGAAAGTCAGCGGCATCAATCGGATCCGATCGGCTTCGGCGACGCCCTTCATCGAAAGCAGCCTCGCGTCTGGAAGGACGTCCGCGGCCGATGGGAACGCGAGGAGCTGCCGCGGGCGGACATCCGCGTGCGCGCCCGCGTCCATCTGGAACATGACGGCGCGCTGACGAAATCGTTGGAACAAATGAAATAAGGAGGAATGCGGTCATGACGTTCTCCGCCGCGCCGATCTTCGTGCTCGCGGCCGCCGCCGTCGCCTGGGAGTGGAAGCTGTACCGGAGAGGAAGCCGGACGGACCGCTGGGCCGTCTTCCTGTTCTATGCGGCCAGCTGCGCGCTGTGGTGGTGGATCACGCGGGACGCGCGGATCCCCCGTCCGGCGGATTGGATCGATTCGATATGGTGACGGGAGGATAAGGCTTCGATGCAGACGTTGTCGAAACTGCAGCTTAACGCATTAACGACGCTGTTCATGGTTGCGGTGGCGATCAAGCATCCGCCCGTCCCGATGATCGAAGCGGCTCGGCAGGACGCTTGGATGGGCTACATCGTCGCCGGCGTCGCCATCATCCCTCCTCTATGGATCATTGGCGTCGTCCACCGGAAGTACCCAGAAGGCACGCTGCCGGAAACGTTCGTCGCGCGGCGGCCTTGGATCGGAAGGGCGCTGCTCGCGCTCGTCGCATTGGTGTTTTTCGCGATCCTCGCGCACGACCTCCGGTTTTTGACGGAGCTCGTGAACATTTATTTGCTGCCGAATACGCCTCCGATCATCATCGCCGCGACGGGCGCTTTCACGGCGGTGCTGTTCGCGAAAGCCGGACTCGCGGCGACCGCGCGCGCGAACATCTTGTTCGTCGCGCTGTTCATCTCGCAGGTGGCCGCTTTGCCGATTTTGCTGCAGGGGCAAACGCGAATGGAGTTTTTAGCGCCGTTCTTCGAGCGGCCCGCGGGCATCTTGGAAGCCGGCGCTTACGCCTTCGGCCATTTCGCGGAGCTGTTGATTATCCCGATGCTGCTGCGGGATCAATCGCTGCGAATGCGGGATATCGCGCCGGGCTTCCTCGTCGGCCTCGCTTCGAATGTGATCTTGATCATCGGAGAGCTCGTGTTGTTCGGCCCCGATTTGACGACGATGTTCTGGGATCCGCCTTATGAGCTGATCCGTCAGCTTCGCGTCACCGATTTCTTGGACCGGCTCGATATGGCGATCGCCGCGGCGTGGATGCCGACCGCATTCGTTAAGAGCGGCGTTACGATTTATTTCCTATGCCGCTTGATCGGCCTCATCGTGCCGCGCGTGAATGCGGATGTACTGACGACGCCTCTCGCCGTTTTCGCGGTCGTCGTGTCCGCTTGGTTTTACGATTCCGCGGCGCAGATGATCGAGACGACGCGTTCCCGACCTATATTCCTCGGGACGTTCGCGTTTGTGGTCCCTCTGGCGATCCTCGCGTTCTACGGACGGCGGAAGCGGAAACGCGGGCCGCCTCCCGCCGAAGCCGAGACCGGATAACGACGAGAAGACCGCCGGGTTCGGCGGTCTTCTCGTTGCGTCGTCGTCCTTATTCCGACTCGACGTTATGATACACCTGTTGGACGTCTTCCAAATCTTCCAGCGCGTCGATCAGCTTATCAAATTGAACTTGGGCGTCTCCCGACAGCGTGACGTAGTTTTGCGCGAGCATCGAAATTTCCGCCACCGTAAACTCGGTGACGCCGGCCTGCTTCAGCGCTTCCTGCACGGCGTGGAATTGGTCGGGCGCCGCATAGACGATGACCGCCTCGTCCTCCTCCGTGACATCCTTCACGTCGACGTCGGCGTTCAGCAGCACTTCGATGACTTCGTCCGCCGACTTGCCGGTCAATCCGATGACGGCCGCCGCGTCGAACATGTACGACACCGACCCGTTGACGCCCATGCTGCCGCCGTTCTTGTTGAACGCGGCCCGCACCGCCGACGCCGTTCGGTTGACGTTGTTCGTGAGCGCGTCCACGATGACCATCGACCCGTTCGGGCCGAAGCCTTCGTAGCGAAGCTCCTCGTAATTTTCTTCCGCGCCCTTCTTCGCCTTCTCGATCGCGCGGTCGATGATCGCTTTCGGCACGTTGTATGTTTTGGCGCGCTCCAGAACGACCTTCAGCGCTCGGTTCGACTCCGGGTCCGGCTCGCCTTTCTTCGCGGCGACGTAAATTTCAAGACCGAATTTCGCGTAGATGCGGCTTGTGTTGGCGTCCTTGGACGCTTTCTTTTCTTTGATATTGTTCCATTTACGGCCCATGCTGCTCCCGCTTTCTCTTTATTTCGTCGATTCTAACGATTCCAAAGTCCTTGTCCATTATATCCCTAAACCTCCGGCTGGAACAAGGTCCTCGCGGCGAAAGTTGTCGAAAAAGCCGCGGCGAGTCAGGCGCGCGACGATCGGTATCGGCGGATCATATCCGTCTTCAGCTTCCAGACGTCCTCGGACAGCCAGACGGGATACGGTTCCGGATTAAGGGCGCGCAAATGCTCGGGAGCGAACAGCCGCAATTGGGCGGCATGGTGCTCCCGGATGCGCCCTAAATCGGGCAGCCCCTCTTCCCGCAGTTCGCCTCGGGCGACGACCTGCGTAAGCAGCGGCACCGCTTCGTACCGCTCGAGTTCGCGCCGCTGCAGCGGATCCGACGGGTCGACGAACACGGTCGCCTTCGCGCCGCGCACGTCGTCCTCCGACGGGAACGCCAGCGCGTCGGCCGCGGCTCGGCCGGTATCGGCTCGGATCAACCGATACGCCGTTTTGGCGCCCGGCGTCACCGTTTTCTCCGCGTTGCCCGAAATTTTGATCACCGGCTGCCAGCCGTCGTCCGTCTCCCGGGCGACCAGCTTGTAGACGCCCCCGAGCGCCGACTCTTCCCCGCCCGTAATCAGCTTCGTGCCGACGCCCCAGCTGTCGATCGGAGCGCCC
This sequence comes from Paenibacillus sp., assembly GCF_035645195.1. Taxonomy (NCBI): domain Bacteria; kingdom Bacillati; phylum Bacillota; class Bacilli; order Caryophanales; family Paenibacillaceae; genus Paenibacillus; species Paenibacillus sp. The sequence goes on along the minus strand of NZ_DASQNA010000041.1, from coordinate 130,571 downwards.
TGCGCCTTCAAATGAAGGATGACATGCTCGTCCAAGTCGTTCGAAGCGACGATCCGGACGTAACCGAGCCCCGCCTCGTCAAGCATGGCGCGCGCCGCCTTCGCCTGCGCGGCGAGGTCGCCGCTGTCGATCCGGATGGCGCGCATCCGCTTGCCGCGCGCTTCCAGCCGCTGGGCGATGCGAATCGCATGCGGGACGCCGAGGGACAGCGTATCGTACGTATCGACGAGCAGCGTCACTTGATCCGGCAGCGCTTCGGCGTATTTTTCGAACGCCTCGAGCTCGGAATCGTGCGCCTGCACCCACGAGTGCGCATGCGTCCCCGCCGTCGGAATGCCGAACCGTTTCCCGGCGAGCAAGTTCGACGTGGCGTCGAAGCCGGCGATATACGCGGCCCGCGCCCCCCAAATGGCCGCGTCCGCCTCCTGGGCCCGCCGCGAACCGAACTCCAGAAAGTTGTCGCCGGGCGACGTGCGCTTGATGCGCGCCGCTTTCGTTGCGATTAACGTTTGGAAATTGACGAAATTGAGCAGCGCCGTCTCGATCATTTGCGCTTCGAACACCGACGCTTCCACGCGAAGCAGCGGCTCGTTCGGAAACACGATGGTCCCCTCCTGCGCGGCGAACAGGTCGCCGGCGAAGCGAAAGCGGCGCAGCTCGTCGAGAAACGGTTCCCGGTACGCTTCCTCCTGCTCCCGCAGGTAACGAATGTCCTCTTCGTCGAAACGAAGCGTCGACAAATAATCAATCACCCGCTCCAGCCCGGCGAAAACGGCGAATCCGTTGCCGAACGGAAGCTTGCGGAAATAAAGCTCGAATACGGCCCGCTTCCGATGCGTGCCGTGAAGCCAATGGGCGTACGCCATGTTGACTTCGTATTTATCCATATGCAACGCGAGCGCGCCGCCGTTCATGTGCGCGACACCTCCGGGTAATGTGATCCTGTCGCATCCATTGTACCCACGCGGAGCCCGCGATAGACGGGGCAAAGTGTTCAACGCAAATAAAGTATTAGACTGGGAAAATAAAGTATTAGACCGAGAAAATATAGTTGTAGACTAGTGACCATGTAAGGTTGCTAAAAGAGAGATTATCGCAACCCTAATCTAAGAATTGGGTAAATCTGCTGTCTGGGACACCGGCTTGTTTGTTGGAGTTATTTCTCATTAGGCACATTGCTGCTTCCCCAATCATAAAAGATGTATACCTTCCCACAGGGTGTCTATATCCTTCTCTATGCATCCATGCGTGCAGTAATGAGCCTCTAAGAGTTGCATCAACGATATCGGTCCGACCGAGAGTATTCGGGTTAATTGTGACGGACAATGAGTTTTGGTCGGGATTAGAAGCATTGACACCTCGGATAGCTTTTGGTGGGGTGGATGAACCTGGATGCATAATTTGTGCACGGGCAGCTCTACCAAAGCCATTTGCAATGAACATTCTTGTTAAACCCTCCATCATTACATCAAAGGCAACATTCACGTTGGCTATCTTATCTTCAAACCAAACAGGGGCAAGATTAAATCGAGCATATCTAGCTGTGCATTGCTTTAGAGGACTATCAACTCCATTATCTCGGTCGGCGTAATACTCATTCCATTGTGCAAATATACCGGAAATTAATCTTTGTATCCTACTCCTCTGAGCCGTTGTAAATCTGGAATCAACAAAGAAGGTTAAGTGAGTTGGTAACGGGTCTTCAATTCCAGGTGCTTGAGGAAGCGTTACTGTAGTCCGTCTAAACGATTGACTAATAAACGCTTTCATCCTCATCCCCTCTTTCAAAAGGTTTTCTACAACCTCCAAAAATCGTTAAGCGCTTTGTGTTGCTCATATATGGATATGTCGTTCGGTAGGATGACTCTTTTAGCGAATAAGAACGTCTTTTTCTTGTGTGGGGTATTGATATCGGAGATTAATACTCTCTTGGGCGAGGGTAGGCAGTGGATCATGGTTCCATCACCAAGATAAATGCCGACGTGTCCGGGGATGTAGTTTGTTGGGAACCTTTCGGGTACATAGAAAAATAATAAGTCGCCTTCCTTCAAGTCGGTTTTATCCACTTCTATTCCGTGCTTTGCTTGCTCTCTGGCTTTGCGCGGCAGCTTAATGCCGTATTTTCCATAGACATGCTGCGTGAAAGAGGAACAATCCATTTTTCGTAACTTGGGATAAGGTGTCGTTCGAAGTTTAGGGCTAGCCACAAGAAACCTTTTAGCGTATTCAATCAAGGAGTTAATATCTTGGTGTGTCACTTTCCTTCCCCCAAAAAGGTATGAGTCAATCTAGAAATGCAGTTAACCTGCTGTCGGGTACTCCGCTTTGTTTGCTAGTATTGCCATGCATTAGACACATTGCTGCCTCACCGATAAAGTACGACGTATAGAGTTCGGCAGGATGACGATAACCAATCCGATGCAACCATGCGTGCAATAATGAACCGATAAGAGTCGTGTCACCAAGGTCGATTCTGCTTAATGTTTTCGGATTGATGATTACAGATAATGAGTTCCTGTCAGGATCAGAAGCGTTTGCACCTCTAATAGCCTTTGGGGGTGTCGTACCTGGAGAAGGATACATAATTTGAGCACGAAACGCTCTCCCAAAACCATTAGCAATAAATGCCCGTGTTAAACCATCCATCATCACATCCACGGCGACGTTACCGTTAGCTATCTTGTCTTCAAACCATTCAGGGGCTAGGTTAAAGCGGGCATATCGAGCCGTACACTGTTTCAGTGGACTGTTAACCCCATTATCTCTATTAATGTAATATCGGGCCCATTGAGACATAACGCCTGTAATTAACCTGGTAATCCGATTTCTCTGCGCCGTTGTGAATCTAGAATCAACGAAGAAGGTTAGGTGAGTCGGTAACGGGTCTTCAATTGAAGGTGCTTGAGGAAGCGCTACTGTAACCCTCATGAATGCCTGAGAAATTGTGAGTTTTTCCTGTTTCGTGCTTGTATCCTTGCGAGGCCTTCCCTTCATCTTTTCACCGTCCATTCCACAGCAGGTAAGTTAGTATATGACCCAGCGGTTTAAGCGGAGTGGGTATGTGTGCTAAAAGGGCTATTATCATAACCAATACCAAAAAAAACCGCGTCAGTCTAAGACTTTATTTTCACGTCCTTAGTTACGCCGCTGTTTCATTTTCTGAATTAGTCTAAAACTTATTTTCCCTAGGTAGCCGATTGGGGGTTCAAAAAAATTCACAAATTCAACAATTTCAGTCTAATACTTTATTTTTTCATAACACAAAGCAACAGGGAGCCGCCCGGGCGGCTCCCCATCGATTATTCCCACGTCTTTAGTTGGTCCTCGATCGTCTCGAGCGAAACGGGCGTGCGCTGCATCGTATAATGCGGAACGATGCGGTTGTATTTCGAGATGCGGCCGTTAATGCTGCGGAGCGTCTCCTCCGCTCGCACCGCCGTCCCGAGACGAAGCTCCTTCAGCAGCTCGCGCAGCTCGTCGCGAATGACATGCTGCAACTCCAGCCACGGCGGTTTCACGCCGGCCGTCTTGAGCACGCCGTACAGCGGGTCGCCGGTCGCGAGCTGCAGCGGCTTGCCTTTCCCTTTCACATGCTCGAGCCCGCCGTTCTTCTCGAACTCTTGAACCGCTTCGTCCACCCGATCGTTGTATTGGCGGTACATGCGGAGCTCTTCCTCCTCCGCCTGCAGCTGCTCCTTCAGCCGTTTCCACGACTCTCGTTCCCGTTCGTTCATGCCGTAAGCCTCCCCGCCGCGCCTTGGAAGCCGTCAGCGATAGGCGCGGATGAATTGCACCGCTTTGCGAATGTCGTCCTCCGGGGAGTCGCCGACCTCGCGCTCGATCGTCAAGTACCCGCGATAGCCGATCTCTTGCAGCGCCCGGAAGTACGCGTCGAAGTCGACGGCGCCTTCGCCGAGCGGCAGCTCCTCGAACAGCTGGCCTTCTTTAAGGATTTCCGCGATTTTGTCGTGATCCATCCCCTCCGTGTCCAAGCTGCCGTATACCGCCCGGGGGTCGACCTCGCGATGGCGGACGCCGTCTTTCACATGCGTGTGCACGATATAGTCTTTCAAAATATGGACGCCTGCAACCGGATCGTCGCCCGTCACCATCACCATGTTCGCCGGATCGAAATTGACGGATACGCCTTTGCCGCTCAGCGTATCGAGGAACGCTTTCAGATGCGCGGCCGTCTCGGGACCGGTCTCGATCGCGAAATACGCGTTCAAGCTGTTCGCGTACCGGCTAAGCTCTTCGCAAGCTTCCTGCATCGCCGCGTAAATCGGTCCGTTCGCGTCGTGCGGCACGATGCCGATATGCGTCGTGACGATGTTCGTGCCGAGCTCGACGGCGAGATCGAGAATGCGCTTGGATTTCTCCACCTTCTCGCGGTTGACGGCGCGGTCTTGAAAGCCGTGCCCGCCCAGATCGCCGCACAACGCCGAAATTTCCAGACCCAAGTCCTCGATATACGATTTTAATTCCTTCCGAGCGGCCGGGGTTAGGTTGTCTGGGTCCATTTCGCCTTTGACGGCATAAATTTGAACGCCTTCCGCTCCGACCTCTTTCGCCTTCTTCAGCCCTTCGCGCACGCCGACTCCAAAGCTGTCTACGATCACGCCGATTTTGTTGTCGAGTTTCATCGCGTTTCCTCCTTGGATTTCGTCATTCTCGAACGGATTCGTTCGGCCTTGCGAACCGTTTCGCGGATCTGACTTTCGCCCGCTGCGCTTCGATTTCGCGGCTGCGCGGCGCGGCTTTCGTCTCGAGCGAAGCGAGCAGTTTCCCGGCCGCGTCCGCCACCTCGTCGACGGCGCGGCGGAACGCGTCCTCGTTCGCCTTCGACGGCTCGCGGAAGCCGGACAGCTTCCGGACGAACTGCAGCGCGGCGGCGCGAACTTCCGCTTCGGTCGCCGGCGGATCGAAATTGTGCAGCGTTTTAATGCTTCTACACATCGCTTTCGCCCTCCATCGATGATGTTCCGTCCGCGGTTTCGACGCCGGACGTCGACAGCTCGAGGACCGCGTACGCATCCTCGCCGAACAGACGGTCTCCGGCTGTTTTGGTCGCGTGGCGGTACCCGTTCCGGATCCAAAACCGGAGCGCCGGCCAATTTTTCAGCGCGACCGCGACGCGCGCTTCTTCGTACCCGAGCCCGAGGGCGAGCTCGCGGCATCGGCTCGCGATCTCGCGGCCGCAGCCGTTCCCCTGCTCCACCGGGTCGATAAATAAAAATCCGATGTATAACGAACGCTCGTGCGGGTACCCGTGGTACAGCTCGAGCAGGCCGATCGGCCGCCGCTCGGGATCGTCCTTCCGCGCGATTCTCTGCAGCAGCAAGCGATCCTGACTGCCGCCCGGCGGCACCTCGCCGCGGCCTTCCGCGATCCGGTCGATATAATCGGGCTCCACGACGCGGCCGTCCCATGCGGCCATGTAGCTCGACTTCTCATAGAGCGCTTGCAGCGCTTGCCGCGCCGCGGCATCGTCCGCATCGAACGACGCGACCTCGCAGCGCTCCGTTTCCCAGCGGGCGGGCAGCAGTTTCACCATTCCGTCGTCCTCCTTGCCGGCCGCGGCCGGCTACGGCTGCTTCAGTTCTTTCACGACATAAGCGCCGCCGCCGCCCCGCAGCGTCTCGACCAAGTTGCGCGCGGCCGTCATCGCCATGTCGAAGCGGGTTTGCGCCGTAGCCGACCCGATGTGCGGCACCGCGACGACGTTCCGCAGCGCGAGCAGCGGATGATCCGGCGGCACCGGCTCCGTCTCGAATACGTCGAGTCCCGCCCCGCGAATCGTTCCGCCGCGGAGCGCCTCGACGAGCGCCGCTTCGTCGACGACTTTCCCGCGCGACGCGTTGATGAAGAACGCCGTCGGCTTCATGAGCTCGAACTGCGCCCGGCCGAAGAACCGTTCGGTTTTCGGCGTCAGCGGCAGCATCAGCACGACGAAGTCGGACTCGCGCAGCAGCTCCTCCAACGACACATACTGGGCGCCGTATTTCTCCTCGGCTTCCGGATTTCGACTCCGGTTGTAATAGTACACCTGCATATCGAAGCCGAGCGCGGCCCGCCGCGCGATCCGCTCGCCGATGCGGCCGAGGCCGATGAGGCCGAGCTTCGCGTGGTGCACGTCCGTTCCGAACAGCGCGGCTCCCGCTTTTCCTTCGTCCCGGTGCCATTGGCCGCTCTTCACATAAGCGTCCAGCTCCGGCACGCGTCTTGCCGCCGCCAGCATGAGCGCCAGCACGAGATCGGCCACCGTGTCGTCGAGCACGTACGGCGTATGCGTCCCGACGACGCCGCGGCGGCGCATCGCGTTCAGGTCGAAGTGATCATACCCGACCGACACCGTGCTGACGGCCCGCAGCTTCGGAGCGCGGGTTAGGAGCTCGTCGTCGATGCGGTCGCCCGAGGTGAGCAGACCTTCCGCGTCGGCCAACGCTTCGAGGAGCCGATCGCGGGGCATCGGGGAGCCGCCGTCCCATACGTACAGATCGCAATGCTCCCGCAGCAGGTCGATCGCCGGTTGCGGCAGCGGTTTGGAAACTACTGCTTTCGGTTTCGAGTTCATGTTCATGTTCACATCTCCGTATCGATCGAGTTCCCGCCGTAGTCGACGAGCAGCGTGTGCTGGCAGGCGGTTTGGAGGTCGCGCCACGCCCGGTTGACGGGATGGTCCTCCATGACGACCCCGATGCCGAGAATCGGGAACAACTCGGCTCCGGCGCGCAGCGACGCCGCGGCGGCGAGCTTGCTCCGCCGTCCGGCTTCCGCCCACGCATCGTCGCCCCCGCCGCCGCCTGCTTCGTTCGCGCCGCCCGATCCTCCGATCCCGACATGCCGCTCCCACGCCCGTTCGACGGCGGCGTAATACCGCTCCGCCTGCGCGTCGAGCTCCGCCGCCGCTTCGCGCAGCCGCTCTCGGACGAACGCGAGCCGCGTCTTGCCGCCGGCGCTCCACCTGTCCGCGCAGGCGTCGGTCCACCGCTCGGCCTCCTCGAGCAGCCGGCGGGCGACGCCGACCGCGACGGCCGCGAACGAACTCTCCGCGAACGGCAGGAACGGCACGCGGTAAATCGGTTCGTCGCGGTACGGCGTCTCGTCGACCCGGAAGGCGAACGCATCCGGCACGAACGCGTCCTTCGCGACGATCGTATGGCTCGCCGTCGCCTTCAGCCCGAACGCCCGCCACGTCGGCACGATGTCGACCTGATCCGGCCGGAAGGCGAACGCGAGCGCGTCGTCTTCCCCCGCGACGGCGGCGACCGCCGTGAACGTCGTCGCGTACGGCGCGCCGCTGCAGAACGCCCACGAACCGTTCACGATGTATCCGCCGTCGACGCGCACGGCCGTTCCCGTCGGCGAGCCGCTGCCGGCGATGACCGACTTCGGGTCCGCGAACACCCGCTCGGCGGACGACGGCGGCAAGCAAGCGGCGAAAAACCCGCCCCCCGAGCCGATCGTCACCGCCCAGCCGAAGCTGCCGTCGAGGCGAGCCGCCGCTTCGAACAAGCGAAGCGCCGCGGGCAGCGGCTCCATTCGGCCGCCGTAGACTTCCGGAACGAACAATTTAAACAGCTTCTCTTCATAAATGAACGACAGCGCCTCGCCGTCGATGACGCCCGCCGCTTCCCAGCGGCGCGACGCATCGCGCAGCGCGGCGCTCCTTTGCTCCCCAAACATCCAACCGCTCCTTTACGTGACCCCGTGTCGAACGTTTCGCCGCGCAAGCGGCAAGTTCTTCCACAATTGTATCACATGAAGCGGAAGATCGACGACGCTTTCGCGGCGAAATGCTCCCGATTACACCGGGTGAAGGCGCGGCCAATCGAGCTCGAAGCCCTGCGCGCGCAGCGACCGCTGGAAATCCTCGAGCTTCGCCCGGTCGGCCCGCACGGCGCGCGGCGGCAGGCCGAGCCGGACGCAGTGCGCGGCTAGGGCGCCGGCCGCCTCGCCGATATTCCACTCGACGGGATGCAGCCGGTAGCAGCCGTTCGTAATGTGCGTCGTGCCGATATTTTTGCCGGCCGCCAGCATGTTGTCGACCCGCACCGGGAGAAGACTCCCGAGCGGAATACGGAACGGCAGACTCGAAACGTCGATATACGTCCGCTGCGCGGTGCTCGGATGCAGGTCAATGCGGTAGCAGCCGATTCCGACCGAGTCGGGATACGCCTCCGCGGTCCCGTCCGGCCGGCAGGCGGGGCTGAGATGCTGCTCGACGACGGTCGTCTCCGCCGCGATGCGCCTCGACTCGCGAATGTACGGCTTCTTCGCGAGGCCGTCCGTCGTCCCCACGATGTCGCCCCGCAGCCTGAGACCGGGATAACCCGCTTTGCCGTCCGGCCGCGGCGCCTCCGTTTGCATCCAATACAGCAGCGACAAGCTCAGCTCCCGGGCGCCTTCCAAATGCTTCGCCCGCTCTTCCGGCGGGACGTCGATGATCGGGCCGAGCCAATAATCGTTCTGCGGCCAATTGACGACCGTCGCGTCGGTATCGAACGCGCCCGGAGCGAACTGCGTCCGGTCGATCAGGCGCCGGTACGTCCACAGCGAGAACGATCGGCCGTCCGGGAACAAGGCGTAGCGGATCGGCTCGAGCGTATGCGGCACGACGCCCATCCAGCTGAGCAGCCGATCCGGCCAGAACGGCGCTCGATACTCCCGCCAGAAGTCGTATTGCGCCGGCTTCGAGATCGTGAAATCTTCCCCTTCGACGTAATCCATCGCGAAGCACCACGTGATCGCCTGCATATCGGACGGATCGGGGTCGCCGGGCAGCGCGTGCGGTTCGCCCGTTTGGCGGACCGATTCGGCGCCGGTGACGTATTCGATCTTCGCGAGCGGCAGCAGATCGCCCTCCTCCGTCGCGTCGAGGAAGACGGCGCCGATCAGCGCCACCTCCTCGCTCCGCTCCTCGGAGCGGACCGTGACGGAGACGATCCGGTCGCCTTCCGTTTCCGCCCGCACCGGGACGTGCCGCTCGAGCACGACGAGTTTCCCGCTGTGCACGTACGGCGCGAGCATGCCGCGCAGCACCGCCAGCGCGGCTCTCGGCTCGTGAGCGATGCGGCTGACGAGCGCGTTGCCGGGGTTGAACTCCGCCGACGCGCGCGCATCCGGCATGACCGGAAACCAACGCTTGTAATATTCGCGCACGCCGTTCCGAAACTCGCGGTACGCCGCCGTGCAGCCGAACCGCTCGATCCATGGATGCTCGTCCGGGGGCACCGCCTGGCTCGTCAGCTGGCCGCCGATCCAGTCCGTCTCCTCCGTCATGACGACGCGGCAGCCGTTCCGCGCCGCGGCGAGCGCCGCCGCGACCCCTCCGACGCCGCCGCCGATGATGACGACGTCCGCGCGCATTTCTTTCGCATTCGGTTTCATTCGCTAGGTACCGCCTTTCCTCCGCCGGGAGCGCAGGACGCCGTCCGCGCCGCCTCCCGGTCCGCCTCATCGGCGTAAGGGTATCGAATCAGCGTGCCGATCGCGGCCGCGGACCGATCCGCGGCGTACGCGTCCGCCGCCCGCGCAAGCGGGACGTCGCCGGCGAGCAGCGGCGCGACGCGGATGCGCCCTTCCGCCAGCAGCCGAATATATTCGGCGAGATTCCGGCCTTCGGTCCAGCGGACGTACCCGATCGGATAATCGCGGTTGTCCCGTTCATACGAAGGGTCGTACCGTCCCGGGCCGCCGGCGCGCGAAATAAGCACCTGCGCTTCCTTCGCGAACATGAGGCTTCGCGAGAATTCCGTCGTCACATCGCCGACGACGACGATTTTGCCGCGGTCCCGCAGCCAGCTCATCGCCCGGTCGATCAACGCGCCGCCGGGCCCGGCGGCGCAGACGAACACGGCGTCCGCCCCGTTCGGGCCGACGGCGTCGGCGAGCCGCGCCTCCAGCGCTTCCGCCGACGCGTACGCGTGCGGCACCCCGAGGCGTCCGAGCGCGTCCGCCCGCTCGGGCGCGACGTCGACGCCGGCGATCCGGAACGCGGCGGCGGCGCCGATCTGAGCGATCAAATTGCCGAGAATGCCTAAGCCGACGACGACCGCCGACTCGCCGAACGCGAGCCCCGCCGTGCGCAGCGCGTGCACGGCGATAGCGCCCAAGCCGCCGAACGCGGCTTCGCGCGGGTCGACGCCCGCCGGCACCGGCGCGGTCAAATTCGCGGGCATCGACAGCAGCTCCGCATGCCTCGCGTAAGGCGCGCCGTAGCAGGCGACGCGCTCGCCGACGCTCCGTCCGGCGACGCCATCGCAGACCTCCTCTACGATGCCGACCGCGCTGTAGCCCAGCACGACCGGCTCCGCCGGACGGCTCCGCACGAAGCTCATTTCGGTGCCGGGGCTGACCGCGGAGTATTCGACGCGGACGAGCACGCGGCCGGGCAGCCGCTCCGGCGGCGCGAGATCGACGATCTCGATCGCCCCGTCTCGCGTTGCAATCGCCTTCACAAGCAGCAACTCCTTCGCCTATTTAATTATTAATTACATAAATATTCATCCTGTTTAACTAACCATCCGCTTACGGTATTCGCTCGGCGAAATGCCGAAATATTTTTTGAACGTCGTCGTAAACGTCGACGAATTGATATAGCCGGTTTTCTCCCCGACCTCCGCGACGGACAAGCTCGTGTCCCTCAGCAGCACTTTGGCGTGCTGCAGGCGCACTTTATTCAAATACTCGACGTAATTGACGCCGAACGTTTTCTTGAAATAATTCGAAAAATATTTCGGCGTCGTTTCGAGCACTTCGGCCATATGGTCCAAGTACAAGTTTTCCATATAATGCAAATCGATATATTGGGAGATGAACGCCGGGTTCAGCTTGCTCCGCTGCTCGCCTCGGCCGTGCGCCGCCGTTTCCGCCGCCAGCTTCGCCAGCGCCTCCTCGACGGCGCCGACGTCGGCGGCGCCGTCGGCCGTCCGCCGAAACTCCGTCTCCATTCGATACAGCGTCTGCGAATCGGCGCCGGCGCTTTCGAGCGCCTGCAGCATCGAATACAGCATCGCGTTCGCGACGTGCCGCAGCTGGTTCCGGTGGACGTTCCGCTCCACATTTTCCCGCAGCGTGTCCCGCACGATCGCCGCCGCTTCGTCCGCCCGAGCGTTCAGCAGCAAGTTCGACAGCTTCTCCACCTTCTCGAACGGGAAGTAGACGTTCCATTCGTACCGAAGCGCCTCCGCGTCCAGCAGCGGCGTATCTTTCACCTTGCGGTACGGCATCGCCTGCATGATCTCTTCGTAAGCGCGGGCGCAGTTCGACGTCTGCGCTTCGTACATTTTGCCGGCGCATCCCCACAGCGAACAGCCGTCCAGCCCTTTCTCGACGCGGGACAGCCCGTTCCGCAGCCGGCGCAGCAGCGTCTCCCGGCCGGCGGGCTGGTCGACGCCGAAGACGAGCAGATAACGAAGACCGCCTTGGTGAAACACGTCGACGGACGTCAGGTCGCCGCCCGCCGCCTCCCGGATGCGTTCGCCGATCGCCCAGGCGCCGCCCGCCGCGCCCTCCTCCGTCGGGACGACCTGAACGCAGGCGAGGAGGAAATGGCTCCGCGCGAAAAACTCCGGGTAATGCGCCTTCATCCCTTCGTCCCGCTCCTCCGCGCGCACGGACCCGTCCAACGCCTGGAACAGCGCCGCCTTCCGAAGCTCCGCGTCCGCCAGCCTCAGCCGAGCCCGGTACGATTCGTTCTCCATCTGCATGCGCAAAATGCCGCTGTGGATGTTCAGGAAATCGTTCCCCTTGACGTACCCTTCGCCGAACAAGCGCAAAATGCGCTGCACCGGTTTGTACAAATACGCGCTGAGCAGCCCGGACAGCAGCACGGCGCAAACGATCGCGGACAGCATGATCAACAAATTCGCCCGATTGACCGAATCGATGTTTTGGAATTGATACGGCACTTTATCGATATAAATAAACGAATTAAAGCTCGACTTGTAAAAATTGTATTCGTAATCTTCCCGCGTCACGCTCGTTTCGTTGGAGGCGTTGAAATAGACGTCGTTCAGCACTTCCATCAAGCCCCAATTTTCGTCGGTGCTCAAAATGATATTGCGATCTTCGTCCAGCACGATCAGCGACGCGCCCGGCAGCATCGCCTTGCGGTCGACGTGCTTCATCAGCGCTTCGACGTTGACGAGCACGATAATGTTTTTGGCGGACATGCGGATTTTGTTGCCGCCGAATATCGCCATCAGCTTCTTCGTCTTGAACTGCGTCCCGTCGGCGTACACGCGGAAATCCGCCGCGGGGAACGTCTTGAGCGACTGCTTCGTGAGCGAGAACGAGCGCCAGTAGTCGGCGTTATACAGGTCGTGGCGGTATTTCCGGGAGAACAGCGTATGCAGATCGCTCGTCCCCCGCGCCGTAATCGCAAGATTCGAGTCGTCGTAAAAGACGATAACGTCTTCAATGAAGTCGACGTTACTCGAAAGCTGCGAGATATGATCCCTAAGCATATACACCTTGCTCATGTTTAGCGACCCGTCCGCTTGTACCGCGTCGTCGTACGGCAGCCCATGAATCGAATAAATCAAATTGTTCACCGACCGAAAGCTGTTATCGAACGACTGGATGACCGATCGGACGACCAATGTGTTGTTTTCGGTAATTTTATCGTAAATGCCGGAGATCGAATTGCGGTATACGATGTAGTTGGAGGCGAACATCACGGTGATGACGAGCAGCAAAGCAAAGAAGATTTTCAACAACCCGGCATTCGTGACGATACGTTTCATGCGCTCTTCTCCCCCGCCGTAATTTGTTCCCTACATTTTCTACACCGCCGCCGCTCAACCCTTCTCCGAACCGAGCATAACGCCCTTCGCGAAATATTTTTGGGCGAACGGGTAAATGAGCAGCACCGGAATCATCGACAGCACGATCGTCGCGTTCTTCAGCGCCTGCGGGGCGAGCGCGGCCGCGTCCACCAGGCTGGCGTTGTTGCCTTCGCTGAAAATGAGCATCCCCCGAAGCACGACCTGCAGCGGATACATCATCTGATCCGTCAAATAAATCATCGGAATAAAGAAGCTGTTCCAATGTCCCATGAAGTAAAACAAGCCGATCGACGCGAGCGCCGGCTTCGACAACGGAATGACGATCTGGAACAAAATCCGGTATTCCGAAGCGCCGTCGATGCGCGCCGCTTCCCGAATCTGCGACGACATATTCTCGTAGAAGCTCTTCAAAATGATCAACTCGAACGTCCAGATCGCGTTCGGAATGACGAGCGCCCAGACGGAATTCAGCAGTCCCATTTCTTTCACGATAATATAATTCGGGATGATCCCGGGATTAAGAAACATCGTGAGCACGATCGCAAACATGAACGTTTTGCGGCCGAAGAACGACCGCTGCGACAGCGGATAGGCCGCGATGGCGGTCAGCAGTAAATTCGTGAACGTGCCGAGCGCCGTGTAAAATATCGTATTTAAGTACGCCCTCGGGATGCGGTCGTGCGCGAGCACTTCCGCGTACGCGTTGAAGTTGAGCCCGACCGGCCACAGCCACACCTTCCCCTGCGTTACGTGCGCCGTATCGCTGAGCGATACCGCCGTGATGTAGAGGATCGGGTAGACGGTAGAGATCGCCAGCAGCGTCAACAGCAGCGCGTTCACAGCGCCGAACAGCGAAAATCTCGGCTGCCCTACCATAATCCGTTCCCCCCCAATCTGCGGCTCAAGGCGTTCGCGCCGAGCAGCATAATCATCGCGACGACCGCTTCGAACATGCCGACGGCGGCAGCGTAGCTGTAGTTGGATTCCAAGAGGCCTTTCCGATAGACGAACGTCGAGAAGACGTCCGCTACATCATACGTCGTCGGCGTATACAACAGAAGCACCTTCTCGTAGCCGATGCGGATCATCGAACCCGTTTTCAAAATAAACATGACCAAAATCGTCGGCAGCAGACCCGGCAGCGTAATGTACCGCATCATTTGAAACCGGCTCGCTCCGTCGACCCTCGCCGCCTCGTACAGCGTCGGGCTGATGCCCGCGATCGCCGCGAGGAAAATGATCGCCTCGTACCCGACGGACGCCCATATGTCCGAAATGACGTATACGGGACGGAACCAATCCGATTCGATCAAAAAGTAGACGCGTTCGAAGCCGAGCGCGGCGATGATCCGGTTGATAACGCCGTTCGTCGGCGACAGAAAGTCGATGATCATGCTGCAAATGATGACGACCGACAGAAACGCCGGCAAGTAGCTGAGCGTCTGGATCGTTTTCTTGAACCATCGCAGCCGCACTTCGTTCAGCATGATCGCGAGCAAAATCGGAAACGGGAACCCGAACACGAGCGAGTAAAAGCCAAGCAGCAGCGTATTGCGGAACAAATTCCAAAAATCGGGGCTGGAGAAAAATTTCGCGAAATGCTTGAAGCCGACCCATTCGCTCGCCATGACGCCTTGAAACACGCTGTAATCTTTGAAAGCGATAATCAGCCCGTACAACGGGCCGTACCGGAAGATGACGTAAAACAAAATGCACGGGATAAAGAGCAGCAACAGCTGTCGGTCCCGCTTGATATGCTTGACCGTCGACGTCAGTCTTGCGTAGAAGACGCCGCGGCCGTTTCGGCGCGAAACGCTCTCCGTTCCCGGATACTCCATGATGGACTCCTCCGATCGATGGATTTCGGCGCGGGGGGGCCCGCACCTTGGGCTCCCGCGCCGAAAACCGTTGCTGGTCAGGCGGTCGAATCGTTACTGCGCGGCGTCGTAGCGCTTCTGCGCCGCGTTGTACACTTCTTCAAGCTTGGAGGCGCCGAGCTTCTCGGCGTTCGCCTTCCACTGCTCCCACTGCGCGTCCCCGTACGACTTGTCGAGGATGTAGTTGGCATTGAACTCGTTGGCGGCTTTCTCCAGCGCCACCTGCAGCTCCGCGATCGTCGCGTTTTCGTCGTCCGTGAAGTTGAGCACCGGATCGAGCGCCTCGAATTTGTTCTGGGACAGCATTTTGTCCTGCGCTTCTTGTTCCTTCTCCGTGAAGTTGTAGTACACGCTGCGGCGGTCCGGACGCAAATACATGCCTTCGAGCCAAAGCCCGTACTTGTCTTCCAATACCTTAATGTCGACGAGCGGCACATCGGCGAGCTCCGGATATACGGGCTTGCCGTTCGCGTCGAATTGGAACGTCTCTCCTTCGACGCCGAGCGTGACGAGCGCGCCGCCGGACGGGCTGGTCAAGTAATCGAGCAGCTTGAGCGCCGCTTCCTTGTTCTCGTTGTTGGCGACGGCGATGCCGAAGTTGACGTCGATTTTCGGCAGCGTCCGGATGTTGCCCGTCGGACCGACCGGGTTCGCGTACCGCAGATCATACGTCGGGTTTTGATCCTTCACTTGGTTGTAGAACAAATCGAGGCGGCCGATCCAGTCCCACGTGACGAACGACTTGTCGGTCGTCATCTTCGCGGTCCACGAATCCGGGGTATCCGTCAAAAACTCGGGATCGAGCAGCCCTTCGTTGTAAAGCTTCTTCATGAAATCGAGCATCTGCTTATGCTCGGGTTGGATCGACGCGAATTTCCACGTCGTCGCCTTCTCGTCGTAGATCACCGGGAAATACGAACCGCTGATGCCCCAACCGTAGCCCCAATCGCGGAAAATGAATTCCTTCGTCTTCGACGCGATCGGGTACGAGTCCGGATACGCTGCTTTCAGCTTCTTCATCGCTTCGTAAAATTCGTCCGTATTCGTCCACTCCGCGATGCCGAGTTTGTCGAACACGTCCTTCCGGTACATCCAGCCGTGGTTGACGTCGCGGTTCAAATTGTAAATCGGCCACGAATACAGCTTGCCGGATTCGTCGCCGTACGATTTGACGACCCACGGATTTTCTTCCAAATAGAGCTTCGAGAAGTTCGGCAGCATGTCGGCGTAATCGTTGATCGCGACGACCGCGCCCTGCTGGCCGATTTTTTTCAGCTCGGCCTGCGTCAGCCCGTGGAAAATGTCCGGCAGCTGTCCGGAAGCGACGACGACGCGGAGTCGATCTTGGTACGTCGTCGGAGAGTACGTTTGCAAATCGAGCGTGATGCCGGTCCGTTTTTCGATTTCTTTGGCGATCAGTTTGTCGTTGGCCGGATTTTCGCTGACGAGCATCCACGTCAGCTTCGTCGGCTTGTCGACGAGCGGCAGCGTCAATCCGCCGGTATCGCCGTACGGATTGGAGGCGGGCTTTTCCGCCTCGGCGGCGGGCTGCGACTGCTGCGTTCCCGCGTCGTTCGCTGCGGGCGGCGTCGCCTCCGGCTCGGCTGCTTCTCCGCCGCCGGAGCCGCTGCAGGCGGCTAGGATCGAAGCGAGAAGCGTAAGAATGAGTGAAGTGGAGACCAGCTTGTGTTTCATTTCTTGTTTCCTCCCTTTTACATTCATAATTTCGGGGCAACTCTTCGTCGGTGTCACATTACATGACATACAACTCCGCGTGCTCCATCCGAGGTCATCGTAAATCGAAACAGCGGCGCCGTAAACGGTCGGTTCTCCCCGACTTCTCGCCATCGAAACGATATGTTGCATTTTTGTAAAAAGCGTTGATTTATCAAGGACATCGGCGTGTGGAAAACGGTAAACTCGCGAAAAAAAGCGCTTGCGGCCAGCGAATGTTACAGTTTACATCTACTGTCCTCGATGTTTCCACCATGATAACTCCTTTCTCACATTATACATCTTTGCGCCCGCTTTCTGATTTTTTTCTTCCGCCTTCCGACGACCCCCGGAGCCGTAGGTTCGACTCCATAATAAAAGCGCTTACATTTCACGTAAACGGAACGTTTTCCCCCGCCTTCGGTTCCTCCCCGTCACTTGCGAACAACAGGCAAAATTCCCGGCCGCTCCGCGTTTTTTTCGATGTAGAAAATGATAAACTGGTGGAAAATGAAGAAAAAAGCCGCTTCGCCGGATGCGGCGAAGCGGCTGTCCCTCACAACTCGTTCCACAGGGTCCGTACGCGTTCCAAGCTGAGCCTCGAGCCGTACCGGCATTCCTCCAACCCTTCGAATTCGATGGAGATATACCCGTCGTAGCCGGAGCGCTTCACTTCCCTAAGAATCGCTTCCAGCGGCATGTCGCCGTGACCGGTGATCGCGCCTCGCAAGTAATCGCCGCCGGCCGTCCGGAACCAGCCTTCGCCCATGCGCGACGATGCGGGCCGCAGGTAAAAGTCCTTCAGATGCACCATCGAAGCGATCGGCAAATTTTTTCTCACCGCGACCAATGGGTTCTCATCGGCGCACATGAAATTGCCAACGTCCAGCGTCGTCCGGAAATTCGGACGATTCACCGCCGCCACGAGCCGTTGAACGCGGTCGGACGCCTGGATGTAATAGCCGTGGTTCTCCACGCTCGTCGTAATGCCGTATTGCGCCGCGTAATCGGCGATTTCCCGGCATGCGTCGGCCAGCCTCTCCAGATCGGCTTCGAACCGGTGGATCGTCGCTTCCTCCGGCGGCAGCGACGCGACGTCGTGCCGCATCAAGCGGACGCCGAGCCGCGCGGCGACGTCGACCTGCGCCTTCGCCGCTTCGATCGCGCGCCGGTATTCGGCTTCCGTCGGCTGGAGGAAGTTCGCCCCGACCGCGTAGTTCGATACGTCGATCCCCGCCTCCCGCGCCGCTTCTCGAATGTCGTCCGCGAGCGACGGACGTTCGATCAAGTCGAACCCGAGCGGCACGATCTCGACATGTTCGCCGCCGTGCTCCGCGATCCACCGCACCGCGTCGACGATCGTCATGCTGCCGCTTTTGATGCCCCGGTATAAGCTGTAGCTGCTAAGCCCCAATTTCACGCGAATCTCCCCTTTCCCTCGGCCGAGCCTGATCTCGTCACAATCGGATTTCCCGCCCCGTGCGTGCGGATTCGTAAATCGCGGTCAACATTTTCATCAGCTCGACGCCGTCTTGGACCGGGCTGAGCGTTTCCGCTTCGCCGCGCGCCGCCGCGATGAAATGGTTGATTTCGCGCTGGAACGCGTCTTTGAAATTGAACGTCACATCGTCGACTTGCGGCGTCGCGTTCAAAATCGTGTCGTGCCGCTCCAACACGAGCTGCAGCTCCGGCTCGAGCTCCGCGCCGCCGCGGTCGCCGTACAGCTTGACGGACAGTTCGTCTTTCTTCGCGTGCAGCGTGAAGCTGACGTCCACCATGAGCGACGCCCCGTTCTCGAACCGGATGAGCGCGTTGGCGAGATCCTCGACCGTGTTTTTGGCTGCGTCGTAATCGGCCGCCTTGTAGAACGACAACCCCTGAATATTGCTGCGGTTGCCCAGGCGGTTGTATGCGTTGCCGCTTACGCTGACGACCTTCGGCCGACCCATCAAATACCAGCAAATATCGATAATATGTACGCCGAGGTCGATGAGCGGCCCGCCGCCCGAGCGCTCGACGTCGGAAAACCAGCCGCCGGGATTGCCGAGCCTGCGAAGACAGGACGCTTTCGCGTAGTAAATGTCGCCGAGCTCGCCGTCGTCGATGAACCGCTTCAAGAGATTCGTATTGGAGGCATAGCGGCGCACGAACCCGACCTGCAGCACCTTGCCGCTCCGCTTCGCCGCCTCCTCGACGAGCAGCGCTTCCTCCACCGTCTTGGACAACGGCTTTTCCACCAGCACATGCTTACCCGCGTCCAGCGCCGCCGCGGCGATCGCCGCGTGGGTGTTATTCCACGTGCAGACGCTGACGGCATCCACTTCGGGCAGCGCCAGCAACTCGCGATAATCCGCGAACGTCTTCGAAGCGCCGTATTGGGCCGCTTTCGCTTTCGCCCGCTCCTCGTTCAAATCGCTGATCGCGTATACCTCGACGTCGGGATGATTCGCATACGATTGCAAATGCACATCGGAAATCGAGCCGGCGCCGATAACGCCGATTTTCATCTTTTCCATTTCGTAACCTCCGGTTCGCTTGGGAATTATCGAAGCATTCCTTTGTACACGCCTGGCTCCGAGCCGGGAATCGCCGCAGCGCCGACCGTCTTCTCGTAAAACGCCGTCGGGCCCGCTCCGCCGATGATCGCGTAGCCGTACCCTTCGTCGCGCATCGCGCGCAGGGCGGCGAGGAGCAGCAGCTTGCCGATGCCTCGCCCGCGCTCTGCCGCGTCGACGCCCGTCGGGCCGAAGAATCCTTTCATCGTCGCGTCGTAGCAGGCGAAACCGAGCAGCCTGCCGTTCTCGACGGCGATCAAGCACGTGATCGGCGACCTCGCGAACGACGCCTCCGCCTCGCTCACCCATCCGTCGTTGAAATGTTCGCCGATCCAGCGCGTCACGACGTGCTTCTCGGGCGCGATCGGGCGGCGGATCGTCACGCCGTCCGGGATGGCGAGCTGCGCGTCCGGCAGCTCGTACAGCTTGACCAACATATCCGGCATTGCGGCACCTCCAGAAGCTTTCAATTCGGTATCATTATATACATTTGAGATAGCCGTTTCGATTCCTGCTTTTTCCGGCGGTCGAAAAAAAGAATGATCCGTTCGCCCGCAGCCCGGCGCGGCTCGGACGGCCGCTTTATTCGACGAGTAGAATTTGCGAAAGCGGTAGAAAAACGGGAAATCGCGAAAAAACCCTGCCGCGCTGGCGGCAGGGTACCGGGTTACGATGACGCGAACAAATCGGAGGACAAATATCGCTCCCCGCTGTCGGGGGCGATGCTCAGCACCCGCGCCTCGGGCGGCAGCGCGCGGGCGACCTCGAGGGCGAAATAGGCGGATGCGGCCGACGAAGCGCCGACCAGAATGCCTTCTTCCTTCGCGAGCCGGCGGGCCATCGCCTGCGCGTCCTCGTCGCGAATATGCAAGATGCGATCGAAGACATCGCGATTCACGATGACCGGCACGAAGCCCGGCCCCGTGCCGGGAATTTTATGCGGCCCGGGCTGTCCGCCCGACAGGACCGGCGAGCCGGCCGGTTCGACGACGTAAATGGACAGCCCCGGGATTCGCTTCTTCAGCTCTTCGCCGACGCCCGTCACCGTGCCGCCGGTCCCTGCGGTTAGGACGAGCGCGTCGAGCTTCCCTTCGAACGCGTCGTAAATTTCGACGGCCGTCGTGTGCCGGTGCGCGTCCGGGTTGGCCGGATTTTCGAACTGCATCGGCATGAAGGCGCCCGTTCGCTCCGCCGCGAGCTCCTTCGCCTTCGCGATCGCCCCTCGCATGCCGAGCGGCGCCGGCGTCAAATGCACCTCGGCGCCGTACGCCTTCAGCACGTTCACCCGTTCCTTCGTCGCGTTCTCGGGCATCGTGATCATGCACGGGTAACCTTTCGCCGCGCACACCATCGCAAGGCCGATGCCGGTATTGCCGCTCGTCGGCTCGATGATCGTCGAGCGTCCGGGCGTGATGCGGCCTTCCGCCTCGGCGGCGGCGATCATGTTGAACGCGGCGCGGTCTTTTACGCTTTTCCCAGGATTGAAATATTCCAATTTCATATACACGGAAGCCGGAACGTCCGCAGCGACGCGGCGCAGCCGGACGATCGGCGTGTTTCC
Source organism: Paenibacillus sp. (assembly GCF_035645195.1). NCBI lineage: Bacteria > Bacillati > Bacillota > Bacilli > Caryophanales > Paenibacillaceae > Paenibacillus > Paenibacillus sp. The sequence continues at coordinate 110,074 of NZ_DASQNA010000041.1, read as the reverse complement.
GATCAAATCGACGATCGACGTGACCATTCTAGGCATAGGCGCGCCTCCTTCGATGATCATTGTATGAAACTGCCAGCGCCCTCGTCAATCGAGACGTTTCGTCGGACGCTTACGGCGCGCCGGCCCGGGACACGCCGCCGCCGTCGCGGCCTGCGCCGACCGAACGGCCGCCGCGGGCGACGAGCGTCCCCATCGCCGCAAGCAGCAGGCCCGCGGCCACGAAAATCCAGTGGAACGACAAGAATAAGCCGAGACCGCCGCCGATCAACGGACCGATCATCGCTCCCGTCTGATTGGCGCTCGTCGTCAGGCCGAACGACCGGCCGCGGAACTGGTCGGGCGTGTTCTGCACCATGAGCGTGTTGACCGCCGGCGCGATGCCCGCCATGAACAGGCCGAACGCGAATTGAACCGCGGTGAACACGACTAGATCCGTCACGAAATACTGTACGGCGATGCTCGCTCCCGAAGCGATCAAGCAGAAGGCGAGCACGCCTCCGTAGCCCCGGCGTCCGCCGAGCTTGCCCCACAGCGGCGAAGCGACGATGCCGGCGATGCCGATCAAGGCGAAGACGACGCCCGACGTCAGCGCCGCGTTCGCCACGCCGCCCTGCAAATCCGCGATGTGAAGCGTCAGCAGCGGCTGAATCATATTAAACGAAAGCTGAAATCCGACCAGCAGCAGCAGCAGAGCGAGCAGCGTTCGATTGCCGAGCGCGCTCTTGATATCTTCCCGGATCTTCGTTCTCGGCGGCCTTTCCGCGGGTTTCCCTTCCTTCACCGCGAATATGACGGCGGCGGTCGCGGCGAAAATTACGACCGCCGCCGCGACGAACGACATCCGCTGCCCGAACCAAGAAGCGAGCAGCCCTCCGAGCGCCGGCCCGACGATCGAACCCGACATCGTGCCGGCCTGCATCATCCCGAGGCTCCAGCCCATCTTCTCCTTCGGCGCGACGCTCGCGACAATCGCCATCGATGCGGGCACGAAGCCGCCGACGAAGCCGTGCAGCATCCGCACGGCGACGAGCTCCCACGGATTGCGCACGAAGGCGATCAGCGCGTAGATGACCGCGAGGCTGAGCCCGGCGCGGATGACCATCTTCTTGCGGCCGTACCGATCCGCCACCGAGCCCCACAGCGGCGCCATGACCGCGCCGACCAGGAACGCCGACGAATGGACGACGCCGGCCCATAAGTCGACGGCATCCTCCCCGACGCCGAGATCGAACAGAAACAGCGGCAGGAAGGGCACTGCCATCGAGTAGCTCGCGCTGCACAGCAGGACGCCAGCCCACAAGATCCACATCGTTCGTTGCCATGATTGCATGCGTCGCCACTTCCGATTCTCGGTTTTGCTTCACTATACCCCTCCCCCGCCGGGCGTTCAACCGCCGGAATGCCGAGGAATCGCCAGCAAATAGGCCGTCCCTGCAGGAACGGCCCAGATGCGCGCCGATATTCGGGCGTCACCGCCGATTTTTAACCGTCGGCTCCGCTCAGCCTTTCGTGTCCAGCGGCTCGAGCTTCGCCTCGATCTGCGCCCGCTGCGCCTCGAAGTACGGCGGCAGCGACAGCCGTTCGCCGAGTCGCTCGAACGGTTCGTCTCCCTCGAAGCCCGGACCGTCGGTCGCCAGCTCGAACAAAATGCCGTTCGGCTCGCGGAAATAGAGCGATTTGAAGTAATAGCGCTCTACGAAGCCGGAGTTCGGAATGCCGGCCGCCGTCACCCGCTCGACCCATTTCCGCAGCTCCTCCTCGTTGTCTACGCGAAAGGCGACGTGGTGGACCGAGCCTCGCCCCGGCCGCTCTCGCGGAAGATCGGCGCACTCCGAGAGATGCACCTCCGCCCCGGTGCCGCCCTCGCCGGTTTCGTACACGACCACATCCGGCTGTCCCTCGACGTTCGACGGGTACGTCCCTTTGCGCCGATACCCCATCAGCTCCGTCAGGATGCGCGCCGTCCGCTCCGGCCGCGACACGGTCAGCTCCACCGGACCGAGCCCCACGATGCCGTGCTCGACCGGCACCGGACTATTCGCCCAAGGCCGACCGCCGGCGACGCCGACGTTCCCTTCGTCGGAGACGAGCGCGAGCCGCTGCCCTTCCGGGTCGCGGAACGCGAGGACGGCGCGCCCGCTCCGCCTGTCGACGTCGTCGTGGTCGACGCCGAGCGACTCGAAGCGGCTCTTCCAGTACGCAAGGGAGGCGTCGCTCGGCACGCGCAGCGTCGTCAACGTAATCGCGTTCGTGCCGAGAACGGTCTGCCCGGCCATCGGAATTTCGAAGAACGTCAAATCGGTGCCCGGATTGCCCCGTTCGTCCGCATAAAACAAATGATAGACGGACGTATCGTCTTGATTGACCGTCTTCTTCACGAGGCGCATGCCGAGCGTTTTCGTATAAAATTCGAAGTTGCCGCAGGCTTTCGCCGTAATCGCGGAGACGTGATGCTGTCCTTTCAGCGGCAAAACCGTCGTCATGGTTCGCCCTCCTTTTCGTCTTTCGATTCCACGTGCTTTGTACGATTTCAATTCGTGACTAGTAGTTTCCTCCGTTCCTGCAAACAATACGATTATTCCTTCATTATGGAAAGGATGGAAACGGATGTCCCCGAATTCGGAACAGATGACGCAATTTTTAACGGAACGGCTGCGGCGGGACGCGAGGCCGCTGCGCGGGCCGGACGATTACAAGCCGCTCTCCGACGCGGGGGCGGCCGCGCGCTTCGTCCTGCTTGGGGAAGCGTCGCACGGCACCTCGGAATTTTATGCCGGCCGCGCGGAGCTGACGAAGCGGCTCGTCGCGGAGCACGGCTTCCGGTTCATCGCCGTCGAGGGCGACTGGCCGTCGTGCTTCGAAATCAATCGATACATCAAGCGGCTGCCGGGCGCTCCGGCTTCGATTCGCGAAGCGATGCGCGCGTTCGAGCGGTGGCCGTCGTGGATGTGGGCCAACGAAGAAATCGCCGATCTCGCCGAATGGCTGCGCGCCTATAACGATTCGCTGCCCGAAGACGAGGCCAAGGTCGGCTTTTACGGCATCGACGTCTACTCGCTCTGGGAGTCGCTTGAAGAGATCATCCGCTATTTAACGGCGAAGAATTCGCCCGCGCTCGAGCAGGCGAAGCGCGCGATGGCGTGCTTCGAATCGCATCAGCGCGACGAACAGTCGTACGCCGTCGCCGCCGGGCTGTACGGCGAAGACTGCGAGGACGACGTCGTCGAGCTGCTCGCGCGCGTCCGCAAGGAGCGTCACCGCGATCTCGGCGCGGCCGCGGACGACCCGGAGGCGGCCTTGTCGGCGGAAATCAACGCGCTCGTCGGCGTCAACGCTGAAGCGTACTACCGGACGATGATCCGCGGCGACGCGGAGTCCTGGAACGTGCGCGACACGCATATGATCGAGGCGCTCGATCTCGTCGCGAAGCATTACGGACCGGAGGCGAAAGGCGTCGTCTGGGAGCACAACACGCACATCGGCGACGCGCGGGCGACCGACATGGCCGCGGAAGGCATGGTGAACGTCGGCCAGCTCACGCGCGAGAAATACGGTCCCGATCGCGTGTTCGCGATCGGCTTCGGCACGTACGAGGGCACCGTCGTCGCCGGCTCGTCGTGGGGAGCGCCGCTCGAGGTGATGACGGTGCCGCCCGGCCGGCAGGGCAGCTGGGAACGGCTGCTGCACGACGCCGGCGCGTTCGATAAATACATCGTCTTCCGCGACGATCCGGAGCCGTATCGGATACTTCTGCCGCATCGCGCGATCGGCGTCGTCTACGATCCGGCGCGGGAACGGTACGGCAATTACGTCCCTTCCGTCCTCGCCGACCGCTACGACGCTTTCGTTCATTACGACGTCAGCCGCTCGCTCCGGCCGATCAACCTCGAAGCGCGGGCGGCCGTCCCGCTCGCGTGACTGCCGGGAAGGCGCCGCCGACAAAAAACTCCGGACGACACTCGTCCGGAGTTTTTTCTGAATTACGCTTGTTTTACCGCCTGAATTTCGATCTCGACTTTCACTTCGTCGCCGACGAGGAAGCCGCCCGCTTCGAGCGCCGCGTTCCACGTAAGGCCGTAGTCGCTGCGGTTCAGCGTGCCGGAAGCGTGGAAGCCCGCCTTCGTGTTGCCCCACGGATCTTTGCCTTCGCCTTCGAATTCGACTTGGAACGTCTCGGAGCGCGTCACGCCGTGCAGCGACAAGTCGCCCGTCACGCTGTACTCGCCGTCGCCCGTCTTCTCGATCTTCGTCGCGGCGAACGTCAGCTTCGGATGGTTCTCGACGTCGAAGAAGTCCGCCGAACGCAGGTGGTTGTCGCGATCGTCATTGTTCGTGTTCACGCTCGCGAGATCGACGGAGAACGAGATGCTTGCCGTCGTCAGATCGCTCGGATCCGCCTCGATTGCCGCGTCGAAGCTCTTGAAGGAGCCGCGGACTTTGGAGAACATCATGTGTTTAATCGTAAAGTCTACGCCGCTGTGTGTCGGGTCCAACGCCCATTTGCTCAATGCCATGTCAGGTTTCCTCCCGGAATTATATCTCAAATTTATAATATCTAATTGGATTTTATTCGAATTTGAAATGTCTTGTCAATCTCTTTTTTTACGCTTCGCCGGGGCGGCTTGCGGCGGAATATGTTACGATAGAGGACGAACGTGCCCGCCGGGTCCGTTCGAAAGCCATGGGAGAGGATTTTGAACGCGCGCATGAAAACACTCGTGATCGCCGAGAAGCCCGATATGGGCCGCAATATCGCCGCAGCGATCGAGCCACGGGCGGTAAATAAGCGGACGCATCTCGAAGGCGAACGCTACATCATTACGTGGGCGATCGGCCACCTCGTTACGTTGGCCGAGCCTGATCATTACGACGACAAATATAAAAAATGGAATTTGGCGCATTTGCCGATTTTGCCGGAGTCGTTCAAGCTGCTGCCGAACCCGAAGACCAAGGACCAGCTCGCGGTCATCGCGGAGCTCGCGAAGCGCTGCGACCGCATCGTCAACGCTTGCGACGCCGGGCGGGAAGGCCAGCTCATTTTTTCGCTCATCCAGCGGTACTTGCGCCTCGCGCACCCGGTGCAGCGGCTGTGGATTTCCGACCTTACGCCGGAGACGATTCGCAGCGGCTTCGCGAATTTGAAGGATGCCGCCGAATACGAAAACTTGACGAAGGCGGCGCGGGCGCGCAGCGAGGCGGATTGGCTGATCGGCATGAACGGCTCGCGCGCGTTTACGACGAAGCACAACGTGCTGTTGTCCGTCGGACGCGTCCAAACGCCGGTGCTCGCCCTCATTTACGACCGGCAGGTGCAGATCGAATCGTTCGCGTCGGCCAAATTTTACGAGGTGCACGCCGTGTTCGCCCAAGGCGACGTCCGGTACAAAGGCGTGTGGCAGGGCGAGCGGATCGTCAGCCGGGAATTCGCCGACCGCATCGCCGCGAAAACGTCGGGCAAGCCCGGCCGCATCGCGAGCTACGAGGCGAAAGAGGTCAAGGAGTATCCTTATAAATTATTCGACCTTACCTCCCTGCAGCGCGACGCCAACGCGAAATACGGCTTCTCCGCCAAAAAGACGCTCGACGTCGCGCAAGCGCTGTACGAAAAACATAAAGTGATCTCGTATCCGCGGACGAACTCCAACTACGTGAACGAGCAGAACATTCCCGAAATGCACCGCGCGCTCGACGCGCTGCGGGGCACCGGCTACGACGCGCTGGCCGAAGGCGCTGCGAAGCGGTTCGTGCACAAAGGCAATCCGAACGTCTGCAACCCGAGCAAAGTCGAGGATCACCACGCCATCCTGCCGACGCACAAAAAACCGGGCGCGCTGTCGCCCGACGAGCAAAAAATTTACGATTTGGTCGTTCGGCGGTTTTTGTCCCACTTTTACCCCGCCGCCGAGTACAAGCAGCATGTGGTGCTTACCGAGGTGGAGCGCGAAACGTTCAAAACGAACGTGAAGCAGCTGCTCTCCCTCGGCTGGAAAATCGTTTACGCGGATATGGCGCCGGATAAGAAAAAAGCGAAGTCCAAAGCGAAGGATGAAGACGAAGGGGAAGACGCCGAGACGGAGACGGACGCCCCCTTCTCGCTCGAGCCGCAGGAGGGCGTGCGCAACGTCGCGTCCGAGGTGAAAGAGAAAGAAACGCAGCCGCCGAAGCCGTTCACGGAAGGCACGCTGCTGAAAGCGATGGAAAGCGCGGGCAAACAAATCGAGGACGATGAGCTGCGCGAGGCGATGAAGGATTCCGGCCTCGGGACGCCGGCGACGCGCGCGGCGACGATCGAGCGGCTGAAGCAGGTCGGCTACATCGAAATGCAGGGGAAGAGGATCGCGATTACGCGCAAAGGGCGCACCGCCGTCGAGGTGATCCGGGCCGCCGGCGTCGAGCTGCTGACGTCCCCGGAAATGACGGGCCATTGGGAACGGCGTCTGAACGACATCTCGCGCGGCAAAGCGGAGGACGCTTCGTTCATGGCGAAGGTGAAGCAGTTCGCCGCCTTCATCGTCGAGAAAGTGCGCGCCCAGCAGAGCGCGGCCCGCAGCGCTTTCGAGTCGGACGCCCCCTCTCCCGCCGGCCGCAGATCCGCAAGCCGGTCGCGGAGCGCGGCCGCCGAATCCCGCGCGGCGCCGTCCAAGGCGGCGGCGCCGAAGAAGGCCGCCGCGGCCGCCGCTTCGACGGGCACGATCGGCCCTTGCCCGCGGCCGGGCTGCGGCGGAACGATCTTCATGGGCCGCAAAGGGTACGGCTGCAGCCGTTACAAAGAAGGCTGCCGTTTCGTTATTTGGAAGGAAAGCTTCGGCAAAACGCTGTCCGACGCGATGATCAAATCGTTGATCGAGAAAGGACGCACGAACAAGCTGAAGCTGAAAAACGGGCAAGGCGAACCGATCGAAGCGCGCATCGTATTGAAAGACGCGCAAACCGGCGGGCTGGAGCTGGAAGCATAAGCTCCTCCCGCCTTTTTCGTTCCATAAAGTTTTCTCGGGACAACCGCGCGCGACTCATGGTATGATGCTATAGGATTTTTTACCTACACAACGCTGCGCAACGGGAGTTTGCTAACATGACCAGCCCTCTTTTGCTACCTATGGATATGTTCTCTGCTGCTACAATCGGCGACGCGGTTGGCACGAGCTTCACGCATCTTCTCCATCAAGGCGACAAATCGGTGTTTTGGACCGCCGGGCGCGCCGCGGGCTTGATGTACGCCCCGATCGGAGGGAAATACGTCGCCTTAGGCGATCCGTTCGGCTTGCCGGACGCTTGCGTGGATGCGGTCCGCGAATTCGCCGCCTTCGGCCGGTCCGCCGGACGCGGCAGCCTCTTCTACCATCTGGGCGAACGTTACGCCGAGGCGCTGCGCGCGGACGGCTGGCGGACGATCCAATCGGGAGAAGAAGCGATCGTGCGATTGCCGGGGTTTCATACGGGCGGGAAAGCGTGGCTGAAGCTGCGGACGAAGCAGAACAAGCTGCTGCGCGACGGATATCGGTGCGACGTGACGCGCGCCGATGACGGAAGCGTCGCATGGGGCGAACTGCAGCGCGTGTCGGACGCATGGCTCGGCCGCAGGACGGAGAAGTCGTTCTCGGTCGGCAGTTTCTCGGAAGCGGCCGTGATCGACCGTCCCGTGGCCTCGCTGCGTTCGCCGGAAGGCGCCTTGCTTGCGTTCGTCACGCTGGCGGAATATCGGGACGCGGACGGCGCGCAGCACGCGGTCGTCGATCTGATGCGATACCTGCCCGGCAGCCCGCCCGGCACGATGGAAGTATTGTTCCTGCACGCTCTCGGTTGGGCGAAGGAGCGCGGGTATGCGACCTGCAGCCTCGGCGTCGCGCCGCTCGCGAACGCCGAGGCGATGCCGCGGTACGTCAGACCGGCGGTCGCCCTGCTGTCGAAGCGCTATAACTTTCAAGGTTTGCGCCATTTCAAATCGAAGTTTCATCCCGAGTGGACCAAGCGGTACATCGCTGCGGACGGCTGCCCCGCATGGCTCGCGCTCGCCGCGATCGGCTTGCTCGTTCACCGCCGAACGCGGCCGGGCCGGACGCAGCCGTCCGGCCTGTACGCAGCCGCCGCGACGGCGGACTCGACGAGCTTACGCGATTCCTAAGAGGGCGAATTCGGCTTCGATCGCGCGGCGCAGCTCCCGTTTGTCCCCGTCGGACAGAAACGCGGCGTCGACGCCGTTCAGCACGAGCCGCCGGATTTCTTCCGGCCGAAAATCGAAATGCTGCTGAAGCATCGCGTATTCTTTGCCCAAATTCGTGTCGGAGACGGTCAAATTGTCCGTATTGACCGTCACGTGCAGCTCCCGGTCGAAATAGTCCCGGATCGGGTACGCGTGCCACGCGGGCGCCGCTTTCGTCTGAATATTGCTGACCGGGCACATCTCCAGCGGGATGCGGCGTTTGCGGATGAAGCGGTATACCTCTTCGTCCTCCCGCAGCCGAACCCCGTGCCCGATTCGTACCGCGCCGAGCTTCGTGACGGCGTCATATATATTTTTAGGGCCGGCCGCTTCGCCCGCATGAATTGTCACCGGGATGTCGCGCCTCCTCGCGATCGCGAACACGTCCGCGAACCGCTCGGCCGGGTACGACGCTTCGTCGCCGGCCAAATCGACCGCGACGATGCCCCCGCCGATAAATTTCGCCGCAGCCTCGATCACCTCGCGATTTTGCGCGTCCGAATGCGAGCGCAAGCACGTCGCAATGCCGCGCGCTTTGACGCCGAACGCCGCCTCTCCTCGGCCGAGCCCCTCCACGACGGCCTGAATCACTTCCTCGACGGACAGCCCCCGATTCCGATGCAGCTGCGGCCCGAAACGAACCTCCACGTACTTGCAGCGCTGCTCCGCGGCTTGCTCCACCAATTCGAAAGCGATTCGTTGCAGGGCGGACGGCGAATGCAGGAACGCGCCGACGAACGCGAATTTGCTTAAATATTCCTGCAGGCTGGCGCAATCGCCCTTCACCTGCATCAGGCGGGACAACGTATCCCGGTCCGTGCCCGGCAGCTCGACGCCCGCCTCCTCGGCCAAGTCCACGACCGTCTCCGGTTTCACGCTTCCGTCCAAATGAAGGTGCAAATCGACTTTCGGCAGCTTCGTTACATCGACCATCCGCTCCACTCCCTCTTCGCTCGTATTCTTATTTTCACTACTATATGCAAATGGGGAGTCTTTGTAAATATACATAACACACAAAAATGCATTTAACCTCAAACCATATCACATACCTAACATCTTATGATCTATCCATCCTTCATTCGCCGATTGGCATTGTTCTCGTCCTCCTGTTATGATAAGGGGAATCCCATTCGATCGGAGGCGACTCTCCCCTGGGCGTTAAGTTTCAACGAGAATACAAAGACATCGTAACCGATTTGGCCGGCGCGATCCGGACGATCGAAGACGGCTACGCCGCGTTCGAGATGAGCGAGGATGATTGGCTCGCGACGGACGAAGCCGAGCGATCGGAGTTTTTGCGCACGTTCGCCGACGACATCTTCTACGGCCTCGGCTCGCTGCCGTCGCTGCGCGTCGGTTCGGGCCGCATCGAATACGATGCGCCCCATCACTTGATTAAGGTTTATTCGTCGGACAACGTCGTGCATTTGATTTCGCTGATTTGATCCGTTAGCAGCAAGGCGGCCGCCCCTCGAACGCAGAGGGAACGGCCGCCTTTGTGTGTTGCGTTAATCCCGTTCGTAAATCGAGCCGGTTCGACTCGCGTACAGCTCGGAATACACCTTCTCCGCGTAAGCGTCGGTCATGCCTGCGATATAATCGGCGACCATCCGCTCCCACGTCCATTTGTTCCGATGTCTCGCGTAACTTTCGATCCAATCCGGCGGCAAGATGAGCCGTCCGGTGTCGTACTCGCTGAAGCTGTCCCACAGCCGCCGCACGATGATTTCGTTCCGCTTTTGCAGCCGCTGCACCCGAACGTCCTTGATCATCGTCACCCAAGCGAGCTTCTTCAAAATTTCCATCGTCCGTAGCAGGTCGAGATCCTCCTGCCCGTCGCGCACGAACGTTACGCGCTTCCAGCCGAGCGCGGCATCGTCGATAATGCCGACCTGATTCGCGAATTTGCCGACCCAGCGCGCTTTAATCTCCCGCCTCGCCCGAGATGCTTCCCGTCCGCACTGGACGTAAATCTCCTCCCACTGCTTGCAGTAATCGGCGAGCACGCGCCGCACCATCGCCTTCCGATCGACCTCGTCCCACCGCACCCCGCTGTTGCCCGCATCGTCGACGATCTCCTGCACGACGTTGTCGACGAGCCGCTCGTCCTCGAAGAACACTCGGGACATCGGAATTTTCCCGGCCCGCATGCCGTCTTCGATGTCGTGCGTCGAATAGGCGATATCGTCGCTCAAGTCCATCAGCTGCGCCTCCAGCGTCGGGCACCGCTCCGGCATGTTCCACACGTCGCGAAGCTGCTTGATTCCTTCCCATTCCATGCCGTATACGCCCTTCATGCGCCCCGGTTCATCGAGCGAATACGGATATTTGTTGATGGCGAGCAGCACCGCCGCCGTCAAATCGAGCCCCCGTTCGCTGCCCGCGCGCTTTTCCAAAAACATAAGAATGCGGAAATTCTGGGCATTGCCTTCGTATGCGAGGCCGTACCGCTCCCGCAGAATGCGGTTCAGCACCTCTTCTCCTTTATGCCCGAACGGCGGATGGCCGAAGTCGTGCGCGAGCGCGGCGCATTCCACCACCTCCGGATCCATCATGAGGCCGGGATGCTCCTTTTTGTTCAGGAACGGGTACGTTTTCCCGAGCCGCCGAGCGACCTCCCGCGCGATCTGCGACACCTCCAGCGAATGGGTGAGCCGCGTCCGGTAATAGTCTCCGGAACCGGCGCCGAATATTTGCGATTTGCCCTGCAGCCTCCGGAACGCGGGCGATTGGATCAGTCTCGCGTAATCCTTCTCGTATTCGTCCCGATCCTCGCTGGACAGGGCGTTCCCTGTATCGAACAGGCGCAGTTTCCGTATGTTCATTCCGCATTCCCCCGTCATTGTTCCCTGCTATACGGTATGCCGCCCTAAGCGGGAGGTTCCGATCCTAATGTCAATCCGATGTAATTTATAATAACATGCATTCCGAAGTTGTAAAGCGTCGGCACAGGCCGCGCGTATAGGACAATGCGACGCTCACATATACATCATCAAGGAGAGGATCGCGATGAGATTTACAATCCAATATATCCCTCTAAAACAAATCCATGCGGGCGCTCCCGTGCGTATGACGGACCGCATCAAACAGCTGCGGCGCGTCATTTGGGACAGCCCGCAGCTGCTCGCGGTTACGAAAAACCGCAAAGGCGGCTACACCGTCGTCGGCGGGCACGATCGGTACCGTTACTTAAAGGCGCATACCGACAAGATGTACGCGCCTTGCGTGCTCGACGATCGCCGAGAGAAGCGCGGCATTTCCGTGCCCGCCTGGCTGAAACGAATGCGCGGCCGCGGTTTCGCGGCGGCGCTCCCCAAGATGCACCCGGAGAACGTGACTCCGGCAGGTTGGTCGATTATCCGCGCGTTCTTGAAGGAAGAGCCCCGCTTCGCCGGCCTTACCCGGATGCAGCAGGCGCGCATCCTCCTCGTCGGCGTCCGCTACAAACGAACCGTCGTACGGGAAATGAAGCGGATGGTCGACGAGCTGCTCGGACCGGGCGCTTCATGACGAAGGCCGCCCGCTCCCCCTTGGCGGCGGGCGCGTACGGCCTTCTGTCGCGGCGTTCAGGCGCCGACGTCGATATGCTTCGTGCAATTGTACAGCTCGCACCGCCAGCCGGCTTCCTCAAGCCGCATGATCGTCACCGACGTGTTGCGAAGATGCGACGCCCAGTCCTCGTGCGGCGCCAGCGCCTTGAGCGTATTCGCAATCAACGCGCCGTGGCTGACGGCGAGCACCCGCCGACCGGGATACCGGCGCACGGCGTCTTCCGCGAACGCCGTTCCTCTCGCCGCCCCTTCCTCAGGCTTCTCGCGCCCGAATTCGAGCGTCTCCCAGTCCGAACCGTACATCAACAGCCGCTCCTCCGGCGTCGTGCCTTCCATTGTGCCGAACGACATCTCCCGCAGCCGAACGTCGGTTACGACGGGCAAGCCGAGCGCGCGCCCGATCGTTTCCGCCGTCTCCAACGCTCTCGACAAATCGCTAGAGTAGATCGCGTCCCATGCCGGCTCCGCCTGAAGCCGATCCGCCAACAAGCGCGCCTGCTCCCTCCCGATTTCGTTCAGCGGCACGTCCGTCTGCCCCTGCGCTCGTCTTTCCAAATTCCAGTCGGTCACGCCGTGGCGCACCCATCCAATCGTCGTCATTCGTCCGCATCCTCCGTCATGCTGCATTTGATCCAATCCGCCGCCCACAGCAGCGCTGGAATCATAATACCACAAGTCATCGCGAACGCGGGCCAATTTCGGATCGCCGACTCGTTAAAAGTGACGATGTTCGGGGCAACGGCCAGCGAAACGACGAGCACGAGTATGCCGACCGGCATCGCCAGCGGCGCCCCGCTCTTCCCTCCGAGCCATTGCGAAAATCCCGTGCACAAGGAGTACAGCGCGATCGTCAGCTTAAAGAAGATGGTGATAAACCAGGTTCCCGCCAGCACGATTTCCATCCGCTGCAGCCAATCGCCGAACGTAATTTGCCGCGAGACGCTGTATGTAGGATACTGCTGCCGCGCCGTCTCCTCCGCCCCCAAGACGAGGATGCACAGCGTTATGACGAGCAGCAGCGCGAGACCCCCGGTCAGCGCGCCGATCGCGAACGGCAGCCTCGTCCGGTCGGGGCTTTCCACCGCGGGCAGCACCATGAGGAACACGGAAAGTTCGACGAACGGAATGGCCGAAAACACATATATGCCGGGCAGCAGCGGCAGCACTCCGTTCTCCAAGATCGGCATCGCCTTCTCAAACTTCGCCTCCGGCAGCAAAAACACGACGCCTACGAAAAACATCAACACGATCCACGGCAAAAACACTTCCGCAGCGCGGGCGATCGTGTTGATGCCGAGCCGAGCGCCCCATACGGCAACGCCAAGAAACAGCATCATGATCGCCTGAATCGGCGTTTCCGGCAAAACGAGCGTCGTTAGGAAATCGCCGACCTCCCGAAGGAGGATGGAGCACAAGATGAACATGAACCACAAATATAAGAGGGAAATCGCTTTCCCCATCCATCGTCCCAGGACCGCTTCGCTGTATTGAACCAGCGTTTTATCCGGGTGTCTGCCGGCGATGCTGCAATAGAAGGAGACGAGGAGGAGTCCCACTCCGATGCTGGCGATACCGGCGATCCAAGCGTCCCGCCCCGTTTCGGCCGCCATGATGCCCGGAATGACCAGCACGGCGTCGCCGAGCGTATACAGCAGCACGGCGATCATTAATTCCCGCCGGCTGATTCCGACCCGCCGATTCGCCATACCGCCACGCCCCCCCCTAGTCCGACATCGAATAAATAAAATCGTTCAACGGCTCGAATACCCAAATCGTCAGCCGAAGCGGATTCGGGATCGGCGCCTGCGCGGCTTCGGCGACGCACAGCGCGAATGCTGCCGCATACAGCGCCGCGAGCGCGAGCCGGTACCTCGTTCTTCCGGCCTCCCGAAGCGCTTTATAATCTCTCCATCCCACTGCCAAGCCGACGACGATGATGATCGCAGCCCACACCGCTTATTCCTCCACTTCTTGCAAGAACGACTTGTTCGTCGTGCCGATGCGCCGAATCTTCACGTCCGCTTGGAACCGGACGGGCAAGTCTGCGAACGTTTCGTCCCACCGCTTTTCGAGTTTGCGCCACGCGCCCGGCGATGTCCGATGCAGTTCTTCGCCGAATCCGAAAATATCCGTACGAAGCTGCTGCGATCGTTCGACTGCGGCACTCATCAGCTCGACGATCTTCCGTTCCGCCGAATCCTCCAGCTTGCGAATTTCTTTCGGATTCGACACGTCGACGCGGCATCGCACTTCCCCGATGTTCGCTTCGGCGAACACATCGACGCTGAGCGACGGCCGGCCTCCCCCCGACTCCGCGCGCATGCTGGACTTCGAGCGCACGATCTCCAAGCTCAACGTTCCGCCGCCCGGGCAATCGATTACGCCGACGGAATTTTGCACATTATTGGTAATGTACGCCCAGCCCTTGCTCTCCTCCATCGTCAGCCAACCGACAATCTTATCTCCCTTCATCGCAACGAGATTCGAATAGGTCAAATTTGCCGGGCTGTCGATTTCTTCGACGTTCTTTTGCGTTTCGCCCGCCTTCTTATCCCCTTTAATTTCGATAGCCGTCAACACCGGATGCTTCCCCTTGCTGACGATGCTCGTTATCAGTTCGTCGAGCTGTACGCCATACGTCGGCGCCCACGCCTGCTCCGACGTCTGCAAAGACGTGAACAGCTTTTGGGCCGGCAGCTTCACGAGCGGCGTCAATTGGTCGAGCACTTCGTGGCCCTCTACGCCTTTCGCGGCGATGATATAAAAGTCGGTCCGCACTTCGTGGTCGCGGGACAAAAACTCGAGTTCTTTGGCGATGCCCTCCCGCAACAGCGATTCGCCGAACACGACGACGCGCAGGTGAGAGAAATAAATTTTGCGAGGCGACACGGTCGTCAATTTGCGGACGGCTTCGAATACCGACTCCCCCTTCGCGCTATACAGCGTTACAGGGGAGCGATTGCCGCCGCCGCCCCCGGCCGCTCGACCGCTCGCCACCTCGCCCGGTTCGACGACTTGGGCCGACACGCGGACCCCGCCGTCCTCCGCCCGATCGATCGCAAGGCCGACCGTGATCGCCAGCTCGTTCAGCTCCCTGCGGTTCCAGCATCCCGACAGGGCGGCGGCCGACACCGCAATGAGCAGCAGCAGGCCGATCCATTTTCGTACCACCTCGATGCTCGCACCTCCCTGCGGGGATCATTCGTCCTGTTTCGGCTCGCGGTCTACCCTCTTTACGTTTTTGACCCCGAGCTTTTTCGGCCGCGTCGACATCGCCCACATCGGCGCGCGGAAGATCGTGTCCTTCTGATCGCGCAGCACGAACGGCGCGAACGGCGACAAATACGGCACGCCGAACGAGCGGAGCGAGCTGAGATGGAGCACCAAAGCGAGCAGCCCGATCGTCACCCCGAACAATCCGAAGGACGCGGCGAGCCCCATGAGCACGAACCGCAAAATGCGCACCGCGATCGAGAGATTGAACGCCGGCAAAATGAAGGAGGCGACCGCCGTGCTGGAAACGACGATGACCATGACCGCCGATACGATGCCCGCTTCGACGGCCGCTTGACCGATGACGAGCGCTCCGACGATCGAGATCGTCTGCCCGACCGTCTTCGGCATCCGAATGCCGGCTTCGCGAAGAAATTCGAACGTAATTTCCATCATCATCGCTTCTACGAACGCCGGGAACGGAATGCCTTCGCGCTGCGCCGCCAAGCTAATTAATAGCGGCGTAGGAATCAGTTCCTGGTGAAACGTGATCACGGCAATATAGATGGAAGGGCCGAGCATCGTAATCATAAAACCCGCATACCGCAGCACGCGCAGCAGCGTGGCGATGTCGGCCCGCTGATAGTAATCCTCCGCGGCCTGCAAATTTTGCGCGAACAGCACCGGCACCAGCAGCACGAACGGCGTGCCGTCGACCAAGATGGCGACGCGCCCCTCGAGCAGTCCGGCCGCCACCGTATCCGGACGCTCCGTATTGAACACCGTCGGGAACGGCGTGTAGGTCTCGTCCTGAATAAACTCCTCGATATATCCGCCCTCCAGCACGCCGTCGATGTCGATGCGGTCGAGCCTCCGGCGCACTTCTTCCACGATGTCGTCGTTGACGATCCCCTTCACGTACATGAGCGCGACGGTCGTCTTCGTGACGCGCCCGACGTACCGATGCTCCATCCACAGCCTTGGATCTTTGATCCGACGGCGCACCAACGCGGTATTCGTGCGGATATTTTCCGTGAACGCTTCCTTCGGACCGCGAATGACCGTCTGCGTCGACGATTCGGATACGCCGCGCTGCTCCCAGCCGGGCGTGTCGAACGAGTACGCGACCGTTTGCCCTTCCACGATCACGACGCAGTTCCCGGACAAGATCGAAGTGTAGAGCATGTCCGGATCAGAGATTTCGGAAAGCTGCGGCACGCTGGGGAACGTATCTCGAAACCACCGAGCGTCGACATTCGGGGCCTCTTGAAGATGCGAATCGATAAGCATTTCGTGCATTTGGCTCGAATCCGCGAGCCCGTCGGTGTATATCAGCGCCGCTTGCTTCGAGGCGCCGATGCGGAATTCCCGGAACACGATATCGGGACTGCGGCCGAGATCTTCGCGCATAAGCGTAAGCATCCGCTCCACGTCGCCGTCGATGCGCCGCAGTTTTCTCGAAGCTGCCGCGTCGCGATGCACAGAAGCTTGAACCGACATGCTTCTCCCGCCCTTCGCTGTGACATAGGGGTATTTTGCGTAAAATTCCATTTTCTAATCAGCTGGAATCGCGACGGCGCTCACACGTACGCATGGAAAATCCGGTTCCGAACCAAAATAAAGGAAAAGGAGCCGTTCACCGGCGGGAGGGGAATGGCGATGGTCCGGGGGAACTTGACGTCCTTTCAATTGTTTTCGTTCATGTTTTTATTCGAACTCGGCAGCGCCATCGTCGTCGGCCTAGGCATGGACGCGAAGCAGGACGCGTGGCTCGCCGTGCTGCTCGGCATGTTGCCCAGCGTCGGGATCTTCGCTGTTTATTGTTACTTGTACTCGCATTATCCCGACCGCCCGGTGACCGACTACATTCCGATTATTTTAGGGCGTTGGATCGGTTACCCGATCGCCGTCGTCTACATCGCATATTTTATATACATCGCCGGGCGTATCCTTCGCGACGTCGGCGATTTGCTCATCGCGACCAATTACAATGAAACGCCCCTGTTCGTCGTGAACGGGCTGCTGTTGCTCGTTGTCCTGTACGGCGTCTATCTCGGCTTGGGCACGATCGGCAAGGCTGGGGAGCTGTTTTTGCTGATCGCGGTGTCGTTTATCTTGTTTCTGCTCGCCGCCCTGTTTCTTTCACCGCAGGCGGTGAAGCCCGAACAGCTGCTTCCCGTGCTCGAGAACGGCTGGAAGCCGGTGCTCGCGACCGCGTTTCCCCTGACCGCGACGTTCCCGTTCGGGGAGACGATCGCGTTCGCGGCGATTCTCCCCGCCTTGAAGCGCCGCAAATCCGCATGGCCGGCCGGCGCGTCGGCGATCGTGCTGAGCGGCTTGCTGCTCGCCGCCATCCGCGCCGTCGATATCGCCGTGCTGGGCGCCCAATACGCGGCGGGTTCGCAGTTCCCGTTCCTCGAGACGACGCGGCGCATCAGCATCGGCGACTTCGTCCAGCGGATGGACGCGCTCGTCCTGTCCACGCTCGTCATCAGCGCCTTCTTCAAGATCGCTGCGTTCGGTTATGCCGCCGTCGCCGGCATTCGATGCCTGCTGCGGCAGTGGAACGTTCCGGCCTGGCTGCCGATCGTCGCGGTCGCGGCCGCCGCGTACGTCGCATCGCTGAAAATGGCGCGCAACGTCGTCGAACATCTCGAAACCGGACTGGAGCTCGTCCCGAAGACGATGCACGTGCCGCTCCAATACGCGATCCCGCTGCTGCTGGCCGCCGTCGTCTTCATTCGCGGCGCCGTCGGCGCGAGCGGCCCGATGCCGGGCGCGAACGCCGACCGGTAACGACAAGAGCCTCCCCGGGAAGGGGAGGCTCTTGTCGTTTACGTTTTCGCCTTATCGACCAGCTTGAAATCGTCGTAATGGAACCCGGGCGCCACGATGCAGGTGACGAGGGCCGGCTCGTCGCCGAGCGGCCGCGCCGTCTGCCATACGCCGCCGGGCACGAGCGCCTGCGGTTCCTGCCCCGCGCTCCAGTCGGTGCCGAGCACAATCTCTTTCGCCGCTTTCGGATCGTCCCCGTCGCCGCCGAGCGTCAGCGCGATCGGGCTGCCGGAATGCCACAGCCACAGCTCGTCGGACAGCACTTTATGCCATGCCGACACTTCGCCGGGATGCAGCAGGAAATAGACGGACGTCGCGGCCGGGCGCGCGCCGGAATATTCGCCGCCGAGCAGCGATTTCGGAATTTCGAATTCAGTCCGCCACATTTCGCGGTACCAGCCGCCTTCAATGTGAGGCTTCAATTGCAATAGTTCTACGAGCGGAGACACTTGTTTCGTCGGTTGCATGATTATCCTTCTCCTCTGCGAAAATGTTTCCCCGCCGCCAGCGGCGCTCGGCTGCTTTTCCGAAAGACGATCAGGGCGAGCAAGGTGAGCGCGTACGGCAGCATTTCCACGAACTGGACCGGCACCTTCAGCAGCTGAAGCCGAATTTGCAGCCCTTGCGCGAGACCGAACAGCAGGCTGCCGGCATACGTGCCGAGCGGGTTCCACCCGCCGAAGATCGTGGCGGCGAGCGCGATGTAGCCGCGCCCCGCGACCATGTCGCGCCCGAACAAATTAATGTCGCCGATCGACAAGTACGCCCCGCCGATGCCCGCCAGCATGCCGCACAAAATGACGCAAGTATACTGCATGCGGTACACGTTCACGCCGAGCGTGTCCGCGACCTGCGGGTTGTCGCCGATGACGCGCAGCCGAAGTCCGAACACCGTTTTGTACAGCACGATCCAAGACAGGACGACGGCGACGATCAGGACATAAAACAAAATCGATGCGGTGCCGAATAACTGGCCGACGACCGGAATGTCCGAGAGGCCCGGAATCGTCACGGTGCCAAGCCCCGCCACCTCGTCCGACTTGCCTCGGTTGCCCCAAATGAGCTGCAGCAGCACCGTCGTCAAGCCGAGCGCCAGCAAGTTGATACCGAGGCCGCTAATGATATGATCCGTTTTGTACTGGATCGTTAATACGGCATGAATGAGACCGAACAGCCCGCCCGCGGCGATCGCGAACAACAGCCCGACGTACGCGCTGCCGGTGAGGTCGGAGCCAAGCACCCCCGCGAACGCGCCGACGAGCATCATCCCCTCGAGACCGATGTTCACGATGCCCGCCCGTTCGCAGAAGATCGCGCCGAGAGCGGCGAAGGCGATCGGGATCGAGATCCTGAGGCAGCTGGCCAGCAGCGACACGAGAAACTCGTAGTTTTCCGCGCTCATCGCGCTCCCCCCCGTTTCTTCAGCTTCAGTTTCCGGAACGCCCAAGGGATGGCCACGAATAGGATGACCAGCGCTTGGATGATGATGACAAAATCGCCCGGCACGTCGGTCGTCCGGTCGAGCAGCATCGAGCCGGAACGCAGCGCCCCGAACAAAATCGCCGACAGCACGATGGCGAGCGGGTGGTTTTTCGCGAGCACGGCGACGGCGATGCCGTCGAAGCCATAGCCCGGGGAAATGCCTTTAATGAAGTAATGATGCACGCCCATCACTTCGACGGCGCCGGCGAGGCCGGCGAACGCGCCGCTTGCCGCCATCGCGAACACGATGCGCTTCCCGACGGAGACGCCGCCCGTTCTTGCGGCGTCCGCGTTCGAGCCGACGGCCCGAATTTCGTAACCGGACACGGTATGCTTCAAAAACCAATACGCAAAGCCGGCCGCCGCCAAAGCGAACAAGAAGCCGATCGTCCATTGGCTGTGCGCCACGAGCCGCAGCAGCTGCGCGCTCTCCGCGATTTGTTCCGTCCGCGGAACCATGCCTTCGGCTTTAAACTTGTAATTGACGAGATAATCCGTCAGCGATAGTGCGATATAGTTCAGCATGATCGTCACGATCACCTCATGCGCCTGCCATCGCACCTTCATGAAGCCGGCGATCGACGACCAGAGCGCCCCCGCGGCGCCCGCGAGGATCATGACGACGGCGATATGCAGCGCCCCCGGCAGCCCGTTGAAGTACACGCCGGCAAGCGCCGCGGCGAGCGCGCCGAGATAAAGCTGTCCTTCCGCGCCGATATTGAACAGTCCTCCGCGGAAGGCGATGGCGACCGCGAGGCCGGTGAACACGAGCGGCGTCGCCTTCGCCAGCGTGTTCGCGACGGCGTCCATGTCGCCGAAAGCGCCTTTCGCGAGCGCGGCGTACGCCTCGAACGGGTCGTAGCCGGCCGCCGCGAGCACGAGAGCGCCGACGACGAAAGACAGCAGCAGGATGCCGGCCATCGAGCCGATTTCTTTTATCGAAAACCAAGATTTTATTCGCGCGATCACCGGGATCCTCCTTTGCCTTCCGCGTCCGCCGAACCGATCGTCATGAGCGCGCCGAGCTCGTTCTCCGTGAACGAATCTTTGCTGCCGACGGCCGCGATGCGGCCTTCGTACAAGACGGCGATCCGGTCGCTCAGCTTGCGAATTTCGTCGAGCTCCGCCGAGATTAGCAATATCGCCTTCCCGCGGTCCCGCATTTCGATCAACCGCTCATGAATGTACTCGATGGCGCCGATATCGACGCCCCGCGTCGGCTGAGCCGCGACGATCACGTCCGGGTTTTGCGACAGCACGCGTCCGATGACGATTTTTTGCTGATTGCCGCCGGACAGCGCGCGCGCCGGCGTCTCTACGCTGGCGGACTTAATGTTGTAACGCTCGCGAATTACCTTCGCATGCTCGTGAATGCGGGAGGTGCGCAGGATGCGGTACCGTTGGAACGCGGGTCTGCGATGCAGCCCCAGGATCGAGTTGTCCTTCAAGGAGAAGGCGCCGACGAGCCCGAGCTTATTGCGATCCTCCGGGATGTGGCCGATGCCCGCGGCGATCCGCTCGAGCGGCGCCGCGCGCGTGACGTCCTCGCCGCGAAAGCGAATCTCGCCTTCGTCGATCGGATGCAGTCCGGTGATCGCCTCGATCAGTTCGGTTTGACCGTTGCCTTCGACGCCGGCGATGCCCACGATTTCCCCGCTGTACAGCGTCAGGTCGATCTGGCGCAGCACCGGGACGCGCCGCTTCGTCATCGTGACGTTCTTGATCTCGAGCAGCGGCGTCCGCTCCGCATGCGCGGACGGCGGAGCCGGTTCGAACGACACTTTCCGGCCGACCATCAGCTCCGCGAGTCGTTCGGCGTCGGTCTCCTTCGTCTCGACGGTCGCGACGACGACGCCGCCCCGCAGCACGGTCGCGCGGTCCGCGAGCTCCATCGTTTCCTTGAGCTTATGCGTAATAATGACGATCGTCTTGCCTTCACTGCGGAGCTCGCGCAGGACGCGGAACAGATCGCCGACCTCGAGCGGCGTCAGCACCGCGGTCGGCTCGTCGAGGATCAGCACATCGGCCTTCCGGTACAGCGCCTTGAGAATCTCCACCCGCTGCTTGGCGCCGACCGGCAAATCGCCGACCTTCTGCCGCGGGTCCAGCTTCATGCCGAACCGCTCCGCGAGCGCGGCGACCTCCCGCTCCGCCCGCTTCGCGTCGAACAGCGCGCCTTTCCGCGGCTCGTATCCGAGCACGATGTTTTCCGCGACGGTGAGCGCGTCCACCAGCATGAAATGCTGGTGCACCATGGCGATGCCGAGCTCGATCGCATCCGACGGGCTGTGCAGCGTCCGGCTTTCGCCGCGGATGCGAATGTCGCCCGCGTCCGGACGAAGCATGCCGTATAGCATTTTCATCAGCGTCGTTTTGCCCGCGCCGTTCTCGCCGAGCAGGCTGTGAATTTCGCCGGAACGAATTTGCAGCGTCACCCCGTCGTTCGCCGTCGTAGGGCCGAACCGCTTCGTGATGCCGAGCATCTCCACTGCGTACATACGCGAATCCCCCTTGTTTCAGAAAGAAAGTAAGGGTACGGAATCCATACCCTTACTTCTCGGTTTCTTGCTTATTGACCTGCGAGGAACGGCTCGACTTGATCCAGTGCGCTCGGCACGACGATTTCGCCTGCGATGATCTTCGCCTTCAAATCTTCGACGAAATCGATCGCCTCTTGGGCCGTTTCGATGTTGGAACCTTCCACGCTGTAACCGACCGCTTCCTCTTTAAGGCCGAGGTCCTGCAGGCCGCCGGACCACGTACCCTCGACGACCGCCTTCACGTTGTCGAATACGACGTTATCGACTCGCTTGACCGTCGTGGAGGACAGGACGTCCGGCATTTGCGACGGCACCATGTCCGCGCCGACCGCCCATTTGCCTTTCTCCCCCGCCGCCGTGAAGACGCCGAGTCCGGAGCCGCCGGCCGCCGCGTACACGATGTCCGCGCCGCCGTCGTACATCGAGACCGCCATCTCCTTGCCGGTGTTCGGGTCGTTCCATGCGCCGACGTAGTTGACGAGCACTTCCGTCGACGGCTCCGCGAATTTCGCGCCGGCTTCGTATCCCGCCAGGAACGCGTTGATAAGCGGAATGTCCATGCCGCCGACGAAGCCGATTTTCTTCGTTTCGGATTTCTTCGCGGACAGCGCGCCGGCGAGGAAGGCGCCTTCGTGCGCTTTGAAGATCGCGGAAGCGACGTTCGGCGCTTCGACGACGGAGTCGATCAGCAGGAATTTCTGGTCAGGGAATTCGGCCGCTACTTTGCCGATCGCGTCGACTTGGTCGAAGCCGATGCCGACGATCAGCGCGTATTCGCCCGCTTTCGCAAATTCGCGGTGATGCGTCTCGAACTCGGAAATTTCTTGCGGCTCGACGTAGTCGTACTCGATGCCGAGCTCGGCTTTCGCTCTTTCGATGCCGGCGTAGCCGTTATCGTTGAACGATTTGTCGCCGAGGCCGCCCGTCGCGAACACGACCGCGATTTTCGCGGGCGCCGCGTCCGCCGGAGCTTCCTCCGCGGCAGCTTCGCCGCCGGCCGTCCCGGCGCCGCTCGCGCCGGAGCCGCCAGCCGGTTCGGCAGCGCCTCCTCCGCACGCGGCTACGATCGACATGAGCAGCACGAGACATGCCGCCAGCAACCAACCTTTATTTCTCATTTTCCCGTCCTCCTATGTTTCTCTTTTATATCAATAAAGCGCGCAACGCGCCGATTGATCGATGACAAGCTAGCACCTATGAATCGCTTAAAATTTTAGTATTTAATATACTATATTAGAAGGAGCGGGCAGATGTAAATATCCATTCCATCAAATTCGGTTCATATCACAATTCCGCCATAACTTCTTGCGGCGAGAGGCATAGATTTGTATCTTTTTCACAAAAACAAACGGAATCAACCGCGAAATCTTGACAAAACAGCGGCGTCAAACCGCCCTCGATATGATATACTTTTAAGTATTCTCGTAAGAACGGACAACTCGGCGGCGACCCAAGGGGAGATACGAGACGGTGGATGTTTCGAAGTTATCCAAGCTGTATATCGATACGACGGACGATTTGATCTTTTTGACGACGGTAGAGGGCGACGAGCCGCCGTTCACGTTCCGGTTCGCTGCGGTAAACCCGGCCTACTTGCGTCATACCGGATACATAGAAAGCGGATTCCTGAACCGCACGCTGCAGCAGACGCTCCCGGACGACGTCATCGACTTCGTGCAAGAGCGTTTTACGGAAGCGGTTACGCAGCGGCGGTCGATCAAATACGAGGAACCGGTCGTCTTTCAGGGCGTCGATTTGATTGTAGAAACGACGCTCACCCCGTTCTACGACGAGAACGGCCGGCCGGATACGCTGCTCGGGGTGACCCGGGATATTACGGAGCGCAAACGATCCGAACGAAGAGTTCGAGAAAGCGAAGAACGGTACCGGACGCTCGTCCAGCTGTCCCCGGATTCGATTTTGATTCACGACGAAGGGAAGATCGTGTTCTGCAACGAGGCCTACGCCCGCCTCGTGCTTGCGGACCGCCCCGAATCGCTGACCGGCTCGGATTTTTACGCGTTCCTGCCCGACGTTCGGCGCGGAATGAACGCCAGAATTCAGCGCATGCGCCAGACGGCCGCGGCCGACATTCCTCCGTTCGAGACGAAGCTCGTGCGCACGAACGGCGAGACGATCGACGTCGAAGGCACGTGCGCGTTCGTCGAGCATAACGGCAGGAAGCTGATGCAGGTCGTCCTTCGCGACGTAACGAAGCGAAGCCTCGAGAAGGAACGGCTGCAGAAGCTGTCCCAGCTCGACGGCCTTACCAATGTTGCGAACCGCAGATATTTCGACGCGGCGCTGCAGCGCGAGACGAAACGGGCGAAGCGCACGAGGCGGCCGCTCTCCCTGCTTCTGTTCGATATCGATAATTTCAAGAAGTTCAACGATAGGTACGGTCATCTAGAAGGCGACGATTGCCTGCGGCGCGTCACGGAGGCGGCCGCCGCCGTTTTGCAGCGCCCCGCCGACGTTCTGGCCCGCTACGGCGGGGAGGAATTCGCGGTGCTGCTGCCGGATACGGACGCTTCCGGCGCCGCGGTCGTCGCCGAGCGGCTGCGGGAAACCGTCGCCTCGCTCGCGATTCCCCACGCCGCATCCGACGCGGCGCCTTACGTTACGATCAGCGTCGGCGCGTCGCACACCGCGCATCCGGCATCGGCGGACGCGCTGCCGCTGATCGACCGAGCCGACCGCGCGCTCTACCGGGCGAAACGCAGCGGGAAAAACCGAGTCGAGCTGCTGTTCGAGCCGCTAGACGCCGCCGAGCGGCCCATCTCTTAATTTCTAGAACGAACGGAGGCCATCCATTTTGCGCAAATTCAACTTTACTCGCCCGCTCCTCATTTTGCTCGTCGCGTTCGTCGCCAACAACTTGGCCAAATTTATCTGCTTATCCTTCGGAATAGATCCCGCGACGACCGAGAACGTCGCCATGATGGCGATGGTGCTCGCCGCGTTGCTCGCTTACATGCGATTGACCCGGCACCGCCGCAAATAATCGTAACGACGAAGGACGAGGCGTTCCGCCTCGTCCTTCGTGCATTCATTCGCTCTTCCGGCTGTTAAATTCCAGCACATTCCCGTCCGGATCGGTCACGAACAGCTGATGCCAGCCGGTTACGCTCTGCGGCCGGTCGTCGTACGCCCACCCCGCCGCGTCCAGCCGCGCCCTTACCTCGCCTGCGTCGCGAACGCGAATGGCGAAATGGCCGTCCCGCGAATCGATGCCGCGCGTGCCGCGCAGCGTCTTCGCCCCTTCATGAACGATCAAGTGCAGCTGATCGGCGCCGATCGCGTACCACGCCCCCGGGAACGGGAACGCCGGCCGATCCGGCAGCTCCGCAAGGCCGAGCACGTCCCCGTAAAACCGCTTCGCGCGCGCCAAATCGGTCACGACGACCGCCGCATGATGCAGCGCCTCATACATCCGCTCTTCCCCCTCGTTCGCATGTACTTTATATCTACGTTCAACCGATAATATGAATGTCGAAATGCCCGATTCGACCGACATCGAGCGGAATGCTGACCGCTCGCTTTCCCCACTCGGGAGCGCCGTCGTCCATCAGCCGCGGCGGCGTAATGTCCACGTCGATGCCCCGGTGGTTCATCATCGTGCTCGCGTTGCCGCAGATCATATTGCCGAGCTCCGCCACCGCGCTCCGGCACATGTCGTCCAGTCCCGTCACCGTATAACCGCCAAGCATCGCCGAGACCATGTTCATCGCCATCCGTTCGGGAAACCCGAACAAAATGTCGCGCTCCACTTGACCATGTATGTTTATTTTCAACCACACGCAGCGCTCCGTGTACTGCACCTGTTTCAGCTGCAGCTGCCCTACCGTCGGCCTAACGTTAGCTAGCATTTCGATCACCTGAATCGAAGACGTCAGGAACGGGTTGATCAATTCGGCCTGCATCGTGAACCCCCCTCGGTTGCGCCGGCAACAAAAAAACGCCCGAAAATTACGCGGGCGTTCCATTCGAGTCCGAACGAGCCTTCTCCGTATTTTCGGCAACCCAGCCGCCTTAGGTCGTCCCTTTAGGCCTGTGGCTTTGCGTCCCTCCCTTTCGGGCAGGTTTGCCAGTTCGTTATAAGAAGATGCTATGGGATGATTCTACCATACAGATCGTTCTTTAGCACTACTAATATGATATATTTTTAACCTATTTAATGAAACTATAATCGCTGTACGTCCACCTCGACGATCAGCTGCTGGTTGGGCGTCCCGCGGTAAATGCCTTTCACCGGCACGATGTCGACATAGTCTCTCCCGTGGCCGAGTTTGATATAGCGTTCGTCGACCCGGTTGTTGTTGGTCGGATCGAATCCGAGCCAGCCGGTGCCCGGAATGTATGCCTCCACCCAAGCGTGGGACGCTTGTTCGAAATCGGCCGTTCGCGTCTGCAGATCGCCGATGAAATGGTACCCGCTCGCGTAGCGGGCCGGAATGCCCATCGCGCGGCAGGAGGCGATCATCAGGTGGGCGAAGTCTTGGCAGACGCCGGCTCGCCCGCGCAGCGCGTCGGACGCCGTCGCGCCGACATGCGTCGCGTTCGGTCGGTATTCGAATTCGGCGTAAATTTTGGACACGAGCGCCATCACTTGGTCGTACACGCCGGCGCCCGCAAGCCGCGCCTCGTTCGCGAACGCGGAGATGCCGTCGTCGAGAGAAGCGTAGTGCGTCGGCATCAAAAATTCGGCGTACTTGTTCTGCAGCTTGTCGTCGGCGAGCGTCGCCCAATCCTCCTCGGGCGTCAGCACGCGGCCGAGCATGCCGTCGTTGTCGTGCGTCACGACCGTCGATTCGGACGTGATGACGAGCTCTTGGTGCAATCGATTGACCGTGAACGCGTGGATGCGATTGCCGAAGCCGTCCTCGTACGTAAACAGCGGCGCCGTCGGCTCGACCGTGATCGAATGATGATAGCACGATTGGCGGAAATTGGTGCGCGGGGACAAGCGGATTTCATTGACACTGTCCGTGACCGGATCCTCGTACCGGTACGTAGTGATGTGACGAATTTTGAGCTTCATGCGTTGGCCCCCTGTTCGGTGCGAAAAAAGGAGTTCCCGACCGCGCTGCCGAGGCCGTTGATGACCGACATGCCGCGCAGCAGATGCTCGTGCAGCGAGCCGTCCGACGGGTCGGCCTCCAGCCAAGACATTTCGGATCTCGCCTTGACGACGAGCCGAATCGTTCTCTCGTACGTCGTATCCGAGCTGTCGATATTGCGCAAGCAGCGGAGGTGCTCCTCCAGCATGCTTAACCCGAATTGGACCGACCGCGGGAACCGTTCGTTCAGCAGCAGCAGGGAGACGACGTTCTCGATCGTGAAATGGTCCGTGTGCAGCCTGCGGAACACGTCCGCGCCGCCGATGGCGCGCACCGCCGAGAACAAGAAGAAATGAGTCCGTTTCGGCTCCTCCAAGATCGAATGGTAAACGGAGTCGAACAGCCTTGCCGCATTTTCCGCCCGTTCCAAAAAGCGGCCGCACTCGAGAATATGCCAATGATGATCGCGCATCATCGTATGGTGCGCCACGCCGTAAAACGTCCCAAGCCATTCTTTGACCCTCTTCAAAAAAAGAAACGGCGAATCGAGCAGCAGCTCGTCGGTTTCATTGCTCTTCAGCCAGAGCGCGAAGCCGTTCAAAATGTCCCACAGCTCGTCGGGCAGCCGGTCGCGAATCATTTTCAAATTCGATCTAGCTTGATTGACGCAGGAGTGAATCGAGTTGATATGCGCCGGGTCGAGGATCATATAATGCAGCACTTCCCGCTCGCCGTAGCTGCGGTACATCGATTCGAACACCGCCGGATCGCCGAGCGCCTGCACGATGCGAATCCACAGCCTCTCCCCCGTCGACGTTTCCTCGCGAATGTGATAGAACGCGTCGATCAAGCGTGCATGGTTTTCCGCTCTCTCCGTATACCGTCCGATCCAATACAACGATGCCGCAATGCGATTCATCATCGGGGACGCCTCCTTTTTATCGTTCCGGCGGATTCACTCCGCGAGCACCCAAGTATCCTTCACGCCGCCGCCTTGAGACGAGTTGACGACGAGCGAGCCCGGCTTCATCGCGACGCGGGTAAGGCCGCCGGGGATGACGTGCATGTCTTTCCCGGACAGGACGAACGCCCGCAAATCGATATGCCTCGGCTCGAACGCGCCGCCGTTGAAAATCGGCGCCGTCGACAGCCGAATCGTCGGCTGCGCGATATAATTGGACGGATTGGCGCGAATTTTGTCCGCGAACGCCTCGATTTCCCGCTCGGAGGCGGACGGGCCGATCAGCATGCCGTAGCCCCCGGAGAGCGAGGTCTCCTTGACGACCATGTCCCCGAGCCGCTGCAGCACGTATTCCCTTTCGTCCGGACGGCTCAATAAATACGTCGGCACGTTCGAGAGAATCGGCTCTTCGTTCAAATAATATCGAATCATGTCCGGGACGAACGTATATATCGCTTTATCGTCGGCGACGCCCGTGCCCGGCGCGTTCGCGATCGCGACGTTGCCGGCCCGATACGCGTTCATGAGGCCGGCGACGCCGAGCATCGAATCGGGACGGAACGCGAGCGGATCGAGGAAGTCGTCGTCGATGCGCCGGTACAGCACGTCGATGCGGCGAAGCCCGGAGCGGGTGCGCATATAAATATTGTGATCCATGCAGACGAGGTCCCGGCCTTCCACAAGCTCGATCCCCATTTGCTGCGCCAAATACGTGTGCTCGAAGTAGGCGGAATTGAAGCTGCCGGGCGTCAGCAGCGCGATCGTCGGCGACGATCGCCCCGACGGCGCCATGCTCTTGAGCGCGGCCAAGAAATGGTTCAAGCTGTGGTCCGTTTCCTCGACGGGGTAGGAGAAGTACAGCTCGCGGAGCATTCGCTTCGTAATCGATCGGGACGTAAACAAATACGAATATCCGGACGGCGAGCGCAAATTGTCTTCGAGCACGAAATAGTTCCCTTGGTCGTCGCGGATCAAATCGATGCCCGCGCACGTCGTGTACATGCCGTTCGGCACGCTCAAGCCGACCATTTCGGGACGGTAATAGCGGTTCGAGACGATCATTTTGCGGGGGATGATACAATCGTTCAGGATGTGCTGCTCGTGGTAGATGTCTTCGAGGAAGCTGTTGAGCGCCTTCGTGCGCTGGAGCAGCCCGCGCTCGAGCATGCTCCATTCGCCGCTCGGGATGATGCGCGGAATGAGATCGAACGGGATCAATCGCTCGAGCGGATCGGCTTGATCGGGATGGTACAGCGTGTAGGTGATCCCTTCTTCGAGCATGCGCTCGTTCATCGCCGCCTGCCGTCGAGCCAAGCTGTCCGGGGGCATACCGCGGAACGTTCCGTACACGCCTTCGTAATGAGCGCGAATTCGGCCTTCGGCACCGTGCATCTCGTCGTAGAAACGCGCCGCCGCTCCTGCCGCCGCCGCGCGATACAGGCCATGCTCCGACTTCGAAAGATTCATGCGAACGGCACCCCTTTGTGTTTTGTGATGATATATCCATATTAATAACGGAAAATGTTATTGTAAATGACATAGTTTCCATATTTTCAATTTATATCTTACACATATATTACATATTAGGGCGTTAAAAAAGGCTTCCGCTGCGTTTCGCGTAAGCCTTCCGTCTCAAAAATTACGCTTTATACCGGAGCATCCACCGATCCGCCGCTTTGACGACCGCCAGCAGTCCAAACAAAAACGCCAGCGCTACAAGCTCGAGCTGCGCGATGTACCACGGCCACGGCGCGAGCAGATCGAGCAGCGAACCTGTCGGAGGCTTGCGGGCGAGGAACATGAAGTTTTCGCCCGTGAACCGATTGGCGACGAACGCCGGCACGGCGAGCGCGTTCAGCCACAGCCAGGCGCGAAGCGCGGATCGCGCGGTCGGCCGATATCGGTCCACCGCGGCGAGGAAGACGCCGGCGGCGATGATCGCGATATGCGCGAAGAAGAAATGGAAATAGCGGAAATCCGGGAACGTCACGACCAAGTATGGCGTCAACAGCGCTTGCATCGCGCCTAATATGCCTAGGAAAAACGAAATTTCGAACGCGATGCGGCTTTTCGTCACCAGGGCGAGAACGGAGATCCATAGCGTCATCGTGCACAGCTGGAACGGCAGCGCGTACAGCCCCCACTGCCCCGTCGCCGTATACCATGCATATAGCGCGAGCTCGGAGCCGGCCAGCGCGGCGGCAAGTCCGTATCGGAACGCCCGATTCCGCGCCGGATGGCGAAGCTGCCGCCTCGCCGCCACGATCGCGGCAACGACGAGCGCCGCGGCGATCAGACCGGCCCAGTGCGCGATCGAAAACAGGACGAACGTTTCGCGCGCCATCGGCGTCGTCCGCCCTTAATAGCGCTTCGCGTCGCCGAGCAAATTGCGCGCCGGCGGCAAGCCGTCCAAGTACATGGCGAGATTGTCGAGGAAAATATCGACCGCTCTCGCGTTGTAATGCTCGGTAGAGCCCGCCGAATGCGGCGTCACGATCACGTTGTCCATCGCCCACAGCGGATGCTCCGGCGGCAGCGGCTCCTCCTCGAACACGTCTAGCCCCGCCCCGGCGATCCGGCCTTCCTGCAGCGCGGCGGCGAGCGCCGCCTCGTCGACGGCGGCGCCTCTGCCGACGTTGACGAAAAACGCCGTCGGCTTCATGGCCGCGAACTCGCGCTCGCCGAACATCCGCCGCGTCTCGTTCGTCGCCGGCGCCGCGTTGACGACGTAATCGCATTCGGCCAGCATGCTCGCGAGCTCCGAAGGCGGATACATCGCGTCGACGTTCGGCGAAGGCTTCGCCGAACGCCGCACCCCGAGCACCCGCATGCCGAAGCCCGCCTTCGCGATGCGCGCCGTCTCCTCGCCGATCGCCCCGACCCCGATCAGGCCGAGCGTCTTGCCGTGCAGCTCGAGCTTAAGGCCCCCGTGGTCCCAGACGCGCCGCGACTGGTTGCGGACATAGACGTGCAGCTTGCGCGTAAAGGCGAGCAGCATCGCGAAGATCGTCTCCGAAATCGGGAACGCATGGACGCCGTTCGCGCTCGTCAAATAAACGCCGCGCTCCAGAAAGCGGTCGATGTCGAGGTGATCCATCCCCGCGCTCCAGCTTTGCAGCCAGCGCAGCCGCGCGCCGTCCGCGAGCAGCTCCCGCTCCAAGCCGTCGCGCCAGCCGACGACGATTTCGGACTCGCGGACGGCCTCGTTCGTCGCCGCCTCGCCGGCATGAATCGTCCAGCCCGGCGCAGCGTCGCGGATGCGGCGGAGCTCCGGCTCTTTCAATTTCGGAAGGATCGTTATGCTTCTCATGGACATCCATCTCCTTTGCAGAAAAGAAAAGCCCCTGGACCGTCTCGTCCAAGGGACCTGGTTTATGCTTTCACGTCCAGCGCGCCGCCGAGAAACGGATGCGGGGCCGGCGCCGCCTGCGGCGTCTTCGGTTGGGCGTCCGCGAAGTCGGCCAGCAGCTGCGCGGACTGCTGTACGGCCATATCCTTAACCTTGCCGTACATCGCGTAAACGACGTCGCGCTTTAGCATCGCGGCTTCGATCGACATGATGCGGTTCCCCCTCCGGCGTATATTTCATAGATAGAGTGCTTCTATTATATCTTAGCGTTATTTGGAAATCAATGGCTTTTGCCGCCGCTCAACCTAGACCTGAGAAGGTTTACCAAGCCGTCTCCCCTCTACTATAATAGACCTGCGTTCAAGATCATAGAAACTAGGTGACATGCTGCCGATGACTGCTACCAACCACCCAACCGCCTCGGCGAGTCCTCCGACTTCGGGCCTGCATCCTCCGCCCGCGCCGGGACTCGCGAAGCCGCGGAAAAACCGAAGAACGCTGCGCAAGCGCATCGTTCGCAACATGCATTATTTATCGTTTATGAATTTGCTGCTGTTCTCCCTCGTGCTGATGGCCTTGTTCGTCGGCTTGTTCCGGACGGTCAGCTATTCGCTCTCCAACTATTTCGCCTCCTCGATCGCGGAAGACGTCACCTCCCCTACGATCCTCCATTCCTTCGGCGCCTCTACGTTGTCGGAACTCGATCCCGACGATCCCGCCGCGAACGGCTGGATTCTCGAACGGATCGAAAGAGTGACGAAATACGAGCAAGCGACATGGCTTTACGAAGTCACGAACGAAGACGGACGCTGGGGCGTCGAGCCGAAAGTGATGGAAGACGCGATCTACGTCGAGCTGCTGCTGCACGGCGAGACGGTCTACTCCAACGTACCGCAAATGGTTCGAATCCAGGACGAATCGGTTTCGAAATTGATAGAGTACTATAAAACCGAAAGCGTAAAGCCGCTCGTCGACGAATCGACCGGCGAGACGCACGGCACGATCAAGGTCGGCGTCAACCCGCTCATCCCGCTCGCGCTGACGTTCGTCATCGCCGTCGTCTTATTCGGGTTGTTCCTGATCGGCCTGCTGCTGTCGAAGCTGGTCATTCTTCTATTGACCGCCCCCTTGATCGCGCCGATCGCTCAGCTCGAACAGAAGGTGCGCGCGATCGCCGACGACGATTACGAGAGCACGCTGGAAGCGAAAATCGAGCTCAAACGTCCGCTCCGCGAAATCGAATCGCTCATGAACTCCACCAACCGGATTATGGATAAAATGAAGCGCTACGCCGATGAGCAGCAGCGCCAGAAGGCGACGCTGGAAGAGCAGTACGACGAGCTGGAAGCGCAGCACGACGAGTTGACCCGCTCGAAGCGGCAGCTTCAGGAAGCGCAGGCGCTCCTTACCGAGCGGGAGCGCAGCGTCCGCAACCTGCTCGACAACGCGAAGCAAGGATTTTTGACGTTCGGCCCGGAATTGCTCGTCGACGAAGAATACAGCCGCGAATGCCTCCGGCTGTACGGCGAGCCGATCGCGGGGCGCCCGTTCCCCGACATGCTCGCTTCCGGCGACGAAGAACAGCGGCGCTTCATCGCGAGCCTGCTCGGCAAGCTGTTCGCCGAACGCGACCCGGCGCGGCGCCAAGTGCTTCTCCCGCTGCTGCCGGACGAGACGACCGTCGGACAGAAGCACGTGCAGGTCGAATACGCCATGATCGCGGACCGTTCGGCGGCCGGCGGCGCGAAGGAACAATGCATGGTCATCCTGACCGACGTCACGGAAAAAAAACTGCTGCAAAGCCGCATGGAGCAGGAGCGAAACACGCTGCAGATGGTCGTCAAAGTCGTCGTCGACTACAACCAATACGCGTCGCTCGCGCGATCGTTCTCGGAATGGTGCGCTGCGCCGTTCGACGCCGGCGTGCCCGACGCGGAGATGAAATCGGCCTTGTTCGATTTGTTCCGGACCGTGCACACGTTCAAAGGCAGCTTCGCTCAAATCGGCATGTCCCGCATGGCCGATCGGCTGCACGGCGTGGAATCGACGATTTCGGCATGGAGCAAGCGAAGCGATCCGCCCTCGGCGGCCGAGGCCGCGGACCGGCTCCGCGAGCTCCGCATGCTCTCTTGGCTCGAAGAGGAGCAGGACGTGCTGCGCGGCGTGCTCGGCGACGCGTTCTTCGAGCAGGAGCACGTGCTGCTCGTCGACCGCTCCAAAATTATGGAGCTCGAACGCAAAATGATGGCGACCCTCTCCCCCGCCGACTGCAGCCTGCTGCTGCCGGAGCTGCGCAAAATCCGGTACAAGCCGTTCCGCGAGCTGCTCGCCTCGTATCCGGATTACGTGCTCGGCCTCTCGGAGCGGTTCGATAAGATGGTGGCGCCGTTCGACATCGAGGGCGGCGATTTCCTCGTGGACGGCGACGCGTACCTCGATTTGACCCGCTCGCTCGTCCACGTGTTCCGCAACGCGGTCGACCACGGGCTGGAAGGGCCCGACGAACGGCTCGCGGCCGGCAAGCCGGAATACGGACGCATCCGCTGCGCGGTCTCGCTCGAGGGCGACACGATCGAGCTGAGCGTCTCCGACGACGGCCGCGGGATCGACGTCGGCAAGCTGAAGCGGAAAGCCGTGGAGCTCGGCGTGCTGAGCGGCGGGGAAGCCGATGCGCTCGGCGACGAGGAGGCGATGCTGCTCGCGTTCCACGGCGAGCTGTCCTCCAAAGACGAGGTGACCGAGTATTCCGGCCGCGGCGTCGGGCTGTCCGCGCTGCGCTACGAGACGGAGCGGCTCGGCGGCGAGGTCGCGGTGCGCTCGACCGTCGGCGGAGGCACCGTCTTCACGGTGACGCTGCCGTACGACTCGCTCTCCCGTCTGCCGGACGTGACGCCG
This sequence comes from Paenibacillus sp., assembly GCF_035645195.1. Classification (NCBI taxonomy): domain Bacteria; kingdom Bacillati; phylum Bacillota; class Bacilli; order Caryophanales; family Paenibacillaceae; genus Paenibacillus; species Paenibacillus sp. The sequence continues at coordinate 75,988 of NZ_DASQNA010000041.1, read as the reverse complement.
GCGTCGCTGCTGCTGCCGATCGCGGAGACGGCCGCGGCGTTCTTCGAGAGCCACGCGGAGCTGGGCTTTACCTTCGGCGACGTACGCGCCGAAGTCGGCGGCAAGATGGCGCTCCGCAACTTCTCGACGTTCATGCCGGTCCAAGGCGCCTGCAACGGCATGTTCGTGCTGACGATGGACGAGCCGACCGCGGACGCGCTGACCGAGCGGCTCGCTTACGGCGAGCTGACGCCGGAGGAGAAGCGATTGTATACGGAAGATACGCTCGCGGAAACCGCCAACATCGTATTCGGCAATTCGCTTCGGGCGATGGACGCGCTGGAAGCGTACCTTCAAATCGATCCGCCGATCACCGTCTTCACGCAGGGCGCTTCGATGAAGGTCGCGGAGTCGGAAATGTGGTCCGTCGACTTGCTCGGAACGGCGGGCGGCGTCGGCATCGGATTTATTAAAATGTAACGAGAAACGATACGGGAAAAGGACGGGACGAAGCCCATGGCAACGGTATTGATCGTAGACGATTCGATTTTGATGCGCCGCAATTTAAAGATGATGCTTACGGAGGCGGGTCACGAGGTCGTGGCCGAAGCGTCGAACGGGATCGAAGCATATAAGGAATATGTGAAAACGATGCCGGACCTCGTAACGATGGACATTACGATGCCGGTCATGAGCGGCATCGACGCGGTCAAAAAAATCATCGCCTCCTATCCGGAGGCGAACATCATAATGATCAGCGCGCTCGACCAGCGCAGCATGGTGTTCGACGCCATCCAGAACGGCGCGAAGCATTACATCCTTAAGCCGATTACGGCGGAGAAGGTGCTGCAGACGATCAACGAGGTGCTGCGGACGGAGCAGTCGGACGAAATCGCCGCAGCGTCCTCGCCGTCGGCGGCGGCGAAAGCGTCGGCCGCGCCGAGCGAAGCCGCGCCGTTCGAAATTACGAACAAGAACGGCGTGTTTCTCGTGACGCTGCGCGGGTCGGTCGGCGCCGCCGAACTGGATGCGCTGGGCGGCGCGGTCGCGGGCTTCCAGTTCATTAAGCCGCTGAAGGTCGTGTTCCTGTTCGATGCGTCCGAGGCGTTCGCCGAAGAAGCGCTCGAGCGCATCGTCGGCTATGCGCAGGCGATCCTGCAAGCCGGCGGCACGGCGAAGACGGTGTCGTCGTCCAAGCCGCTGAACGCCCGGCTGAAGGCGATGGACGAAAGCCTCTTCTCCACCATCTATTCGGACTTGTCCCAAATCGTCGTATGAACGACAGGAAATTGACGGAAGCGTACCATCGGTTCGTGCCCCATCAAATGCTGACCTACATGAATAAGGGTTCGATCGGCGAGCTGAGGCTGGACGATTACGTCAGGCTCGACATGACCGTGCTGTTTTCGGACATTCGCTCCTTCACGTCGCTGTCCGAACGATTGACGCCGGAGGAAACCCTCCGGTTTTTAAATTCGTATTTGTCCCGCATGGAGCCGAGCATCGAGACGTTCGGCGGATTTATCGACAAATTCATCGGCGACTCGATCATGGCGCTGTTCGGCACGACCGCGGACGACGCCGTTCGCGCTTCGCTGCATATGCTTGCTTGCCTCCGCGACTACAACCTGGGCCGGCTGCGCGCGGGCTACGAGCCGATCCGCGTCGGCATCGGCCTCAACAGCGGGCCGCTGCTGCTCGGCGTCGTCGGCGGCGAGAGCCGCCTGCAAGGCACGGTCATCGGCGATGCCGTCAACGTCGCGTCTCGGATCGAAGGGCTGAACAAGTCGTACGGCACCTCCCTCTTGCTGACGGGCAACACGGTGGAGCGCCTCGCCCGCGCGAACGAGTACGCGATGCGGCACATCGATACCGTCCGGGTTCGCGGGCGCCAGCGCTCCGAACGCATCTACGAGCTGTATCAGGCGGACGCGCCCGAAATTTATGAAAAGAAGGCGCAGACGCAAGAGATGTTCGAGCAAGCGCGAGCGCTGTTCGAGTCCGGGGATTACCAGGAAGCGAAGGCGCTGTTTCGCAGCGTATACGAACGCAACCGGTTCGATCTCGTAAGCTGGAAATATATCGCGCGCTGCGATCGCCCCGCCGACGAAGCCGGCGCGCACGAGCCGGCCGCGGCCGCGGACATCGGGCACGCCTTGGAGCGGAGCGCGAAGCGCCTCGCCGGCTGGCTGCATCCGTACGAGGACGATGCCGGGGCGCCGGCCGAAGCTCAGGGCGCGGGAGCTCCCCCCGCGCTGCTCGCGCGGATGGCGGAGGCCGCCCGCATTTACTTCGAGCATCATCTCGGCTTCCCCGCCGCGGACGCGCCGTTCGCTCCGATCTGGGAGCCGGCCGCCCCGCTGCTCGACGTCACCGCCTGCGCGTTCCTCGAAGGCGCCCTGGACGGCGGCTTGCTACTCAGCGTCGACGTCGACGGGGCGCTGCGTCTGCTGCATCGGATGAGCTACGGCGGCTGGAGCGCGGAAGAAGAAATGCCGCTGATGCTGGACGCGCTGGGCGAGGCGCTGAACATCGTCGCCGGCAACAGCCTCCGCATGTTCCACAACTATGTCGATTTCGTCACCATCGAGCCGCCCGTCGCCATGCGCACGCTCCGGCGGGCAGCGCGGCCGCCCGCCGGCATGTGGTCATGTACCTTTCCCCTGGGCGGGGGAGCAATCAAGCTGCTCGCCGCGATCGAGAGCTAAACTGCCCCTTGCCCGCCCGCGGAAACGAAAAAAACCCCGTCCACGGGACGGGGTCGGATGCGGGTTATGGGTTTTCGTGCGCTTCCTCGCTCACTTCTCGGCGGAATTTCGCGATCGATTGCTCGCGCCGCTCGTTCTTCGCGAGCAGCGTTTCCTTCTCTTGCTGAGGGATCTCCTCCCCGAACTCCTCCAAATAATCCTCGGTGTCGTGCAGTTTTTTCAACGTATTTTGGATCGCCTTCTGCAGGTGCGGCACGTTGTCGGCTCGATTATCCGGCTTTGCCATGTCGTTATCCCCCCTTTCCCATCGCAGTTAGTATGCGTCAATCGGGAATCGCCTCATACAGGTGAATGCGCCAAGCGGACTCGGGGTGGTCGAAGATGCGCAGCAGGCGCAGCCCGTTCGCTTCGGCGTTCGCGATCGGCACGGCGGATAGGATGTACCGCCCGCCGAGCCTTCGGAACGCCGCGGCGTCGAGCTCGAGCCGGCGCACCTTTTTTTTCGACGTTTTCCGGAAGTCGTATTTTTTTCCGAGCTCGTCCACGAATACGTAACAGCGGCCGCCCCATGTATCGAAATACGTCCGCAGCTTTTTGTTTTTGGCGAGCTCCTTCGCGATGATTTCCCGGAACGCGTGTTTATAGGCGAGCGGGTAGAAATTGTTGTACGTGTCCAGCGTGTAAAAGCCGTTGAATTGCGCCACGGCCGGATGCAGGCCGATGCTGGCGACGCGGTAGTCCTCGAACGGACGGCCGATGTGCGCGGCGATGTCCCGGAACTGCGCCTCCGCGTAAAACTCACGAAACGACGGCTCGTCGCGGTAGACGATTTCGTCGTTCGCCGCGAGAAGCACCGCTGTCTGAGCGGCGATCGCCGCGTAGACGAGGGCGCGCCCCCGCTTGCCGCCTTTCCGCCAAAACAGCGAACAGGCCAGCGCGAACGCGGCGTAGATGACCAGCGGGCGCAAAAAGTGGAATCGGGCGAAGTTGAACGTGTTCAGCAGGTCGAAGCGCTCTTTCCACGGCTGCCACGCCTCGTGAAACCAGAACGCGTACCACGTCGACAGCGCCGCGCTCAGCAGCAGCAGCGGCGGCAGCAGCCTGCCTTCCAAGCGATCCCGCCACGAACGCCGTCCCGCGGCTAGCAAAGCGCCGACGAACGTAACCGGCAGCACGACGGCCGTATGCAGCGTATGTACATGGTTATGGCCGAGCGTGAAATTTTTGAAGGCGAGCCGCACGCATCGCCACGTCGACAGCCGCGACGACACGAACTCCGACCGGCTCGTCGGCGCTTCGGCGAGCACGAGCGACAGCAGCAGCCGATATTCGATCGCGAGATAGATCGCGGTCATGAGCGCGACGGCGCCGAGCAGCGGCGCATTCCAGCGGCGCTTCGTCAAGGCGTCCCACGCCCACAGCCCGGACATCGCCGCGAGGAAGAAGAAAAAACCGAGCACGAAGCTCGAATACAGCGGGAGCAATACGATCGCCGCCCAATGCTTGAGGCGGCCGCCGCCGCGGCGGATGTGCAGGAACGCCCAGAGCGCGAGGGGCTGTCCGAGCGTGCTCAGCATGCCCGACGGCCAGAACGGCGTCAGCGCGAACGTCAGCGGCACGCCGATCCGCACGAGCCGAGGTCCGCCGCCCGGCAGCAAATGATCGCGCAGCAGCCAATACATCCCAAGGAACGCGAACGCGCGAACGAGCGTCTGGCTGACCGCGTACGCCAGCATCGGCGGGAACGCCGCATGAAGCGCGATCAAGAGGCTGAATTCCGTTCCGTACGCATTGCGCGGCAGTCCGTTCGCGATTTGGGGCACGACGGCATCGTGCGGCCCGAACCATTCGCCGCTGCGCAGCAGCACCCTATACCAAGCGATATTAGAATCCAAATTATCGTGAATGCGGACGTGCGCGTCTTGCCCCAGCACATACAGCGGAGCCAAATATAACGCTATCAGAAACGCGGCCGCCGCCAATCCGCTTCGCTCGCGACTCCCAGTTCGCATCGCCCTGCTCTACACCGTCCCGTCGCTAATATCGGTGCTTTAGTATTTCATTGGGGGCGCCGGAATATTTTCGGAATTCGGGGTCAAGCTAACGTCTGTTATTTTTCGATTCCGAGGGGGAACTCGCGTTGAGGAGCAACGCCTTCATTTACTTCGCCATCGCGGCGATTTGGGCGAAATCGTATTTGACGCAGCGTCTCGCGTTCGAGCTGCCGGTATCCGGCTGGGAGCAGGAGCTGTTGATGGCGCTCAATCCGCTCGCCTCCGTGCTGGCGATGACGGCGTTATGCGCGGCGGCGTTCCGCCGCAGACTCTCCGTCGCTTTGATCGCGCTCGCTTTCACGACATCGGCGCTGCTGTTCGCCGATTTGGTCTTTTACCGATTTTTTAACGATTTCATCACGATCCCGGTGCTGCTGCAGTCCGAACATATGAACGATTTGTGGAGCAGCGTGCTGCAATTGACGCAGCCGACCGACCCGCTCTTGTTCGCGGACGGGTTGCTGCTGTCGCTGGCCGCCGCGCGCCGCCGGTTCCGCCCCGCTCCGTGGAATCGCTATCGGACGGCCGCCGCCGCCGGCCTCGCCGCCGGGCTGCTCGCCTGCAACTATTCGATGGCCGAAAGCGTCCGTCCGGACCTGCTGACGCGGGCGTTCGACCGGCAAATCTTGGTGCGCAGTATCGGCGCGTACAATTACCACGTATACGACGCGGTGCTGAACGCCCGCATGGGCTCGCGTAAAGCGCTGGCGAGGGAAGCCGATTTCGAGGAGGCGGCGCGCATCTTCGACGAGCTCCCCCTAGATGGCGCCGATCCGTCCTTGTTCGGCGTCGCCAAGGGCCGCAATGTGTTTTTGATTTCGCTCGAATCGCTGCAGAGTTTCATGCTGGAGCGGCGCATCGACGGACGGGAAGCGACCCCGTTCCTCAATCGGCTGATGAAGGACAGCTTTGCGTTCGACGAGTTTTATCATCAAACGGGACAAGGCAAAACGTCGGACGCGGAGTTTCTCATCGATACGTCCCTGTTCCCGCTCCCGACGGGCGCTGTCTTCTTCACGCATGCGCAGAACGTGTACCGTACGCTGCCGATGTCGCTGAAGCGCGAGGGGTATGCGACGGCGGCGTTCCACGCGAACGATCCGTCGTTCTGGAACCGTGGCCGCATGTATCCGGCGCTCGGGTACGACCGGTTTTATTCGGTGCGGGATTACGCGGTAAACGAGGAAAATCGGATCGGCTGGGGACTGAACGACGTCTCGTTCTTCGAACAGAGCGTCGCGCTCGCGGCGAAGCTGCCGCAGCCGTTCTTCGCCAAATTGATTACGCTGACGAACCATTATCCGTTCGAGCTGGACGAGGCGCATCGGCTGCTGCCGGAGTATACGTCCAGTTCCCGGACGCTGAATCGGTATGTTCCGACCGTGCGCTACTTGGATCAAGCGGTAGAGCGGTTTTTCGAGGCGGTCAAAGCGCAGGGGTTGTACGAACGTTCCGTGTTCGTGCTGTACGGGGACCATTACGGCATCTCGACCAAGCACAACAAAGCGATGGCGCAGCTGCTCGGCAAGCCGTTGATTACGCCGTACGATACGGTTCGGCTGCAGCGGGTGCCGCTGCTCATCCATATCCCCGGCGTGCCGGGGCGCCGCATGCCGACGGTCGGCGGTCAAATCGATTTGTATCCGACGCTCCTCCACCTGCTCGGCGCGACGCCGGAAGATCGGTATTACTTCGGGCGGGATTTATTCGCCGCCGGCCGGCCGCAGTTCGTCGTCTTCCGAGACGGCAGCTTCGTGACCGACCGGCTCGTCTACACGAAGAACGCTTGCTATGACAAAGCGAGCGGCGGCCGAATCGACGCGGCGGCGTGCGAGCCGTTCAAGCGGCAGGCGATCGACCGGCTCACGTCGTCGGATGCGATCGTCTACGGGGACTTATTCCGGTTCATCCCGGGCGCGGATCCGGCCAGGAAGCTGTAGCCGGAAGGTATTACGGCGCCGCCGCGGCCAGCAGCGTATCGTGCAGCTGCTCGAACGGCACGGGCCGTCCGAGCCGGTAGCCCTGCATCCAGCGGCAGCCGAGTTCGCGCAGCGTCCGCAGCTGCGCATCCGTCTCGATGCCTTCGGCGACGACCGCGAGGCCGAGCCGCTCGCACATCGCCAGCAGATGCTCGACGATCGTACGGCTTCGCGGATCCCGGTCGATCTGTTCGACGAACAGCCGATCCAGCTTCACCTTCTCCACAGGCAGCTTCAGCAGCAGTCCGAGCGTCGAGCTGCCGTGGCCGAAATCGTCCAAGGCGAACGAAATGCCCTGCTCCCGCATGCGCATCACTTGCGGTTCGATCGCTTCGACGTCGAATAAGCTGATCCGTTCGTTCAATTCGAACTCCAGGCGGTCCGCCGGAAAGTTCGTCTCGCGCAAGATCGCATCGACCATCTCCGGAAAATCGGGCTGCCGCAGCTCGAGCGCGTCGCAGTTGACCGCGAGCTTCGCGATGCGGTTTCGCCAATCGGGCAGCTCCTGCACTTGCAAACAGGCGGTGCGGATCGTGTGCAAATCCATCTGCAGCAAATATCCCGATTGCTTGGCGGCCGGCAGAAACATGTTCGGTCCGACGATCCCCATCTCGGGATGCCGAATGCGCACGAGCGCCTCGACGGCCGATTCGCCGGTAGCGACCTCGACGATCGGCTGGTACACGATTTGGAAGCTGTTGAATTTCACGCTGCGGCGGACGCCGTTCTCCGGAATGAGCGGATGAAGCCGATCGTCGTACACGGCGATGCCCTGTTTGCCGTTCTTCTTGATTTGATACATCGCGGCGTCCGATTGCAAAATATGATCCCGCAGCGATCCGCCCTCCGCGCTGACGCCCATGCTGACCGTGACGCTCACCTCGCGGCCCATCACGAGGAACGGCTCGGTCAGCTTTCGGTATATGCTGGCCGCCGCCGCTTCGAGCTGCTCCTTCGTCCGGTGGAAGAAGATCGCCATAAATTCGTCGCCCGCGTAACGCGCCGGAATGCCCGCGCCGCGGACGGCGTTCCGAAGCCGCTCGGCGAACTGCCGAAGCAATTCGTCCCCGAAAGGCCTCCCGTACGTTTCGTTGATCGTCTTGCAGCGGTCGATGTCGATAAACACCGCCCCGACGTTCGCTTCTGCCGACAAATGATCGTAAAACATCTCTAAATACGTCCGGTTGTACAGCTCCGTTAATTCGTCTATGTAAAAACTGTTCTCTACGTCCAGTAAAACGCCGATAAACACGGCGGCCTGTTCCAACTGCGCCAGCGCCGTATCGTCGAAGCCGTGCGGACGGTCGATCGCGCAAATCGTGCCGTATCTGCGGCCGCCGCTTCGGTAGACGGGAACGCCGATGAAAGAACACGGACCGAGCCGCTCCGTCGCTTCGAGATGCATGGTGGACGGGTCCGCGCTCGTATCGGGGATCCAGGCGGGACCTTCCCGGTCGTAAACGATTTTGCAGTAAGTATGTTCGTATGAAAGCGCTGCTCCGGTCTTGACGAGCGGTTCGTTCCGATTCCAGGCGCTGACGATCCAATTCGTGGTGAGATCGTTCTCGGCGAGGAAGTACGACCTTCCGCCGAGGAGGCGACCCAAGTGCTCGAATACGACTTGCGAGGCTTCGTGTAAGACCTGTTTTCTATTCAATGCTGCTTCCACCTCTGCGACAGTGACTGACCATGTTGACAACATTCGACATTTACCGTCATTTTCCTGCTTTCTTTTACATTTAAATATTCCGCCTCGTATGCTCTCACGTGAAAAACCCCCTTCTCCCGAGTCGGGAAAAGAGGGTTTTTGCGGGACGCGAACGTTGGAGCCGTTACCGGTCCGCGAGCGAAAGGCGCAGCTTCCGCATGACGGCGCCGAACGTCGACGGCGGCGAAGCGGTAAAGACGCGCCCGTCGGGCAGCGTCACTTTCCACGCGTGCAGCAGCTGATGGTTGACGCCCTCGTACGGCCTGCCGCCGTATTTGACGTCGCCGAGCAGCGGATGGCCGATGCTTTGGAAATGCGAACGGATTTGGTGCGTGCGCCCGCTCTCGAGTTCGACCTCCACGAGCGTGTACCCGTTCGACGTCTGCAGCGCCGCGTAATGCGTGATCGCCTCCCGCGCGTCTTCGGCCGCCGACACCCTCGTCCGGTTCGACGTTTCGTCGCGCGAGAGCGCCGCGTCGATCGTGCCGGAGCCTTCCAACCGGCCCTGAACGATCGTCACGTAAAACTTGCCGATTTCTCTCCGCTGCACCCATTGGTTCAACCGATGAAGCATCCCGGCCGTCTTGCCGACCAGAACGAGGCCGCTCGTGTTGCGGTCGAGCCGATTGGCCGACGCGGGAAGAAACAGCTTGCTGTCGAGCGCGCCTTTGCGGTACAAATACGCGTGCACCCTCGTAATGAGCGTGTCCTTCTGCTCCGTCCGGTCGGGATGCGTCAGCAGCCCCGCCGGCTTGTTGACGACGAGCAGCTCGTCGTCCTCGTAGACGACGTCTATGTTCGCGTTCACCCCGACGAATTTCGGCTTTTTCTCCTCGCCGCCCGATTGCTCGAACGTCGCTTCGTCGACGTGGATCGCGATTTCGTCGCCGGCCGCCATCTCGTAATTTTGTTTCTTTCGTTTGCCGTTGACGCGCACTTTCCCTTGATCGATCATTTTGTAAATTTGGCCGAGCGGATAATTCGGCATCAAGCTGCGCAAATAGCGATGCAGCCGTTTGCCGGCTTCCGACGGGGTGACGGTGCGCGTGATCATCGTTCGCCTCCGCGTCCCCGCGCGGCGGACGTTGCGTCCGCCGCATCGATGTCGCTGCGCAGCGGCTCGGCGCCGAATGCGCCGGCGTCGGCGTCTCTTTTCCTCATAGCTGACCATCCTCCGTTACGTATGCCTCTTATTATAAACATCGCGCCGGAGGAATGGTAGCGCAGGCGAGCGTCAGGCCGCTCAGCCTTCGAGGAAGCGGATCTCTTCCTCGGTCAGCCGGAGCAGGCTCGCGTCTCGGCAGGAGCGGAGCTCGTCGAGATTCGCAGGACCGATCAGCGCGCAGGTCGGGAACGATTGGCTCAGCACGTATGCGAGCGCGATCTGGATCGTCGTGACGCCCTTCTCGCGCGCGAGCTCGCCGGCCCGGCGCTGGCGCGCCCAGTTGTCGTCGCTGTAAAATACGCGAACGAGATCGGCGTTCTCGCGATTGTCCGGCGTATACCGTCCGGAGAAAAATCCGCGCGCCTGCGACGACCAAGACAGCAGCGGCAGCTGGGACCGCTGGTGCCATTCGAGCGTCTCGTCGTCGACGGAGACGCAGCCGGCCCAGAACGGCTCGTTCGCCCGCGCGAGGCTGAAGTTCGGGCTGCTGAAGCTGAAGCCGACAAGGCCGTGCGCGGCGGCGTAGTCGTTCGCTTCTTGCAAACGCTGGTACGACCAGTTGGAAGCTCCGATCGCGGAAATCCGGCCGGCTTCGATATGCTCGTTGAGCGCCTCGAGAATCGGGCCGACTTCGACGGCCGGGTCGTCGCGATGGAGCGCGTACATCTCGACGCTGTCCATCTGCAGCGCCTCGAGGCTGTTCATCAGATCGTCGTAGATCGCGTCCTTATTGACGCGAGGCCCGTTCTTGTCGTGATGGGCGCCCTTCGTCCAGACGTTGATTTTTTCGCGGTTGCCCCGCTCTCGGATCCATTGACCGACCGCCGCCTCGCTGAGGCCGCCGGCGTAAACGCGGGCGGTGTCGAGCGTGTTGCCGCCGAGCGCGACGAATTCGTCCATGATCGGACCGATGCGGTCCATGATCTCGGGCTTGAAGTAGTCGGTGCCGAGGATGAGGCGCGAAACGCCTTTTTTCAATCCGGATACGTCGATCGTTTCGATCAAGGGTGTCGTTTGCATAGGAATGCTCCTCCTTTACAGTTGAACGCGAATTCGTTCGCGGGCGGATTTGAGGCAAGCGTCGACGACGCGCATATTGAGAATCGCGTCCTGCGGCTCGAACGGCAGCGGCGCCGTCCCGTTCGCCGCCGCGGCGATCGCGTCGGCCTGCAGCGTATAGGTGTTGAGCGTCGGCATGTCGAGCTCGGTGCGCTCGCCTTTGCGGTACAGCACGATGTTTTGCGGACCGATATACGCCGAAGGCACCTCGATGCGTCCCTGCGTGCCTAAAATTTCGAGCGTGTTGCGGAATTCCGCCCACATGCCGCAATCGAACGTCAGAGAGACGTCGTTCGGAAACTCGATCAGCCCGGACGCCATCATGTCGACGTCGCCGTGCTCCGGGGAGAAGAACGCCCGGCACGTGACCGCTTCGGGCTCCTGCCCCGTCACGAGGCGCGCCGCGGAAATCGGGTATACCCCGACGTCGTAAATCGATCCGCCGCCCCACTCTTTCACGAACCGGACGTTGCTTTTGTTCGCGGCGCCGTTGAACGTGAACGTCCCGTGGATGCCTCGCAGCTCGCCGATTTCCCCCGAGGCGATCAATTCTTTGATTTTGGCGTAGCGCGGGTGATAGCGGTACATGAACGCTTCCGCGAACACGACGCCCGCCTTCGCGCATGCGTCCGCCATCGCCGCCGCTTCGTCGGCGTTCAGCGCGGCCGGCTTTTCGCACAGCACGTGTTTGCCCGCTTCGGCCGCCTTCACCGTCCATTCGCAGTGCAGATGGTTCGGCAGCGGAATGTACACGGCATCGATATCGTCGTCGGCGAGCAGCGCTTCATACGATGAATACGCTTTCGGAATGCCGTGCTTCTCTGCCGTCTCCTTCGCTTTCGCTTCGTCGCGGCTTGCGATCGCCGCGACGACCCCCGTGCTCGACTCTTTGATCCCCGGAATCACCGCGCGCTGGGCGATGCCGGCGCAGCCTAGAATGCCCCAACGGAGCTGACGTTCTGCCATAAGGTACGGCCTCCTCGTTCACATCAAGATTGGTACGATATTCATATTATAAAAAAGGTGTGACACATGCGAAATAAAACATTTTTGGATCCTTATAGCACTATTTTCACATTGTTCCGCACCGACTTCGGCGTCCCCGGCTCCGCCGCTTGTCACCTGCGGCAAAAACCGTTATGATGCAAAAAAAACCGCCGCCGATTCGGCGCGGTTTCGGTATCGGGAAGGAGCGTTCAGCGACATGGCGTTTGGCGTCACCAGAGAGCAATTGAACGAATGGAAGCGGCAGGTCGCCAGCGGCCGGATCGCGTTCTTGACCCATTATTGGATTCATCCCCGCATCCCGGGCATCCGTTCGGTGACGAAGGTCGGCTGCGCGGATGTGGAACGGCTGCGGCGATGGGCCGTCTCGCACGGACTGCCGCCGCAGTACATTCATCACCGCGAATCGTATCCGCATTACGATATTTTCGGCGAGAAGCAGGCCGAAATTTTGCGGAAAGAAGGCCAGTGGGAGCAGCTCCGCAAATTCGTGTCGAACGACGACGGCCCGGCGGCCGATTAACGGCCGTCTCCCAGCCGCTCCTCGACCCAGCCCCACGCGGCATCCGCCGAAATGCGCAAATTCGAATCCCCGCGCTCGTTCACGAAAGGCGGAGCGGAGCGGAAATAATCCGGGTGTCCGCCGATCAGCCGGAGCGGAACGATCCGCGCCGGCGGCCGGCCGAGCCAGGCGCCCGCGCGGGCGACGCCGTCGACTGCCCGTCCGCTCTCGCTCGCGGCGTACAGGAAAGCGGTCTTGTCCCGCAGCGCAGCGGGAATCGGCCGCTTCGGCGAGCCGATCATCGCGATCGCCGCCACGTCGAATCCGCTCCGCTGAAGCAGCCGCGCCGCGTGCAGCGCGGCGATCCCGCCGCCGCTGTGGCCGAGCAGCGCGATGCGAGCGCTGCCCGCTCCTTCGCACAGCCGATCGGCATCGCGCGCCGCGCGAGCGCCGCCGACGAGCGGCCCGCACACGTCCGCCGCCACCTCGATCGCCTGCCGCAGCTTGGACCCGCTCCAATCGCCGTACGGCATGAGCGAATGCGCCTCGGCGTCCCATCCGCCTCGGCGGGCTCGCGCCAGGACGGCGTCCCGGAACCCGTCCATAAAATCCGGAGACGTGAACACGCCCGAGAGCGCGAACAGAACGAGCTTACGGGAGCGTTCGCTCATAGCGCAGCGCCTCCGCGATTCGTTCGCCGAGCGGCGGATGCGTGTACCGGAACCAGTACGACAGCGCCGGCGGGTGCAGCGTGCCGCGCGCCGACAGCGCGAGCTTCTGGTACAGCGACACCGCCGCTTGCTCGTCCCCGGTAAGCTCGTACGCGTACCGGTCCGCCGCCCGCTCCGCGCCGCGCGACACCGCGTTCGAAATCGGCGACGCGGCGAACGTCAGCACGGAAAGGACGAGCAGCATGAGCGGCAGCCCCGCCCAATCCGCCGGATTGCGAATGAACAAGAACGCTCGCCAGCGCTTCAGCGCGAACCGATACGCCCGGTTGCCGAGCCAAAGCAGGAAGAAAGCGGAGACGACCGCCCCGAACGCGCTCCACTGCAGATGCTTCATGACGTAGTGGCCGACCTCGTGCGCCGTCAGCACGACGATTTCCGGCGCCTCGAGCTTATGCAGCGCCGTATCCCAAATGACGATGCGCAAGCTCGGGCCGATGCCGTCGACGTACGCGTTGATCGCGTTCGTTTTCTCCGAATAGTTCGCCTCGAACACCCGCTCCGTCGGCACGCCCGCGCGCGACGTCATCTCGATGATGTGATGCCGCAGCTCGTTGTCGCCCAGCGGCGCGTATTTGTAGAACAGCGGATCGATGGCGAGCGGCCGGATGATCATCAAGAACAATATGAACGGGACCGCGCACAGCCACAGCCGGAACCACCACGTGCCGCCTTTGCGGGCGAGCGCGAAGACGACCGCCGTGACGGCCGTCATGAACACGTATTCGACGCCGAGCTGCACCCATTGGTCTCTCCACCAGCCGGCGAGCGACAGCGTCGATACGTCGTAGCTTTGCGCGATCGAATACGACAGAAGGCGCAGCGGCAGTCCGAGCGCGAACAGCGCGAAGACGATGCCCGCGACGTACAGCGGGAATCGGAAGACGACGTTCGGGAAGAGTCTCTTGAGCCCTTGGGACAGCGTCCGCGCGTACCCGCTCGTCATGAGCCACAGCAGCATGCCCCACTCCCATAAATACCCCGCGAAAAACAGCCAGTCGCGCAGCAGCGAATACCTTGCGGCGCGGTCGACGTCCGCGCCGCCCATGAACGTCCGCGGATCCGCGGGCGTGCCCGCCCACTCCGCCGGCAGCGGCAGCCGGTACGCGTACCAAAGATAAGCGCCGATCCCGGCGAGGGCCGCGAGGAAACACAGCATGTACGTTCGGAAAACGCGGACGCCCCGTTGGACGCTGCGGCTTGGATTGCGATTCGGATCGCGATTCGTGCTTCGATGCATGGTCCCGTTTCACCGCCTGTGTCGTTTTAGCCGAACCATTCGATAAGTGCGATCATCGTAATTAGTCCAAGAATGAAAGAAAACGTCGAAGAGCTTTCGTGACCGTCGCCGTGGCTTTCCGGAATAAGCTCCTTGTACACGACGAACAGCATCGCCCCCGCGGCGAACGCGAGGCCGTAAGGCACCAGGCCGGATACGTAGGACGTAAGGAAGAAGCCGAGCAGCCCGGTTGCGATCTCCACCGCGCCAGTGAGCGTCGCGATAACGAACGCATGCCATTTCTTCACCTTCTGCGTAACGAGGAACAGCGCGACGAGAAAGCCCTCCGGCGCGTTCTGCAGACCGATCGCGAGGGCGATCAGCGGTCCGAGTCCGCTGCTTTCGCTCGCGTAGCTGACCCCGACCGACAGCCCCTCCGGCAAATTGTGCAGCGTAATGGCGGTGATGATCAGCATGCTCTTCGCGTCGAACTGCACCGCCGATTTGGAATGCGCGAGGTCGATGTGCGGCAACGTTCGTTCCATGAGACTCAGCACGAGCGTGCCGAGCAGGATGCCGATCGTGACGGTCAGCAGGTTGGAATGATCGAGCGCGACCGGAATGAGATTGAACATCGTCGCCGAGACCATGATGCCCGCCGTGAACGCCAGCAAAATATCGCGCCAGCGATGCGTGACGACCTTCATGAGCAAAATCGGCACCGCGCCGAGTCCGGTCGCCATGGCGGAAACGATGCTACCGATAAGGACGTCTTGCATGCAGTTGCCCCCTGTTGTCATGAACCGATTGAGAATCCATAATTACTATAGTACCATTGAGTATCGAAGGTTGAAAATAAGGAGGACCCCCTTGTGAACGTACATGAATCCATCTCGGAGCACTCCAATAAGCAGCATATGCACCTAGTAGAATTTCAGCGCCTGGACGAGCTCCGCGAGGCAGCGATAGAAGAAGCCGTGCAGAAATGCAAAAACGGCGAACCGTTCGACGTCGACCGCATCAACGAAGCGACCGCCCGCATCAACGCGCACGCGCGACACGGCATTTCTCCTACTAGAAAATATGTTACGATCGAAATGGTGAAACAATTCGTGTTTTCTTCGCAAGAGTCGTAAAGCGTTACCTTGGTCCCGCTTTCGATTCAAGCAAAAAAGGCAGCAAGGCGTCCTGCGGACCGCCGTGCTGCCTATGTTTTTTTGCGATACTCGCTTACGGCGTAGGCCCTTGCTCCAAGAGCCTCTTCTTCAGCCGCGCCAGCTCCTCGTCGATGTCGGCCTCCGCGCCGAGCGCGCGCAGCTCGCGGTCCAGATCGCGCCGCTCGCCGAGCAGCGCGCCGCCGGCCTCGGCCTCCGCCTCCAGCTCCAGCACCTTCTCCTTCATCCGCTGGAATTCCGCGGCGGCGCTGCCTTTGCCGATGTGACCCATCGCCTCGTTCATGCGCTTCTGCGCTTTGGCGGCGGCGGCGCGGGCGGCGAGTTCCGCCTGCGTCTGTTTCATGCGAGCCAGCTCCTCCCGCATCTCCTGCAGCCGGCCGCGCAGCTCCTCCGTCAGCCGCTTCGCGGCCTCGTACTGCGCACGGTGCGCCTCCGCCTTCGCTTCGAGCTCCTTCTTGTCGGCGATCGCCCGCCGCGCCAGCGCCTCGTCGCCCGCCTGCAGCGCGAGCAGCGCCCCCTGCTCGCGCTGCTGCGCCTTCTCGGACGCTTCCTCGTACTGATGCTGCGCCCGCTTCTCCGCCGCCACCTGCTTCGCGAACGCGACCTCCGCTTCGGACAGCTCGGCTTCCATATCGCGAATATATTGATTCATCATCGCCACGGGATCTTCCGCCCGGTTCAGCAGCTCGTGCAGCGAGGAAAGCGAGATGTCGCGCAGCCGTTTAAAGATGCTCATCCGCTTTCGCCTCCTTGCCGCTCGCGACTTCCAGCGCCGCCGCGGGCGCCGTCGTCGGCTTCGGCTTTTGGGTTAATCCCTTGATGATCGCTTCGACGTCGATGCCGGAGACGTTCTTGAGCATTTCCGGCGCGGTCGCCATGAGCGACGTCACGTAGTTGCTGACGCGCGCGGCGCCTTCGCCGTGGCCGGTGTCGACGACCGTCAGCTTGTCGATGGACGAGATCGGCGCCGCCACTTTGCCCGCCAGCTCCGGCAGCATTTTCACGATAATATCGAGCACGGCCGCTTCGCCGAACTTCGCGAACGCCTCGGCCAGCTTCTCCTTCGCCTCGGCTTCCGCGAGGCCGCGCAGCCGAATGACTTCCGCTTCGGCCGTCCCCTTCGCCCGCTCGGCTTCCGCGATGGCGAGACCGTCCAGCCGCTTCTGCTCCGCCAGCGCCTTCGCCTCCGCTTCGATGCGGTACTTGTGCGCTTCCGCCTCCCGAATCGCTCTCGCCTTCGCCGCTTCGGCCGCCTGCTCCACCGCGTACCGGTCCGCGTCCGCCTTCTTCTTCACCTCTGCGTCGTACTGCTTCTCGCGGCGGGCGATCTCTTTCTCTTCGATGTCGATCTCCCGTTCCTTCTTCACGAGCTCGATGCGCATCTGCTCCTCGACGACCAGCTGCTTCGATCTCGCCTCTTGAATATGGTATGCCTGGTCCGCTTCGGCCTTCGCCATATCCTGCTCGCGTCGGAATTCGGCGATCTTCAGCTCCTTCGCTTTATTCGCCTCCGCTACGTTCGTATCGCGCAGCAGCTCCGCCTTCTGGCCTTCCTCGTCGGCGCGCGCCTTCTGAATGCGGGCGTCCCGGATCGCCTCCGCTTCGGCGATTTCCGCATCCCGCTTCACGGCGGCGATGCGCGGCTTGCCGAGCGCGTCCAAGTAGCCGTGCTTGTCGCGGACGTCCTTGATCGTGAACGAGACGATCTGCAGGCCCATCTTTTTCAAATCCCGCGCGGCGACGCCCTGCACCTCCTGCGCGAATTTATCGCGGTTGCGGTACACCTCTTCCACCGTCATCATCCCGAGGATGGCGCGCAGATGACCTTCGAGCACCTCCTGCGCCTCTCCCTTGAGCGATTCCGTGGGCTTGCCCATGAACTGCTCCGCCGCCGTGGCGACGTCCTCCACGCTGCCGCCGATCTTGATGATCGCCACCCCGTCGGCCATCACCGGCACCCCTTGTTCCGTGTACACCTCGGGGGTCGATACGTCGAGCTTATGAGAGAGCAGCGACAAAAACTCGGCTTTTTGGAAAATCGGCCATATGAAGGCGCCGCCGCCGCGCACGATTTTGATTTTGCGGCCCGAGTCGTCGACGAGCGTGTTTTTCGATCCTAACATCGAGCCGGTGACGACCATCGCTTCGTCCGGGCTGACCGTTTTGTACCGGGCCCAGAACGCCAGACCGAGCAGGACGATGACCCCGACGACGACCACCGGCACGATCAGACCGGCGTTTGCGAGCAAATTCATTTGCATTCCTCCAGATTATGTATTTTGGATTACGATTCCGACCAGCGGCATACCGTGACGACGCCTTCCTTCACGTCGATGGCGAGCACCTTCTCGCCGGCGGACAGCGGTTCGCGTTCGCGGGTGTCGGCGATGTGATGCACGAGACCGTGTCCGAAAGTGAAGGCGACTTCCCCGTACCCGCCGATTGGAATCGGCACCGTCACTTCGCCGAGCTTGCCCGTCAGCTCCGCCATGGAGTACGCGACGGACATTTCCGCCTCGTTCATCGGTTTCACGTAAAAGAAAAACAACAGCGTCGCGAGCAGCGCCGCGAGCAGAACGGCAAGGCATGCGACCGTCCACGGGCCGAACGGGCTGTACTGCGTCAGCAGGATGCCGGCGCCGCCGAAGGCCACGATGCCGCCGACGAGGACGATCGGATGGAGCGCGTCCGGCAGCGCGTCGAGCACGCCGTCGACGAATCCGCCCGCCGCCGTGTCGAACAGTACGAGCAGCACCGCGAAAACGGCGCCTCCGATAAAGCAAATCCAATAGATTTCTGCCATGCCGGCGAATCGATCCCTCCTTTTCTTTTACGGTATTGGGAGATATCACCACGTAATAATACGCATGCGCCGCGGGAAACGTTTCGTCACGTTAAAAAGTTGTATAAGCTCCCTTCGGATCTGGAACGCTAAATGCACAGATTTCCAGCAAAGGAGGAGCGTGCCATGAACGCGTGGATCGCCTCCGTCGGAACCAGCGTTCCGGCGAACCGGGTCGCCCAAGCCGACGTGCGGGAAACGGTGCGCGCCATGTTCGCGCCTCGCATGCCCCACCTCGAACGGCTGCTCGGCGTATTCGACAACGGCGGCATCGCGCATCGTCATTTCTGCATGCCGCTCGACTGGTACGCCGCCGCGCATTCGGTCGAAGAGAAGCACCGCCTCTTCGTCGAGCACGCCGTCGCGCTGGCGGAGAAGGCGGTGCGGCAGTGCCTCGACCGCGCGGGGGCGGCGCCGGCCGACGTCGGGCACATCGTGCTCGTGACGACGACGGGCACGGCGACGCCGAGCATCGACGCGCATCTGTGCAACCGCCTCCGATTTGCCGGGTCGGTGAAACGCTCGCCCCTGTGGGGGCTCGGCTGCGCCGGCGGCGCGGCCGGCTTGTCGCGCGCCTGCGAATACGTGGAGGCGTTCCCCGATGAGCTCTGCCTCGTCGTCGCCGTCGAGCTGTGCAGCCTGACGTTCCTGCGCGACGACGCGTCCAAGAGCAACTTGGTCGCGACGTCGCTGTTCGCCGACGGCGCCGCCGCCGCGCTCGTCGCGGGGAGCGGACGGCGCGGGCGCGATCCCGGCGCCCCGAGCGTCGCCGCGACGCGAAGCACGATTTGGCCGGACACGCTGGACGTGATGGGCTGGGACGTGACGAACGACGGCCTGAAGGTCGTGTTCTCCCGGGACATTCCGGCTTTGGTCCGGGAGCGGATGCCGGGCGCCGCCCACGAGCTGCTGGCGCCGCACGGCCTGCGGGCGGCCGAGCTCGCCCGCTTCGCCCTGCACCCGGGCGGCAAGAAGGTGCTGCAGGCTTACGAGGACGCGCTCCGCCTGCCGCCGGGGCGTCTCGCCGCCGCCGAACGCGTGCTGCGCGATTACGGCAATATGTCTTCTTGCACGGTGCTGTTCGTTTTGGAGGAAATGCTGCGCGCCGAAGGGCCGCCCGAGCGGGGCTCGTGGGGAATCGCCGGCGCCCTCGGGCCCGGCTTCTCGTCGGAGCTGCTGCTGCTTCGGTGGGCGTAACAAACGCATAGAGGAGGTTTCTCGACATGTCGATTTGGTTTTCGTGCTGGTTCGCCGCCGTCGTGCTGCAGCGGCTGCTCGAGCTTCGGCTCGCGAAGCGCAACGCCGCGCTCCTGAAGCGGCTGGGCGGCGCCGAAGTGCCCGGCGATTCGTACGGCCGCATCGTCGCGCTGCACATCGCGTTTCTCGCGTTCCTGCTCGTCGAATTCGTCGCGCGCCGCCCCGCCTTCGAGCCGTGGACGCTCGTCCCGCTCGGGCTGTTTCTGCTGCTGCAGGCGGCCCGCGTCTGGTGTATAAGGACGCTAGGCGTCTACTGGAACACGCGCCTCGTCGTGCTGCCCGGCATGCGCCTCGTCCGCGAAGGGCCGTACAAGTGGCTGAAGCATCCGAATTATGCGATCGTGACGCTGGAGATGCTCGTGCTGCCGCTCGCGTTCGGCTGCTTCCTCGCGGCCGCCCTCTTCCCGCCGATCAACGCCGCGCTCCTCCGCCGGCGCGTCGCCGTCGAAGAGGATGCGCTTCGCTCCGCGTCCTCTCAACCGTAAGGAGTCGATGCTGCATGGACCCACGCGAACCTACCAACGAACGGCCGGGGACGTACCCGTATACGCGGGGCATCTACCCGCGGATGTATCGCGAGAAGCTGTGGACGATGCGGCAGTACGCCGGCTTCGGCACCGCCCGCGAAACGAATCGGCGGCTGAAGCGGCTGCTCGCGCAAGGCCAAACCGGCTTGTCCGTCGCCTTCGACCTGCCGACGCAGCTCGGCCTCGATCCGGACGACGCGCGAGCGGCGGGCGAGGTCGGCAAAACCGGCGTCTCCGCGGCGACGCTCGCCGATTGGGACGCCGTGCTGCGCGGCATTCCGCTCGGCGAGACGAGCTTATCGATGACGGCGAACGCGACGGCCCCCGCCCTGTTCGCGTTCACCGCCGCGCTGGCATCGCGCCGCGGCGTTCCGCCGGCGTCGCTTCGCGGCACGGTGCAGAACGATATGCTCAAAGAATACGCCGCGCGCAATTTGTACGTGCTGCCGCCGGAGCCGTCGGTCCGCATGGCCGTCGACGCGATCGAATTCGGCTGCCGGCACTATCCCCGCTGGCATCCGGTCAGCGTCAGCGGCTATCATATGCGCGAAGCGGGCGCGGACGCGGCGCAGGAGATCGGCCTTGCGATCGCGAACGGCCTCGCCTACGCGGAAGCGGCGGCGCGGCGCGGCATCCCGGTCGACGAGACGCTGCCCCGCTTCTCGTTCTTCTTCGCGGCCGGCACCGATCTGCTCGAGGAAGCCGCGAAGTTCCGCGCCGCGCGCCGGCTGTGGGCGAAGCTCGCGCGGGAGCGTCTCGGCGCGGCGCGCCCGGAATCGTGGCGCATGAAGTTTCATGCGCAGACGGCGGGCTCGGCGCTCGCCGCTTCGCAGACGGACAACAACGTCGTCCGCGTGACGCTGCAGGCGCTCGCCGCGGTGCTTGGCGGCGCGCAGAGCCTGCATACGAACGCCAAGGACGAGGCGCTCCGGCTGCCGACGGCGGCGTCGGCGGCGCTTGCGCTGCGCACGCAGCATATCCTCGCGTACGAGTCCGGCGTGGCGGAGCGAATCGATCCGCTCGCCGGCTCCTACGAGGTGGAAGCGGCGACCGATCGGCTGGAGAGGGAAGCGCACGAATGGGTCAAGGCGATCGACCGCGTCGGCGGCGCGCTCCGCGCCGTCGAGAGCGGCTTCGTTCAGCGCGCGATCCGCGAGTCCGCGTACCGGGAGTACCGGCGCATCGAAAGTGGCGAGCGACAGATCGTCGGCGTCAACCGGTTCGCGGACGGCGAACCGGCGAGCGTCCGCGCGGCGTTCCCGCGCGCGGCCTCGAGCGGCGCGGAGGAACGCCGCGCGATCGAGGCGGTGCGCCGGCACCGCGAGGCGCGCTCCGAAGCCGACGCGCGCCGGGCGGTTGATGCGCTCGCGGCGGCGGCCGAACGAGGCCGCAGCGTTATGCCGGCGATGATCGACTGCGCGAACGCCGGATGTACGATCGGGGAAATGTACGGCGCGCTCGCGGCGCTGTTCGGCGAATATCGCGAGCCGCCGGAGGGAGCATTCGAAGAGAAGGAGGAACTCGGTTGAGATGAACGACGTTACAGAGACGGGAATCGTCGAAACATGGCATGCCGCAACGCGAACGACCGACGCGCCCGCGATCCTGATCGCCAAGGTCGGCCTCGACGGCCACGACCGCGGCGCGCTCGTCGTCGCCAGAGCGCTGCGCGAGGAAGGCTTCCGCGTCCATTACACCGGGCTCCGTTGCACGCCGGAGGAAGTCGCGGCCCAAGCGGTCGCCGCTAGCGTCGACTGCGTAGGCCTCTCGTCGCTCGCCGGCGCGCATCTCGAGCTGTTCCCGCGGGTCGCGGCGGCGCTGCGCGAAGCGCACTGGCGCGGCCTCGTCGTCGCGGGCGGCATCATTCCGCCGCAGGACGAGCCGGCCCTGCGCGCTTGCGGCATCGCCGCCGTGTTCCGCCCGCACCAGAGCGTCGCGGACGCCGCCGCCTTCATCCGCGAAGCGTTGCGCCGGCGGAATGGCATCTCGAGCGAAAATGAGGTAGGATAACCTAAAGCTCATAAATGGGAGTGGAAGGTCATCATGGAAAACATACTCGTCATCGGCGCGGGACCCTGCGGCCTCGCCGCCGCGATCGCTTTGCAGGATGCCGGATTCGAGCCGCTCGTCATCGAAAAATATAACGTCGTGCACTCGATTTACCGGTACCCGGCGCATTTGCATTTTTTCAGTACGCCCGAACTGCTCGAGATCGGCGGTTACCCGTTCCCGACGCCCCACGACAAACCGACGCGCCGCGAAGCGCTCGAATATTACCGCAGCGTCGCGCAGCGCCGCAAGCTGCGCATCCACGCGTATGAGGAAGCGACGATGATTCGCAAGACGTCCGAAGGCAGTTTCCTCGTCGAAACCGAACGCCGCGGCGTGAAGAAATTTTACGAGGCGCCCGCCGTCGTCGTCGCGACCGGCTACTTCGACCGGCCGAACTGGATCGGCATTCCGGGCGAGGAGCTGCCGCACGTCTCGCACTATTTCGACGAAGCGCATCCGTACGCAGGCACGAAGGTCGCGATCATCGGCGGCAACAATTCGGCCGTAGACGCCGCGATGGAGCTCGTCCGCGTCGGCGCCGAACCGACCGTCGTGTATCGCGGCGACGAAGGGAAGCAGCGCGTCAAGCCGTGGGTCCGCCCGCTCTTCGACAGCGCCGTGGCCAAAGGCGCGATTCGCATGTTGTATAAATCCCGCATCATCGAAATCAAGCCCGACGCCGTCACGATCGAACGCGAGGACGGCTCGCTCGAGACGGCCGAAGCCGATTTCGTGCTGGCGCTCACCGGCTTCCGTCCGGACCGAACGCTGCTCGCCGGCTCGGGCGCCGAAACGAAGCCGGAGACGGGCGCTCCCGTCTACGACCCCGATACGATGGAAACGACGGTCCCGGGACTGTACGTCGCCGGCGTCGTCGCCTCGGGGGAAGACGCGAACGAAATTTTCATCGAAAGCGGACGCCACCACGGAACGAAAATCGCTCGGCACTTACGCGCCGAGCGACAAGGATAGCACTTTATTTTCTTTTCTTCGATCTGCTCTCTTTGCCCTACTCTTCCTCGACTTACCCCAGAACGACTCTGTCGTCGGCAAGCCGTTCGCCGCGAATCGCGGCGAACCGGTCGAGGAGCGACGCGACCGTCAGCGACTGCTTCTCTTCCCCGCCGATGTCCAAAATAATTTTCCCTTTGTCCATCATAATGAGACGGTTGCCTAACCGGATCGCCTGCTCCATGTTGTGCGTCACCATCAGCGTCGTCAGCCGGCTGCGGCTCACGATCGCGTCGGTCAGCTCCGTCACGAGCGCCGCCCGGGACGGATCGAGCGCCGCGGTGTGCTCGTCGAGGAGCAGCACCTTCGGCTGCGTGAACGTCGCCATCAGCAGGCTGAGCGCTTGACGCTCCCCGCCGGAGAGCAGACCGACGCGCGCCGTCAGCCGACGCTCAAGGCCGAGCCCGAGGCTCGACAGCTGCTCGACGAACAGCGCCCGCTTCGCCCGCGTCACGCCGGAGCGAAGCCCTCTCGACTGGCCGCGCAGCAGCGCGAGCGCCAAATTTTCCTCGATCGTCATATGCGGCGCGGTGCCGGCCATCGGATCCTGGAACACGCGGCCGATCCACCGGCTGCGCTCGTGCTCCGACAGCGCGTTGACGACCGTCCCGTCGATCGAGACGTCGCCGATATCCGGCGTAAGCACGCCGGAGACGACGTTCATCAGCGTCGACTTGCCGGCCCCGTTGCTGCCGATGACGGTCACGAAATCGCCTTCGGCGAGATCGAGCGAGACGTTCGACAGCGCGATTTTCTCGTCGGCGGAATACGGGAAGAACACCTTGGTGACATTCGACAGCTTCAGCATGTTATTTCCCCGCTCCTTCCGCGAGCTCGAGGCTCCGTTTTCGTCCGATCTGCCGCAATTTCCTCCGCTTGTTCACCATCGGCACGATGAGCGCGACGGTGACGATCAGCGCCGTCATCAGCTTCATATCGGTCGCTTCCAGTCCGTAACGGATGGACAGCGCGATAACGATCCGGTAGACGACGGCCCCAAGCACGACCGCCAGCGTCGTCTGCCAAATCGACCGAACGCCGAAAATGACTTCGCCGATAATGACGGAGGCAAGGCCGATAACGATCATGCCGATGCCCATCTGCAGATCGGCATAGCCTTGGTACTGCGCGACGAACGCGCCGCCCATCGCGACGAGGCCGTTCGACAGGCTGACGCCCGTCACGATCGTATGGTCCGTGTTCACCCCGAAGCTGCGAATCATGCGCGAGTTATCGCCCGTCGCGCGGATCGCCATGCCGAGATCGGTGCGCAAAAACCAATCGAGCAGCGCTTTCACGAGCAGCACGACGATCGGCGCGAGCAGCAGCGCGTACGACGCTTCGATGAATGCCGTATCGATAAGCTTCCCTTCGGGAAACACCGTCTCTTGGTTGAGCAGCGGGATGTTCGGCCGGCCCATGATCCGATAATTAATCGTGTACAGCGCGATCATCATCAGGATGCCGGACAAGAGCGGGTTGATCTTCCCTTTGGTATGAAGCAGGCCGGTGACCGCGCCCGCCGCGAGGCCGCCGAAGAACGCGGCGATCGTCGCCAGCCACGGCGAGTAGCCCGCCACGATCATGCCGGCGGCGATGCCGGCGCCGGTCGTAAAGCTGCCGTCCACCGTAAGGTCCGGAAAATCGAGCACCCGGTACGTTAAATAGACGCCCAACGCCATCAGCGCATACAACAGGCCTAGCTCGACCGAACCGACGATCGAACCGAGCAGCGAACTCAAGAACATCAAAAACATCATAACGATAGATACCTCCGTAAAAGGTAAGAGTGGCCCGCGGAACGGGTCACTCTCCCTGGTCGAGCATTATTGCTGCACTTCTTTGACGACTTGAACGGCTTCGTCCGTAATCAGATCGCGGATCGCCTGCGTCACTTCGATGCCTTGCGCCGCAGCGGCCGGTTCGCTGTAGTACAGGTCGAGGAATTCCGGATAGCCGACCGGCACGTCGCCCGGGTTTTTGCCGTTCAGCAAAATGTCGGCGGCCAATTTCCCTGTCGTATAACCGATATCGTAATATTCGTAGCCGAACGTCGCGAACGCGCCGCGCTTCACAGAATCGATATCGCCCGCGAAAAGCGGGAGCTTGTTGTCGTTCGCAACGCCGACGACCGCTTCGAAAGCGGAGATGACGGTGTTGTCCTTCGGGATATAGATGGCGTCGACGCGGCCCGCGAGCGACTCCGCTGCTTGCAGCACTTCAGAGCTGTTCGTAACCGCCGCCTTCTGGATCTTAATCCCATGCTTGTCCAGCGCCGCTTGCGCACGTTCGATGGATACGACGGAGTTCGGTTCGCCTTCGTTGATGACCGTGCCGAGCGTCTTCACGTTCGGGAAATGCTCGGCGATGAAATCCATCAGCTTCGCGATTTCGTCCGGATGCGTGTCCGAGATGCCCGTCACGTTGCCGCCCGGCTTCGTCGGGTCCTGCAAGAGGCCCGCTGCCACCGGGTCTGTCACCGCTGTGAAAACGACCGGCGCGTTGTCGATGGCGTCCGCCAGCGCGACCGCCGACGGCGTCGCGATGCCGAGCACGAGATCTTTTTTGTCCGCTTTGAAGTTTTGCGCGATCGTCGCGTTCGTCGAGTTGTCGCCTTGCGCGTTGCTGTAATCGACTTCGAGGTTTTCGCCTTCCACAAGACCGCTGTCTTTCAAACCGGCCAAGAAGCCTTCGCGCGTCGCATCGAGTGAAGGATGCTCGACGATTTGCGAGATTCCGATTTTGTAAACCTTTTCTGCGCTGCCCGCGGGTTCGCCGCTGCCCGCCGTTTCCCCGCTGCCCGCGGAATTGCCGCAAGCCGCGAACACCAGCGTAGATGCGACTGCAAGCATTGCCAAAGCTGTCCGTTTCATCCGTCCGTCCCCCTACATTATCTTAAAATCTATTATTCTATATTATATTGGACGGCGGTTAACCGTCAATTCATAATAGATGATGTTAATTAATGGCAGAATGCAAAACGCGCCCGCCGCCCCCTTCTCCGGAGGCGCACGGACGCGTTTTTCGGTCGAGTCGAAACCGCCTTCTTGCCGAGCTTAGGTCGTCTTCCAGTCCTCGACCTGAATTTCGGCTTCCAGCGCGTATTCAAAATCTTCGATATCGAACACTTGGACCGGGATTTCATGCTCGATGACCCGCTCCAAGAAATCCAATTGATCGGTTACAATCGGGGCCTGTTCGCGGACCGACGTGAGCAGCAGCTCCGTTTCGATCGGATCGAACGTCTCGCCGTATTGCGCGTTCTCCATCGAATTGACGACGATGAACGTCACGTTCTCGTTGACGACGAGCGGCAGGCTCAGCTTCCAAGGCGCAGGAAACGCTCGTTCGATCTTCTTCCGATTGAACGAATCCTCGAAGAAGGCGATCATTTCCTCAATCTTCTTCTTCACGTGCGCGTCGTCCGACGGATCCGGCATGACGGGCTCCGGGTTATCTCTCATATCGTACAATTCTTGAACGGTGGAATACGGCAACAAATATTCTACCGGACGGTTCGGGACCATCAATTCTCCGTAAATGGCCGCCATGACCGCTTCGATGACAAAACGCCGTTTCATCTGGCGCCCTCCTTCCCGGACAATCCGAAATCGACTCTATACATACATATCATAAATGTCCGAAAAAGTTAAGATTCATTCCGCCCGATTCAAAATCGCGCGAACGGAAAAAGCCTCCGGCGCGGTTTCCTGCGCCGGAGGCCGTGACGTAAGCTGCAGCGTTACGCGTGGGAAGCCGTCGGCTTCGCCGCGTAACGAGGCGACAAGGACAACGGGACGACGTACAAATCCATGCACTCAAAGCATTGGTTCAAGTAGCAGTCGGCCTGCTCCAGCAGCAAATCGCCGCAGGTGCGGCACTGCTTGGGCGGCAGGTTGTCGAAAAAATGAACGACGGAAAGCTGTTGCATTCGCATTCACCGCCTTCGATTCGCCTCTGTTTCGATTGTACTATAACAGAGACTTGTCCGACAAGCGATTTTTTGCAAACGCTATCACACCGTCATTCCCGGTCTCCGGTCACTTCGACCGCGGTTACGATTTTTTGCAGGCGCAAATATTCGTTTCGCTCGAGCGTCGGCTTGAAATACCCGAATAAATACGCCGCTTCGATGAAGCTAAGGCTCGGGTAACAGACGACCTCGTGATTCGTGAACGGGTTGTCCATGAGGATTTGCCAGTCGCCGTTCCTCTCGGACGCCGGCACGGATTCGTAGGCGTACCGTTTCCAGCGCAGCTTCTCGCTCAGCTCGGCCCATACCTTCTGCCAGGTCGGGCTGAAGCGCGCCGGCTCCGGAAACAGCTCCGCCCCGGCGCGAAGGCGCGACGCCACATCGTCGAAGCCGTCCTCGCCTACCGTCTTCAAGGCGTTCTCCAGCTGGTCGACGAGCGCGCGGAACGCGTCGTATCCTCCGCGTTCGACTGCGGCTTTCAATTGTTCGCGCCGCTCGGGCGCGCCCAGAAGCTCGTAATAGTTCGTCGAGGTCAAAGACATGTCGTTTCCCTTTCCGCAACGTGCCTGCCTAAAAAACCGGTTCCGCCGTTAACGGGCGGAACCGGTCTCTACGCGAAGCGTTCCGTCGTCGTCGATAAACAACTTCCGGCTGGCATCGTTATTGAGTTTGACGTTCAACACTTTGAGCCGCTGCTCCGTTACCGAGAACGGCTCCCAATCCGGCCGGGCCGAGGCGGCCTCCGCCGCCTCTTCCTCAGTGTCCCACCATTCCGCGCCGTAATACACAAGATCGTATACGTTGCGGAGCTCACTCGCCGAGATTTCTCCCGTGGCGCGATGCTTGAGCACGTATGGCATCCCGATCTCCGATTACAAGTACGGATTTTCGTGCTTCGCCTTGAGACGGCTCCAGCGGCGGTCGACTTCGCCTTCGAACGCCTTGTACGCTTCTTCGTACTCCGGCTTCGTCATATGCTTCGTCTTGCCCAGTTGCTTCAGCCAGTCGCTAAGCGGCACCCGCTTGTTTTTCTCTTCCGGATTGTATGTGATGTTCGTCACGCCGCGCTCGATCTCGTACAGCGGGAAGAAGCAGGAGTTGACGGCGTTCTCGATGATCGTCGCGCCCTCTTTTTCCTCGGACAGCCAGTTGAGCGGGCACGTGATCAAAATTTTGCCGTATACCATGCCTTCGTTTTGCGCATAGTACTGCGCTTTCGCCGCTTTCCTCAGCAAATCCTGCGGATGCGCTTCGGAGCCGGTGAAGACGTACGGGATGTTCGTCGCCGCCATAATTTGCGCAGTGTCCTTGTGATGGAACAGCTTGCCGCCTTGATGCTTGCCGACGTTCGACGTCGATGTGCGGTGGCCGAGCGGCGTCGAGTACGACAGCTGCGCGCCCGTGTTCATGTAACCCTCGTTATCGTACTCGAGGATGATCATCTTGTGATTCCGCAGCGCAGCGCCGATCGCCGGCCCCATGCCGATGTCCATGCCGCCGTCGCCCGTGATCATGACGAACGTAAAGTCGTCCTTAAGGCCGTATTGATCGAGCTCGCCGCGGCGCTTGCGCTCCCAGAACATCTCGACGACGCCGGAGAGCGTAGCCGCGCCGTTCTGGAACAGGTTGTGAATGTACGTCGCCTTGTGGGACGAGTACGGGAAGCCGGTCGTGACGACCATCGCGCAGCCCGTCTGGTACAGCGCGACGATGTCGCCTTCGATGCCTTTGAAGAACAGCTCGAGACCCGAGAAAATGCCGCAGCCCGGGCAAGCGCCGTGGCCTGGCGCGAGGCGCTTCGGCTTTTTCGTCAATTGGCGGATCGGCGGAACTTTGACCTTCAGCTGCCCCGTCGCTTCGTCTTTGTCGACCGTGATGAGGCCCGTCTTGAGGTCCTCGTACGCCATCGGCTCAAGAACGCGCTTCGGCGCCTTGTCCGGGTCGCCCGGCGTGTGGCCGTAATAGTCGAACGGCTTCTCGACATATCCTTTGTTCGCCGCATCGATCGCGAGCTCGAACAGCGCGTGCGCGTCGTCGAGGAAGAAGTCTTTGCCGCCGAGGCCGTATACGCGGGAGATGACGTGAATGTCCTTCACGCCGTGCGTGAAGAGCGCCGCCTTCACTTCGTTGACCATGTTGCCGCCGTGGCCGCCGTACGAATCCGCGCGGTCGCCGACGACGATCGCTTTCGCGTTCTTCAGCGCTTCCGCGATTTGCTTCGCAGGGAACGGACGAATCATGTTCGGCGTGATCGAACCGGCTTTGACGCCTTTCTCGCGCAGCTGATCGACCGCCACCTTCGTGATTTCCGATGCGGAGTTCAGCATGAACAGCACGACTTCCGCGTCGTCCATCCGGTACAGGTCGAGGATCGGGTAGTCGCGGCCCGTGAGCTGAGCGTACTCTTTGCGGATTTCGTCGAACACTTCGCCTGCGTTGTACATCGCGACGGTCTGCTGATAACAGTTATTGATATAGTCCGGCTCGTTCATGTACGGGCCGACCGTGATCGGATTGTTCCGGTCGAGCACGTGCGGGTACCCTTCGGGCGGCTTCTCGCCGACGAAGCTGAGCACGTCGGAGCGATGCGCGAACGTCTGGACGCGGCGCTTCTGGTGCGACGTGAAGTAACCGTCGGACGCGACCAATACCGGAAGACGCACCTTCGGATGCTCGGCGAGCTTGATCGCCATGATATTCATGTCGTACACCGCCTGCGGGTCGCGGCACATGAGGATCGGCCAGCCCGTGTTCAGCGCGAAGTACAGGTCGGAATGGTCGCCGTGAATGTTGAGCGGACCGGATACCGAACGGCAGACGAGGTTCATGACCATCGGGAAGCGCGTGCCGGACTGCACCGGCATTTGCTCCAGCATGTACAGGTAGCCGTTGGCGCTCGTCGCGTTGAACACGCGGCCGCCGGCCGCGGACGCGCCGTAGCAGACGCCCGCCGAGCCGTGCTCGCCGTCCGCCGGAATCAGCTTAATGTCATGCTGGCCGTTCGCTTTCATCAAGTCGAGGAACTGCGCTACCTCGGTCGAAGGCGAAATCGGGAAATATCCCATGATATGATAGTTAATTTGATGCGCCGCGTAGGCGGCCATCTCGTTGCCGGATTCGTATACGATGCGCTGTTCGACGGTACCGCCGCCGACTTCCTTTTCGTATTCGATTGCCATGCTCGGTTCACCTCTCCCTTTCTGTCGAATCGATTACGCCCCTACCAGCTTGAACTTATGCGGCACGCGGTGCTCTTCGCCGTAGCCGTCCGTCTCGCGCGCGGACGACAGCGCCTCGGTCGGGCACGCCGTGACGCACTTGAGGCAGCCTTTGCAGTATTGGTAGTCGATGCCTTGGAGGAACATTTGCGGGCGGCCTTTCTTGTCCGGCTGCTCTTCCCATACGAAGCAGAAGTCCGGGCAAGCGGTGTCGCAAGCCGCGCAGTGAATGCACTTGTCGTCGTCGAAGTGCGGCATCATGCCGCTTCGGGAAATGCTCAAGTCCTTCAAGATCGAGTTACCCGGATTGATGACGACGCCGCCGATCGGCTGCGTTTCGTATCCGAGCACCGGAATGTCCCAACGCTTCGGCAGCGGCATTTCGACGCCTTCCGGCAGCGCGAACGTCTGGAACTTCACTTCGTCGTAGCCGCGCTGGAACGTACGAAGAGCCGGCTCGACCGCTTGCGGATATTTTTTCTCGAGCGATTTCCGGATGACGCCCTTCATGTGTTCCGCATCGAGGAAGTCGCACAGCCGGAACATCGCGCCCAGCATCGCCATGTTGACGCGGTTTTTCTCCTCGAGCGCGATGCCCGTGGCGTCGATGACCGCGACCGTGCCGCCGACGAGCTTCATTTTCTCTTTCAGCTCCTCCGGCGTGCGGGCGGAGTTCACCAATACGATGCTGTCCGCGTAAATGCCGCTGACGACGTTGACCGTCTTCGACAGGTTTTCGTGGAATATGCCGACGATATGCGGCCGTTCGACCGGCGTCGTATCCCGTATGTCCGCGTTAATGTCGCAAAACCGGATATGCGCTTTGACCGGCGAACCTTTTTTCTCGGAACCGTAAGACGAAAAGCTGACCCCGTTGAAGCCGCTTCCAACTACGCCCGATTCTGCCAGCATTTTACCAGCCAAGTTCGCACCCAGCCCGCCGATCGATTCCAGCCGAATCTCGAAAAAGCCGAGTTCGTTCGTTTTTGGCAACTGTGCCATGAAGCCCTCCCCTTCCCTCGTCCAACCGAACAATCTTTGAAACAGAAACTTACATTAGAGTATAACAGGATTTCCCTCGGTTGCGAACAATTTTTTTCCTATTCGAAAAAATAAAGCCGGGCGCTTTTTCGCGCTCCGGCAGTCCTCATGAAACTGTTTCAAACTATTGTATAACACAGTCTCCTATTGCGATTCTATTACCCAACAAGCTGCTCGATTTTCAGCTGGCTGTGCTTGCGCAGATCGTAAAATTGACCGTCCACCTGCACGAGCGGCCGGACCGGATCGTCCGGATAAATGAGAACGATGCTGCCCCGCTGATCGTTCGACAGCACCACTTCGCTGCCGATCGACATTTCCATCATTCGACGCACGAATACGTTGCACAAGAACGGGTCCATTTTCCCGAACGCGTCGTCCTTCATCTGCATGAGTACCTTATAAAAAGGAATCTCTCCGCGATACACCCGATTGGACGTCATCGCGTGAAACACGTCCGCCACCGCTACGATTTTGCTGAAGTACGTCATCTTGTCTCCCGTAATGCCGTGCGGATACCCGCGGCCGTCGAGCCGTTCGTGATGCTGCAGGGCGACGAGCGGCACCTCGGCATGCAGCTCGCTGCGTTTTTGCAAGATGTCGTATCCGAACGTCGTATGCCGCTTCATGAGCGCATACTCCTCGTCGGTGAACTTGCCCGGTTTGTTCAGGATATCGTCTTCGATCTTCACTTTCCCGATGTCGTGAAGCGCCGCCGCGAGCGTAAGCGTCTGCAGCTGTTCCGCGTCAAGGTTGAGCCACTTGCCCAGCATCGTGGACAGCACCGCGACCCCGATGTTGTGTCGGAACGTGTAGTCGTCCTTCGCCTGCAGCCCGGACAGCAGCCCGAACAGCGTCGGAAATTCGATCGCCTCTTGCACCGAAGGAATGAGATCCGATTTCATCTCGCTTACCGACGGGGGATCGCCGACGCGAAAACGAACGAATACTTCTTTCATTTCTTCGGTCGCCTTCGTGACGATCGCGTCGTTCGTCTTTGGGACCGCCTGCGGTATCGGCTGCGGCCGCGGCGCTGCGATACCGTTCGCCGGCGGAGCGACATGATGCGGAAGAAGCGTGATGCCGTGCTTGCGGATCAACTCGATATGCATTTCGGTCAACGTCGTATTCGCGGCGACAACCAGCAACCCCGATGCGTTGAAAACGTCGTTCTTGACCCCCCAGCCGATCCATTGCTCGAGCATCTTCCGATTCCCCCATATGTCGCTTCATGACCGGATTAACAAAATTTACTTATTTTCGATTAATTCAATTTTAAATGAAGGTAAGCCTTTCCGATAGTGACAGCTGTCATCTTTCGAAAAGGCTTACCGACATGCGTAGCGAGACTCGTTATCCGTGAAGCTGCTGGAACCCGGCCTCGCGCAAAAAGATGACCGCTTTCGCCCGATCCCGTATGCCGATTTTTTCGTATACGTTGCTGACGTAATTGCGGACCGTGCCGTCGCTGTACATCAGCGCCTCCGCGATTTGGCGGTTGCTCAGTCCGCGCGCCATCAGGAGCGAGATTTCGTATTCCTTCTCCGTCAAGCGAAAGCGCTCCGAAAGCGACTGCATGTGCTCATTGCCGTTCCGTTCGCCCGACAGCATGCGAAACAGCTTCGTCGACAGCTTTTTCGCGAGCCGTTCGGGCACGTACAGATGGCCTTGCAGGACGGCCCGGACGTATCCGAGCAGGTCGCTCCAATCGGTATCTTTGAGCAGGAAGCCGTCGGCTCCGGCGGCGATCGACCGAACGACGTCGTCGTCGTCCAGGTCGTCCGCGAACAAAATGATTTTCGTGTCCGGGCGATGCTCCTTCGCCCAAAATGTCAGGTCGATGCCGCCCCTGGGCTTCAGCCCGACGTCGACGATCGCCGCGGACGGCCGCAGCGTGCGAACCGCCGCGATCAGCTCCGCGCTGCTTTCGCACGCGGCGACGACGGACAAGTCCGGCTCCGACTCGATGATTTTACGCACTCCTTCGCGCAGGAGCGTCTGGCGCTCCGCGATCACTACGGTTTTAAGTTCCATCCTATGATTTCCAACCTCCGGCGGCGAGCGAACGCGGCTAGCCGAACGTTCCAGTAGTTTGTTAACATCTTCCAATCATTATATTGGATGAAACGACCTTATGGATATACAATTCAAACGCGTTAATTTCTTGTCCCTGCAGCGAAAAAAGTCGCCTCGGCCTGCAACCTTTTCGAATTCCGGGAAAATAAAAACCGACTCTCGTCAGGGACATGACAAGAATCGGTCTTTGCATAGGTCTATGGAACCAATTTATTTACGCGCCTGTCGCAAACCATTGAACGAGTCCTAACACGATCCCGATCGCGAAGCCGCAAACCGCCCCGTTCACGCGGATCCACTGGAGGTCTTTCCCGACATGTTCCTCCATCATGGCGATCAGCGTTTTGTCGTCGAGCTTGTCGGCGTTCTCCTTCACGAGCTGACCGATGACGCCGTGGTTGTTCTCCACGAATTGGGCCGCCTGCGCCGAGATCCACGCCTCGGCGGCGTCGACCCGCTCCGGCGAAGCGAGCCGCTCGAGCGCTTCTCGGGCGAGCGGTACGATGCGATTCGCGCAGTAAGCCGGGTCGGCCGCCCGCCGGCGAACCGCCTCGAACGCGCGCTCCAGCAGCGCGGCGACGACGCGATCCGTTTCCTCCCCTTCGAGAAACCGTTCCTTCCACCGCTCGGCTTCCGCCGCCGCGCGCTCGTTGCGCCCGAGCTCTTCGAGCGCGCCGCGCAGCGCGTCGAGCGCAGCGGTCCGATGCGCGTCGCCGGGGCGGCGCATGTCGTTCAGCAGCGTCAGCAGAAATTCTTGCAGCATGCCGCCCAGCTTGTCCTCGTTCATAAAGCCCGCGAAGGCGTTCACCGCAAAGCCCATAAAGCCGCCGAATTGGAGATTGTTGAGCGAGCCGAGCGCCGCGGCGCCCATCCGCTGGCGCATTTCGGGGCTCGCCGCGAACCGCTCGCCGATGTCGAGCAGCGCATCGAGCAGCGGCTGCTCGTACCCGCGCTCGACCGCCCCGCGGCCGAGACGCTGCAGCGCCGCTCCTGCGTCGATGCCGCGCAGCGCGTCCTTCGCCGCGCCGGCGAGCGCCGCGGCGAGGGCGTCTCGCGGCACCGCGTCGAGCGCGCCGGAAAGCAGCTTCGCCGTCCGTTCGCCGGCGTCCTCCGCTTCGAGGTACCGCTTCGCCGCGTTCGCAAGCCGATCCGCAATGCGGACGTCTTTCATTTTGGCGATGATGCTCTCTTTATGCAGCAGGTTCGTTTGGATGGCGTTCACGAGCGCGTCCGTCACCTTCGCCCGATTTTTCGGCAGCAGCGCCGTATGCGGAATCGGAATGCCCAGCGGATGCCGGAACAGCGCCGTCACCGCGAACCAGTCCGCGAGCCCCCCGACGAGTCCCGCCTCGAAGCCGCTTTGCAGCACGAAGCCGAACGGCGCATGCGCGATGCCGAACGTGCCCGCGAAGCCCGCCGCCATAACGCCCAATGATACGGTTGCGGTATGTCTCGCTTTCTTTTTCACCCTTGTCTTCCCCCTGATGGCCAACTCGGTGTACCTATGTATGCCTGACAGCAGTATACACTAGCCTTCGATTTGTTTCCAAAACGATGCGATCCTCGCGATCCGCCGCGCGGCGACTTCTTGGAACCGGCGTTCCGTCACGTCGCCGCGCCGGCGCAGCGCCGCGTCCCAGCCGAGCGTCATGAACGAATTGTCGATCATCATGACGGCGAAATCGTACATCAAATCGGCTTTCGCATCGCCGACGCCGGCGCGCAGCAGCCGCTCCGCATGCTCCTCCGCGACGTGCGACAGCACGTCGTCGTCGGGCTCGTCCTGCACGAGAATCGCGATGTCGCGCATCGGGGTCGACGCCCGGCACCATTCCCAGTCGATGAGCGTCAGCCGCCCGTCCAGCCAGAGCGCGTTCCCCCAATGCGTGTCGCCGTGCGTGAACGCGCGCGGCCCGCGCATCCTCGATTCCGAATACCCCGCGTAAAAGTCGTCCGCCAGCGCCGCGAGGCGCCGCACCGTTCCGCCGTCAAGCAGTCCGCCGGCCGCTTCGAGCATCTCGTCCGCCCACTCCCTGCTGTACGCGTACGACGGCACGCGGCCTTCCCGCGCCCAGCCGTCGACGGCCGGCGCCGTCCGCGCGTGCAGCTCCGCGAGCCGCTCCGCGACGATGCCGTACGCGGCGCGCCGTTCCGCGAGCGGCGCGCGCTCGGGCGCCTCCGGCGGCAGAAGCGGCTCCCCGGCGTAGCGCATGACGATCGCCCGAGGGTCGTCGAAGCGCCCCAGCACGTCCGGCAGCCACGGCTTCAGCTCGTCCCCCAGCTCGGCGAGCAGCTCGAATTCGCCCCGCCGGTCTTCCGGCGGCAATTTGTAGACGTAACGCGCCTCCGGCTCGTTCGGCCGGGACGCCCATACGTCGAATAACGTAGCGGCGAACGGCCCTGTGCGGTTCCGCAGCTCCCGGACCCGAAAGTCCATGGAGCGGAACCTCTCGCGCGCCGTCTCCGCCGCTTCTTCGATGGTCGGCATCTTCCCGCCAGCCTCCGTCAAAAAGATTCCAGACCGCTGTATCGCCCGATCGCCCGGAGCATCTCAGGCGCGATCGGCAGCACGAATTCGGTCGCGCCGAGCGTGAACAGTCCGCTTCGCGAATGCATGATTGCTCCGGTCGTATAAATGCGATAATGGTCCTTGCCGATGGCGAGTCCGTTCAGTTCGTGCGTCGGCACCCCGGTCCAGCCGCGCTTGCGGCCGCGAGCTTCCGTAGGTTCGTACGGCGTAATCGTGACGATGCCGTCGAGCCGGATAATGTAGTTGACATGGGGTTTTTGATATACGAGCTCTTTCGTAGACAAGGTGATCCCGAATTCCCGCTTTTTGTGAGACAGCTTCAGTTCGCCTTCGAGCGATTTGATCTGCAAAAAATCGTTATACATCGATCGCGGAACCCCCTTTCTAACCACAAAAAAGCCGCCAAGCGTTTTGTCGAGTGTACCACAAAACGCCGGACGGCTCCACCGGAGCCGCCGCGGCCGGCGGCTCCCGATTATTCCCAAAATCGAATATGGTCGATGAACGTATCTCTCGTAACCGCCGCCTTGCGGCCCAATGCGCCTGGCGCGATTTCGTTGTATTTTTCGATTTTTCTATTGACTTCTTCGAGCGAATCGTCGAGTCCGCCGAGCACGCCGAGCTCGGTCAATTTCTTCAGTTGCACGAGCCGATTCCGAATTTCCCCGCGCAGCGCCAGCCACTCCTCGACAGTCGTCTCCTCTTGCTGATCGTTCGCCCATCTTACCGCCGTGATCACCGCAACGCCCTCCCCGTGAGTTTGAGGCTCTTTACAATTTATTATAAATTGTCGAAGCGTCTCGCGGTGTGTCGAAATTTTGAACGTTTATTCGAATTTGTACGAATCGGCGGGCACGCCGGCGAGCAGCGGGGAAGGCGTCCCCTGCGCGAGCAGCGCGAGCCGGTGCAGCGCCCTCGTGCATACGGTGTAGAGCAGCTTGCGCTCCGACTCTTTGGCATACGTCGATGCGTCGGCGTCCCAGACGACGACCGCGTCGAATTCGAGCCCTTTCGCCAAATACGACGGCAGCGCCACGGCGCCGGGCGGGAACGTCTTCGCTTCCTTCGTCAGCTTCATCGCTTCGACGCCGGCTTCGAGCAGCGCCCGATGCGCCCGCTCGGCGGCGGCGGCCGTTTTGGCGATGACGGCGATGGAGACGACGCCCTCGCCCTGCAGGCTTCGGACGAGCCTCGCGGCGGCGGCGCCGGCCTCGGCCTCGGTCGTACGGACGACGACCGGCAGCGGTCCGTCGCGCTCGAACGGCTCGATCCGGCCCGGCTCCGGCAGCAGCGCGTTCGCGAACGCGACGATTTGGCGCGTGGAGCGGTAGCTTTTCGTCAGCTCGATGCGCGCCGTCTCCTCCGCCGGAAACTGCCGCGCGGACGCCATATGCCCTTCGCCGCCTTCCGTCTCGACGCCGCGGATCGCCTGGTTCGCGTCGCCGACGGCGGTTAGCCCCGCATTCGGGAACAACCGGCGCAAATAGGCCCACTGCAGCGGCGTATAATCCTGCGCCTCGTCCACGACGACGTGGCGGACGCGGTTCATCCGGGAGGCGCCGTGCAGCGCTTCGAGCAAATAGAGCATCGGCACGGCGTCTTCGTACGGCAGCGGCGCATCGGAGCTTAGCCGCTCGTCTGTGTCTCGGGCGATTTCCGCCCACAGCGCTTTTTCTTCCGGCGCGCCGTCGTACGTTTCGGCGAGCGAACGCAGCATGGCGCGGTACGTACCGGCGATATCGAGGAAGGCGAACGAAGCGACCTGCTCGCGGACGGGCTCGTACGCCTTTTTCGCTTTGGCGAGGCCGAGCCGCTTCAGTTCCTGCTCCGTCCCCATATACGTCGGCTCTTTGAGCCATTTCCGATACAGCGCAACCGCGCGCTTTTTCTCGAGCTCTCCGATCCGTTCGAGCAGCTTCTCCTTCATGGCTTCGAGGCGCAGCGGCGGACGCATCTTTTTCCATTCGCCGTAAAACATCGCCTCGAGCTCGGCGGCGTCGACGACGATTTTGTCCTTCCGCGTCAGCGGCCGGAATTTGGCGCCGCTCTCTGCGAGCGACTTCGCGTACGCGTCCAGCCGCTCCGCGAACGGCAGCTCCGATTTGAGCCGAATGCCTTCGCGCCGCGCGTCTCGCTCCCGATCCGCGGGCAGCGACAAGACGTATTCGAGCTGGTCGTACGGATGCTCGACGTCGCCCACATGGCGCAGCCGCCGCCAAACATAGTCGTAGAACGTCGTCTGCGGGATCGCGTCCTCGCCGAGCTCCGGCAGCACGTTGGAGACGTAATCGTTGAACACGTCGTTCGGCGAAAAGAGCACGATCTGCTCGCTCTCCCAATAATTGCGGTACTTGTACAGCAGATACGCGACCCGCTGGAGCGCCGCCGACGTTTTGCCGCTGCCCGCCGCGCCCTGCACGAAGACGTACCGGTGCTGCGTTTCGCGGATGATCCGGTTCTGCTCTTTCTGGATCGTCGTGACGATCGATTTCATTTTATCGTCCGCGCTCTGGCCGAGCATGCGCTGAAGCATTTCGTCCCCGATCGTCACGCCGGTGTCGAAGGCGGCCAGCAGCTTCCCGCCGCGGATGACGAACTGCCGCTTCAGCGTCATTTCGCCCGCAACCGTCCCGTCCGGCGCTTCGTACGCGGCGGGTCCCGGCCCGTAGTCGTAGTACATGCCTGCGATCGGCGCCCGCCAATCGTAGACGATCATTTCGTGCGTCTCCTCGTCCGCGAGCGACATCGTGCCGAGGTAAATCGGCTCGTCCTCGGCCGCGCCGCTTTCGCGGAAATCGAAGCGGGCGAAATACGGGTTCGACCGCAGCCGCTCGAGATGCTCGGCCCGCCCTTGCGCCAGCCGATAGCTTCTCGCCTGCTGCGACAGCTCTTGGGCTTGCTGCGTCAGCTGCACCGCCGCCTCGAACCAGTCGTCGTCCCGGTCGTAGACGAGATCTTCCCACAGCTCGCGTTTGCCGCCGACCAGCTGCTCCTTCCGGCCGCCGGCCGTCCGCCCGGACCGCTCGATTTCCTCTTCGATGCGCCGGAGCACGTCGGCCAGCTTCCGTTCCTCCCGCCGCAGCTCCTCCTCGTTCAAGCTCATCGTCAGTCCCCCCGTTGCGCTTCTCTATTTGTTACTCTACGTATACCACAATATGTAATCCAACTTCATCCCTAGGTCGGCGGGAACGCCTCAAGGCTCGGTTCCGTCCGTCATCGACGGCGGCCGAGCTCATCGCGTTTCCAACGCGCCAGTTCTTTATAGATCTCTACCATCTCTTCCAGCTTCATGCGCACGAGGCCGCTCGACGACGGGCCGACGAACTCGCGAATCCCCGGCACCTGCGACCGCTCGTCCGGCTGGAAGCCCCACCCTTCCGTCTTGCGGCCCGCGAACTGCTCGTACACGCCTTTCCCGACGAAGCACGCGGCGCGCGGGCGATACGCCGTCAGCTTGCGCAGCAGCTCCGCGCGGCCTGCCGCGTACTCGTCCTTCGTAATTTCTTCCGCCGTGCGGGTCGGCCGCGGCACGATGTTCGTGAAGCCGAAGCCGAGCCTAAGCAGCGCATCGCCTTCGTGCGAAGCGTACAGCCTCGGCGTCAGTCCGGCGCCGTGCAGAATGCGCCAGAACCGGTTGCTCGGATTCGCGTAGTGGTGGCCCGTTTTGCTGGATCGGATGCTCGGGTTGTACCCGACGAACACGATGTCGAGTCCCTCGGCGAGATGATCCGGGATCGGCGCCAGCTGCGCATCTTCGTCCGGGGCCGCGGTCGGTACGGAGTTGTGCGCCGGCTCCGAGGCGGCATTCGCGCCCGGCTCCGCCGCCGGATTCGGCTTCGAGTTCGTCATATCGTCACCTTCCTGGGCGTTCGTGGATATAGTAAGTGTAGAATCGAATGACTCGCCGCGCAAGCGGTCCCTTGGAACGTCTTGACAGGTCGCCGAATTGCCGGATAATAGTATACGGCACCCAATCGAATATATGCGAATGATCGTATAGGGAGAGATCGCCGCGGGATCGGATCCGCCTGTGTATCGGGCGGGCGGCCAGCGGAGACGCCGAAGGAGTAACCCCGGTTTCGGGAGAATCTCTCAGGCAAAAGGACCTGTGCGGGACGCGACTCTGGAGAGCATTCGGCGCGGCGGTTAGATGCCGCGAACGCGTCGGATCACCAAAGGAGAAACTCGCCGGGCGTAAGCGGCTCAGGCGGGGCAACTCTCAGGTACAAGGGACAGAGCGAAGGCACAGATCGGCGGCAGCGCCGGTCACGCCTTCCGCTGTGTCCTTTTTTATATTCAAAATCCATATTCGAAAGGCGGATGCTCGATGGCGATGGCGAAACCGCTGCGGCGAACCCCGTTGTTCCCGCTGTACGCCGCGCACGGCGCGAAGACGATCGATTTCGGCGGCTGGGAAATGCCCGTGCAGTTCGAAGGGATTCTGAAGGAGCACGATGCGGTGCGGACGCGGGCCGGCTTGTTCGACGTGTCCCATATGGGCGAACTGATCGTTACGGGAAGCGGCGCCCTGCCCTTCCTTCAGCGGGCGGCGACGAACGACGCCGCGAAGCTGGCCGTCGGCATGGCGCAGTATTCCCTCCTCTGCGCGCCCGACGGCGGTACGATCGACGACCTGCTCGTCTACCGGCTCGGCGACGAACGATATATGCTCGTCGTGAACGCCGCGAACATCGAGAAAGATCTCGATTGGCTGCGGGGGCTGACGCGACCCGGGGAGGACGTCGCCATCGAGGATGCGTCCGCCGAGACGGCGCTGCTCGCCGTGCAAGGACCGGCGGCGGCCGACGTCGTGCGGGCGGCGGCGGAGGCGGACGCGGGAGCGGGCGCGGGAGCGGGCGGCTTCGATCCTTCGAC
The DNA here is from genome assembly GCF_035645195.1 of Paenibacillus sp. NCBI lineage: Bacteria > Bacillati > Bacillota > Bacilli > Caryophanales > Paenibacillaceae > Paenibacillus > Paenibacillus sp. The sequence continues at coordinate 35,305 of NZ_DASQNA010000041.1, read as the reverse complement.
GCTTCGTCCGTTCCGCTTCGCGGCGGACGTTGCTATCCGCGGCGCGGCGGCGCTCGTCTCCCGCACCGGCTACACGGGCGAGGACGGCTTCGAGCTGTACGTCCCGGCGGAGCGGGCCGCAGACGCGTGGCGGGCGCTGATGGACGCGGGCGCGGCGTACGGCCTCGCGCCGTGCGGCCTCGGCGCGCGCGACACGCTTCGCTTCGAAGCGAACCTGCCCTTATACGGACAGGAGCTGTCCCTCGCCATCTCACCCCTCGAGGCCGGACTCGGCGCGTTCGTCAAATTCGACAAAGGCGATTTCGTCGGCCGCGGCGCGCTGCTCGCCCAGCGGGAGGCCGGACCGCCGCGCCGTCTCGTCGGCGTCGAGATGATCGACCGCGGCATCCCACGGCCGCATTGCGGCGTGTTCGACGCGCCGGACGGGCGGCTCATCGGCGAAGTGACGTCGGGGACGCAGTCCCCTACATTGAAGCGGGCCGTCGGTCTCGCGCTGCTCGACGCCGCGTACGCGGAGCTCGGCGCGAGCGTGTACGTCGACGTGCGGGGCAAGCGGCTTGAGGCGGCGGTCGTTCCGACGCCGTTCTACCGGAGGCGGAAGTAGCGATATCGGGAAAACGGAAAGGAGCTGAAGCGCATGGAACGCACGAAGCCGAACGCGGCGGCGCCGCATCGGTATTTGCCGGTAACGCCTGAGGATGAACGGGAGATGCTGGCCTGCATTGGCGCGTCGTCGATCGAGGAGCTGTTCGCGGACATTCCGGAATCGATCCGGTTCCGAGGGCGTCTCGCCGTCTCGGAGGCGCTGGACGAAGGCGCCCTGCTCGCGCATATGAAGCGGCTGGCCGGCCGCAACGTCGATCTCGATCGGGCGGTCAGCTTTCTCGGAGCGGGCATCTACGATCACCATATCCCCGTCGTCATCCAGCATTTGGCCGGACGGTCCGAGTTCTACACGGCCTACACGCCATACCAGCCGGAAATTTCGCAGGGCGAGCTTCAGGCGATCTTCGAATTCCAATCGTACATTTGCGAACTGACCGGCCTCGCCGTCGCGAACGCGAGCATGTACGACGGCGCCACCGCTTTCGCGGAGGCGGGCGCCCTCGCCTCCGGAGCGCTGCGTCGGCCCCGTCTCGCCGTCTCCCGAGCGGCGCATCCGGAAGCGCGCGAGGTGCTGACGACGACGGCGCGCGGGCTCGGCCTCGCGATCGATTGGATCGATGCGCCGAACGGCGTCACGGACCCCGACGCGGTGCGCGCCGCCGTCCGCACCGACACCGCCGCCGTCATGATCCAATCGCCCAATTTCTTCGGGGCGATCGAGGATACAGCGGCGATCGCGGCCGCCGCTCATGCCGCGGGAGCGCTGTGCGTCGTCAGCGCCAATCCGCTCTCCCTCGGCGCGCTGCAGCCGCCGGGGAAGCTCGGCGCCGACATCGTCGTCGGCGACGCGCAACCGCTCGGCATCGCCCCGTCGTTCGGCGGGCCGACCTGCGGCTATTTCGCCGTCAGCGCCGAGTATATGCGCCGCATCCCCGGCCGCATCGTCGGCCAAACGGTCGACCGGGACGGCAAGCGCGGCTTCGTGCTGACGCTGCAGGCGCGCGAGCAGCACATTCGGCGCGAGAAGGCGACGTCCAACATATGCTCCAACCAGGCGCTGCTGGCGCTGTGCTCCTCGATCTACTTGTCCGTCATGGGCAAACGCGGCCTTGCCGACGTCGCGGCGCTGAATATGCGCAAGGCGCATTACGCAATGCAGCGGCTTACGGCGATTCCGGGCGTCGAGCGGCGGTTCGCCGCACCGTACTTCAACGAGTTCGCGATCCGGCTGCCGGACGGCGCCCCTTCGATTCGCGACGCGAACGCGAAGCTGCTCGAACGCGGCTACCTCGGCGGCTTCGATTTGGGCCGCGTCGATCCGTCGTTCGAAGGCTGCATGCTGATCGCCGTCACCGAGCGGCGCACGAAAGAAGAGATCGACGCGTTCGCGTCGGAACTGGAGGCGATTCTGCGATGAACCACGCCAACACCGACCGCTCGGCCGCCGCTGCCGACACGCCGCTCGTGTTCGAGCGAAGCCGTCCCGGACGCGCCGCCTATTCGCTGCCCGCCTGCGACGTGCCGGACGTTCCGCTCGAAGAGATCGTTCCGGCCGCATACTTGCGAACCGAACCCGCTGCGCTGCCCGAGCTGTACGAAGTCGACGTCGTCCGGCATTATACGGCGCTGTCCCGCCGCAACTTCGGCGTCGACAACGGCTTTTATCCGCTCGGCTCGTGCACGATGAAATACAATCCGAAGCTGAACGAAGACGTCGCGCGCCTGACCGGCTTCGCCCGCATCCATCCGTACCAGGCGGAGGAATCCGTCCAAGGCGCTCTGGAGCTGCTGTACACGCTGCAGCGGGATCTGGCCGAAATTACCGGCATGGACCGCGTTACGCTCCAGCCGGCCGCAGGGGCGCACGGCGAGTTTACCGGCCTCATGCTCATTCGGGCGTACCACGAAAGCCGGGGCGAAACTCGCACGAAGGTCCTCGTGCCCGATTCGTCTCACGGCACGAACCCGGCGAGCGCGACGGCGGCCGGCTACGAGACGGTGACGATCCCGTCCGACGACCGCGGTCTCGTCGACCTGGACGCGCTGCGGGCCGCGGTCGGCCCGGACACGGCGGCGCTCATGCTGACGAACCCGAATACGCTCGGGCTGTTCGAGGAGCGCATCGAGGCCATCGCCGCGATCGTGCACGAGGCCGGCGGCCAGCTGTACTATGACGGCGCCAACTCGAACGCCATCCTCGGCATCGCCCGCCCGGGCGACATGGGCTTCGACGTCGTGCACCTCAATCTGCACAAAACGATGAGCACCCCGCACGGCGGCGGCGGGCCCGGGGCGGGTCCGGTCGGCGTCAAAGCGCATTTGGCGCCGTTCCTGCCCGCGCCGATCGCGGAAAAGCGCGAGGACGGCACGTATTATTGGAACGAGGACATCCCGCAGTCTATCGGCCGCGTGAAACCGTATTACGGCAACTTCGGCATCCTAGCGCGCGCGTACGCCTACATCCGCACGCTCGGTCCGGAGGGGCTCAGGCGCGTGTCCGAATTGGCGGTGCTGAACGCCAATTACTTGTTCCGCCGTCTCTCGCCGGCCTTCGACGTGCCGTACGACCGCATCTGCAAGCACGAATTCGTCCTGTCCGGCAAATCACTGAAGACGCACGGCGTCCGGACGCTCGATCTCGCGAAGCGGCTGCTCGATTTCGGCTATCATCCGCCGACGATTTACTTCCCTCTGAACGTAGAAGAGTGCTTAATGATCGAACCGACCGAGACGGAAAGCAAGGAAACGCTCGACGCGTTCGCCGACACGCTGCTCGCGATCGTCGAAGAAGCGAGAACGAACCCGGAGCTCGTGCGAGGCGCTCCGTACACGACGGCGGTGCGGCGGCTCGACGAGGCGACGGCGGCTCGAAAACCGGTGCTCAACTGCGCCTGCGGACCGTAAACGGGGAAGGCCGCTTGCGGAATCGCCAAGACGATTCTTTTCGCAAGCGGCCTTTTATTCGTCGCGAGCGCGCCGATTGTAACCTTTATCTTCGTACGGCTGAAGCCGTTCCAGCCACGCGGCCTCCATCCGTTCAAGCTCCTTGACGAGATTGTAGCTGCCGTCCTCCGGCGGCTTGAACGTTTCCAACACCTCGAATCGGAACGCGTCCGCTCCATACTTTCGCCAATCCGCCAGCAGCGCCTTCTTCGTGCTCGTGCCGAGGTTCAGCTCGAACGGCAGACGGTTCTCCATCGCCGGCAAATCCGGCGTCGACCCGACGTACGATTTTCCGCTTTCGACATGCACCATCCGGTAGACACCCGCCGGCCGACGAGCCAATACATACTCGTTCGCGAGCTCCTTTTTCCGCGCTTTATCCATGTACGACTTCTCCCTTCACCCAATATTCGCTGCCGTCGTCCCGGCGATCCATGAAGCCGTACTCGATCATATACCTGCGCAGCGTTACGAAGTCCGCGTACGCTTCCTTCAGCACCGCGTTCACTTCCTTCTCCGTGTACGTCCGATTGCGCTCGAAGCGCTTCAGCAGGTGGCGCAGCACCGCGATTTTCCGCTTCTCCTTCGACGGAAACTCGCGCAGCGGGCCTTCTAAGCCGTACGGGAAGTACGTCGCAAGCACCTTTTCGTTTTCCGCTTCCGTCATCGCGTACCGTTCGTCGACGGCGGTCGCCGTCCGATGAATCGGGACGAATTCCCGCCCTGCACTCGGCTTCGGCTTTTCGTCGAGCAGCGCCATCAGCGCGACGAACACCTTCGCCTGCTTTTCCTTCTCGCGCAGATGGAACCGGTGGTACCGCACCGTCGCCGGCTTGCTGCCGGTCGCGCTGGCGATGTCCGCGTCGCTCCGGCCATCGTAAAACATGCGCAGCACCTCCCGCTGCGCGTCCGTCAGCCCCGTCCATTTCTTATCGAGACCGAGCAAGTAAGTAAACATCGACTCGTGCGCCGCCGCGATATGCGAGCGCATGTACGCCTCGGCGTCGTACCAGCGATCGCCGACCGGATAGACGCGACCGAACTCCGCCGTTTCGCCGCACACCAGGCACCGATGCACGTTCTCCGCCGCCTCCGTCTTGTAGCCCCGCTTTAGCTCCTCCGGCGACGCTTCCCAAAACAGTTGATCCACATCCATGTGGTCACATCCCAACATTTTCGAATATCGTTTGTTCTTATACCAACATTTTAGCTGGAATGTCGTTATTCTGCAACATATTTTTATTTTGTTGGGGAATTCACAAACTACTCCATGTATTGTTTGTCCCTCGTTTTCCGGTGCCGGACCTTTTCGCCCGAAACTTTGGCCGCCGGGGATCATCCGACAGAACTCCTTAACACAGCACCCAACCGCCCGCCGCTCCCGCCTTCGGCCCATTTTGGGTAGCTTGGTTATTAGTTATGGGAACACCCCTCGCTTCTTTTGCTACCCCACTACCCATAACACAGCACCCGACCGCCCGCCGCTCCCGCCTTCGGCCCATTATGGGTAGCTTGGTTGCTTGTTATGGGAACACCCCTCGCTTCTTTTGCCACCCCACTACCCATAACACAGCACCCGACCGACCGCCGCTCCGCCAAACTCCAGCACTACACAAAAAAACGACCGCCCCCGGTTCCGGAGACGGTCATTACCGTTACATTTCAAACTCATCCAACGCCTTACTCTTGTACCGCCTCTTGCGCCGCCTCCTGCGGAGCTTCATCCGCGGCATCCCCCGACCCTGGTTCCCCGGCGGCCTCTTGCTCGACCGCTTGGTCCAGCATCGCCTGGGCCTCGGTTTCAATTTGGCTAAGCATCTCCTCAGCCGTCAGCTCGTCTTGCAGGAACGCCTGCCAGTGCTTATCCGCGATCCCGAAGAAGTTCGCGTTGAACGATTCCGGGAGGCGGCTGAAATCCGGCCCACTCGACGCCGACGAACTCGACGCGGAGGCGTAGAACGCCTCCAAGTTTTTGCCCTCGTCGTTGCGGATGTACTCGACGCGCGTCGGCAGTCCGCCGAACACGGGCGCGCGCGCAGTCACCCTTGCGAAATCGTCGGAATGGATGAATTTAACGAATTCCCACGCGGCCTCGACGTTCGTCGATTGAGCATTGATCGCGAAAATGTCCTGCAGTTGGAACGATGTCGAACCGTTCGGCGCGTTCGGGGCCGCGGGCACCGTCACGACGTCCCAATCGAGCTCTTTGGCTTCTTCCAACCGCTGGGCCGCTTCCTTCAACTGGTTGACATAGTACGCATAATCAGGCCGCATCGCGATGCGGCCCGTCAAAAACAGATCGCGCCGCAAAAACTCCTCGTAAGAGCCGCCGAAATCCGGATTTTCCGAATCCTGCTTGAACACGGCCTCCGACGTCGCGATGCGCTTTACCCGTTCCGCGACCTGCTTCCAGGAATCGGTATGAAGGGTAATCTTCTTCGAGTCCGGATCGAGATAGATCAACCCTTCCGCGGAGCCGAATTGAAACATGTTCCAGATGCTCGCATTTCCGCGGAACGCATCCAGGCCGTATACCCGCTCGCTGTCGCCGCCGTCCGTCGGAAACCGTTCGGCGAGCGCGACCAGCTCGTCCCACGTCATGCCGTCCGTCGGCAGCGGTACGCCGTGCTGCTCGAACAGCTTCTTGTTGTAAAACAGCGCTTGGCTCGAAAAACTCGGCGCGAGACCGTACAGCTTGCCGTCGCCCAACGAGCGCAAATGGTCGATCGCCGCGGGCAGGATGCCTTCCAGCCACTCCTCGTCCTGTGCGACCAGCGCGTCGAGCTCGTACAGCAGCCCGTCTTCCCGGAAGGAGCCGAAGTTGTAATCGTTCAACAGCAGTACATCCGGCTGCTCCTTCGCGACCAGCTCCTTCAACCCTTTAATCGGATCTTGCCCCTGCTGGTAAATGGACTGCGTCGACACGACTTCGAGCTCGACGTTCGGATGCTGCAGCAAAAACAAGTTGCCGAAATGCTGGTAAAATGCCGATTCGTCCCAGTACATCGCTTTGATGACCGCCGGTTCCGCCGATGTTTCCTCCGTTTCGCTCCCGAACGAGCACGCCGTCAATACCGCCAGCGCCAAGGACGCCGCGGCGCCGGCTTTCCGCCTCCAAATCCGTTTCAACCTTTCTTCCTCCCGACCCATCTTTTAGGACATGCATCCCATAACACAGACGAGTCGACAGGTGGAAAAGTTTCCCGTTTTTTGTGTTTTTTCGTCAAACGAGCAGCTGGAACAAATCCGGATGGTCCTTCAGCGCGATGAACGAGATGCCCTTATCCCGCATACGGGCGATCAGCGGCTCGTAATCGGCCGGCGATTTCAGCTCGATGCCGACGAGCGCGGGCCCGTTCTCCTTGCTGCTTTTCTTCGTATACTCGAATCGCGTGATGTCGTCGTCGGGACCGAGCACGCCGTCGAGGAACTCCCGAAGAGCGCCGGCGCGCTGCGGGAAATTGACGACGAAGTAATGCTTCAGCCCTTCGTACAACAGCGACCGCTCTTTAATTTCCTGCATCCGCTCGATGTCGTTGTTCCCGCCGCTGATGACGCACACGACCGTCTTGCCGCGAATGTCGTCCCGGAACGCATCCAGCGCGGACACCGGCAGGGCGCCGGCCGGCTCGACGACGATCGCGTTCTCGTTGTACAGCTCCAGAATCGTCGTGCACACCTTGCCTTCGGGCACCACGATCATATCGTCGAGCAGACGGCGGCAAATGTCGTACGTCAGCTCGCCCGCCCGCTTGACGGCGGCGCCGTCGACGAACCGGTCGATCTCCTCGAGCGACACGATCTCGCCGCGGTCGAACGCCGTCCGCATCGTCGGGGCTCCGGCCGCTTCGACGCCGACGATGCGCGTCGAAGGGCTGAGCCGTTTCACGTACGACGCGACGCCCGCGGCGAGTCCGCCGCCGCCGACGCCGACGAACAAGTAATCGATCGGCTCCGTCGCGGCGCCGAGAATTTCGGCGGCGACGGTGCCCTGCCCGGCGATGATCGCCGGATGATCGAACGGGTGGACGAACGTCATATTCCTCTCCGCCGCGTACCGGTTCGCTTCCGCCAGCGCGTCGTCGAACGTGTCGCCGACGAGGCGGATCATCACTTGGCCGCCGCCGAACCGTTCGACCTGCGATATTTTTTGCTTCGGCGTCGTCGCCGGCATGAAGATCGCGCCGGGAATGCCGAGCGCGCTGCACGAATATGCGACGCCCTGCGCGTGGTTGCCGGCGCTCGCGCAGACGACGCCGCGGGCGGCGACGTCCTCCGGCAGCCCGCGAATGAAGTTGTAGGCGCCGCGAATTTTAAACGATCGCACGACCTGCAGGTCTTCGCGCTTCAAGTACACGTTGCACTCGAAACGTTGGGAGAGCACCGCGTTGCGCTGCAGCGGCGTCTCCACGACTTGGTCCTTCATGCGGGTGTGCGCGATCAATATCTCTTCGATGGTGATTAGGGAAGCGTCCACTGGGGTTCAGCACCTACAATCTTAGTATGGTATTTCGGGATCGCGAAGCGCGTCGTTCGTTGTCGGCGGCTGCCGAACACGATCATGAACCGAGCCATGCCGAGCGCTTCTGGATTCATAATTTCATACGCGTTCCAATTTTTCAAGAGGCCGTCCAGATGGATACCCGCTTCGAGCTACAACGCGTTGCGGCCGGCGATCGATGGATTGAACGCAAAAGCCCGCCGTCTCCACTATCATGAGACGACGGGCTCGCCGGACGCCCTCGCTGCACCATCCCGCGGCTCTCTAGCATCCGATCAACCGTACCGCTCCCGTTCGTTGCGCGAATTTTCAATCCTCATAAGGGGGGCGCTTCCGTCTGGACTACCTCCGGATAACGCCGCGCCGACAATTCCTTGAAAATGTCGTAATCTTCATGCACCTGCGACCGGTAGCCGATCGACCACGCGGCGATCGTCGCCGCGAACGCGTTCGGATCCGACCCCATGGCGGCCCAAATTTCGTGCTCCGCATGATAGTCGATGATGCCTTCGCCTTCCCGCAAATCGTTGTCGGCGCGGGAATGAATTTTCGCGGTGATGCGGCCCATCTGCTTCAGCGTCGTGATCAAATCGTCGTGCGCGCCGATTTTGTCCGCTTTCAGCCGTTTCTTGAACGGCGACCGTTCGCGGACGTAAAAATGGCGGTCGTCGATCGTCAGCCAGCCGAGGAACGGGTCGGCCTCGTGCTGCATCGCCCGCTGCGTGGCCGCGACGCGCTGGCCGTGGTGCTCGTACAGCGCCCAGAACCGTTCATGATACGGCACGAAGTACGCCGGCACCGGCGCGCGCACCTCTTTGACCTCGAGAATGATGTCATCCCCGGCCGCCGGATCCCGGTGACCTTCGATCAGCACGTAATATCGATCGAGTCCGAGCGACGCCGTGCCGGAGCCGTGCTTCACCGCGACGTCCTTCACGGCGTAGAACGCCGCCTCCCGTTTCGCCGACGGATCCAGCGTCGCGACGTAGCCGTCCCACGCCGCGTGCAGGCGAGAGCGCTCCTCCGGCTCCGCCGGCGCAAGCTCGCTGGATTGAACGAAGCGTCGAATCGCGGACTCGGTGCGTTCCGTCACCTCGTCGAGAAACTCGCTGCGGCGCTTCTTCTCCAGCTTGCGCAGCAGCTTACGGATCGGCCCGGCCGTGTTGTCGGACGCGAACCGCATGGCGACCATATCGTCCTTGCGCTCCGAGAAGCGCCGGATCTGCTTATAATACGCCTTCAAATACGATTCGATCGCTTCCGCGGTCAGCTCGTCGTCGTAACCGAGCGATTCGCATACGAGTGCGACGCTGACGCTCATGCGAAGCAAATCGTACAAATACGAGCCGAGATATCCTTCGTCGAAATCGTTGATGTCGTAAACGATGCGCCCGTCGCGGCTTTGGAAGGCGCCGAAATTTTCGAAGTGAAGGTCGCCTTGAATCCACGTCGGCTTATCCATCGGCGTATGGTACGGGAAAGGAATGTGCGCGACGTCGAAATAAAACAAATACGCGCTGCCGCGGAAAAAACGGAAGGCGCTTTCCCGCATTTTCGCGTATTTGACCGCGCGGTCCTCGGATGGAAGCTCCATCAGCGCGCCGTCGAAATCGTCCAAAATCGCCTCGACGATTTGAGCGCGAATATCGCGCCGCATGCGGCGGATGCGTTCCGGATGGTAACGGTTCATGCCCTTCCCCTCTCTCTTACTGTTTACAATCGATTGTACCTTGGCGTCGAGGGGCAGGCAAATGTTTCCTTTTCCGGCCGTAAAGCGTTACCGCGCCAGCTCCTTCAGCGTGTCGCCGATGCTGCCGCGGAATACCGCCGCCGCCCGGCTGTCGTACGGCGTTTCGTCGCGGTTGATCAGCACGAGCCGATTCCCGTCGAATTCCCCGACCAAGCCGGCTGCGGGATAAACGGTGAGCGAGGTGCCGCCGACGATGAGCAGGTCGGCGCCGCGCACCGCCTCGCACGCTTTCGCCCAAGTCGATCGGTCGAGCGCCTCCTCGTACAAGACGACCTCCGGCTTGACGACGCCGCCGCACGCGGAACAGCCGGGGACGACGCCTTCCAGCGCAAGCATCTCCTCCAGCGTGTAGAACGCGCCGCAATCCATGCAGCGGTTCCGATGCACGGACCCGTGCAGCTCGTACACGGTCCGGCTGCCCGCCGCTTGGTGCAATCCGTCGATGTTTTGCGTCACGACCGCCTGCAGGATCCCCTCGCGTTCGAGCTTCGCCAGCGCTTTATGCGCTTCGTTCGGCTGCGCGCCGCGGTGAATCATATACTTTTTATAAAAGTCGAAAAAAAGCGCCGTATGCTCCATGAAAAACGTGTGCGACAGCATCTTCTCCGGCGGAAATCCGCTCCCCCCGCTTGTCGCGTACAGTCCCGCCGCCGAACGAAAATCGGGTATGCCGCTTTCCGTCGACGTGCCGGCGCCGCCGAAAAAGACGGCCCGCTTGCTTTCGCGAACCCATTGTCTCACCGTATCGATCATGCTCGTGCCTCCTCGATCTTTGCCGAAACTTAAAACAAGCCCGCGCTGCGCGGCCCGCTTTTCCATTGTACCCCAACTCGCCCCCGTCTTGCCGCAAAACGAAAAGCGGGCCATGCGGCCCGCTTCGCAGCTAAAAAATATTCGATTAGTCCTCGATCGTGGACAAGTCGCCGAGCGGCAGACCCAGCTCCTTCGCCTTCAGCACGCGGCGCATGATTTTGCCCGAGCGCGTCTTCGGCAGCTTGTCGATCACTTCGATTTCGCGCGGCGCCGCGTGGGCGGCGAGTCCCGTCTTCACGTGCGCCTTCAGCTCCTCGATCAGCTCCGGCGTCTCGACGTAGCCTTCGCGCAGCGAAACGAATGCTTTGATGATCTGGCCGCGCAGCGCGTCCGGCTTGCCGATGACGCCCGCTTCGGCGACGGCCGGATGCTCGACGAGCTTGCTTTCGACCTCGAACGGCCCGACGCGCTCGCCGGACGTGTTGATGACGTCGTCGACGCGGCCTTGGAACCAGAAGTACCCGTCTTCGTCCATGTACGCGGAGTCGCCGGATACGTACCAGCCCTTCAGGCGGAAATACTCCTCGTATTTCGCCGGGTTGTTCCAGATGCGGCGCATCATGGACGGCCAGCCCGCGCGAATGGCGAGATTGCCGAGCGAATACGGCGGCAATTCGTTGCCCTCGTCGTCGATGATCGCGGCCTGGACGCCCGGAATCGGTTTGCCCATCGAGCCGGGACGGATATCCATGCAAGGCACGTTGACGATCATGTGCGCGCCCGTTTCCGTCATCCACCACGTGTCATGAATGCGCTGGTTGTATACCTTCAGCCCCCAACGGATGACTTCCGGGTTGAGCGGTTCGCCGACGGACAAAATATGCCGCACGCTGGACAAGTCGTACTTCGCCACCGCGTCGTCGCCCGCCGCCATCAGCATGCGGAACGCGGTCGGCGCGCTGTACCAAACCGTCACTTTATAGTCCTGCAGCGTCGCGTACCATTTGTCGGCCGAGAAGCGGCCGCCGCGGATCAAGTTGGTTGCCCCGTTCAGCCACGGCGCGAAAATGCCGTACGACGTTCCCGTCACCCAGCCTGGGTCGGCCGTGCACCAATAAATGTCGTCCTCGCGCAGATCGAGCACCCAATGGCCGGTAATGTACTGCTGCAGCATCGCGCCGTGCACGTGCAGCACGCCCTTCGGCTTCCCCGTCGAACCGGACGTGTAGTGCAAAATCATCGGATGCTCGAGATCGACCCATTCGATGTCGAGTTCGTCGGACGCCGCGTCGATCGCCGGCTGGTACGCCACTTCGCGATCTTCGAGATCGCCCGCCGCGTCGATGAGCACGATGTGCTTCAAATGAGGAAGACGCTCCTTCGGAATGCGCGATTTGAGCGCCGTCGTCGTGACGATGACCGAAGCTTCGGCGTCCGCCAAACGATCCTCCACCGCGGCTTCCATGAACGCTTCGAACAACGGGCCGACGATCGCGCCGATTTTGAGCGCGCCTACGATGCCGGCGTAAATTTCCGGCGTGCGCGGCATGAAGAAGAAAATGCGGTCCCCTTTCGCGACGCCGAGCGACCGGAACACGTTGCCGAACCGGTTCGAAAACTTGCGCATCTCTTCGAACGTGTAGGCGCGCGTGCCGGCGTCGTCGACGTACAGCAGCGCCGTCTTCTCCTTGCGATCGGTCAGCGTATGCTTATCGATCAATTCGTAGCCCATGTTCACGTTGCCCGTCGTATGCCAGCTGAACTCGGCATGAATGTCCTCCCAGCGGAAGGAAGCGTACGTTTGCTCGTACGACACCAAATTGGAAGGCTTGCCTGTGCTCGGAATCGATTCGTGAGTGTGCATTTCTTGCATGGTCTCCGCTCCTTTCGAATGCGCGCTTGGTAAAGTAAGCGTTTTATATGAATTATATAAGCGTTTTCAAGAAAGCGCCAGTCCCGAAATCGCCTAAATCGCTTTTCTTCCAGCCGTTCCCTCCCTTATTACCATACGATACGCGCGTTCGCGGCCGACACAGAACCGTCACATTTTACTTTTTTTTAAGATTCCTTTCAGCTTTTTTTCAGGTTTTTCCCCTACTATCGAAATCGAAAATTTTCCAAGCCAGTTCAAGGAGGGTTCCAAACGTGAGAAAGAAAAAATCGTTGACATGGATGCTGACGGGCTCGCTCCTTCTCGCCGCGCTGCTGCCCGTCGGATCCGCGAAGGCCGCCGGGGAACTGACGCTGTACGTCGCCCAGCCTTCCATCGCCGTGACGCCGGGCGAGTCGGTCACCCACAGCGTCGAATTGATCAACAACACCGACGTCATCCAAACCGCTTCGCTGTCGGTCGACGGACTGCCGGACGGCTGGACGTACGAGCTGACGAGCGGCGGCAAGAACGCCCGGCAAGTGGCCGTCAAGCCGGACGGGTCCGTCACGGCGACGCTCGACGTCGACGTGCCGCTGCAGGTCGAACGAGGCGTCTACCGGTTCACGCTCTCGGCGGGGAACGGCAATGCGCTGCCGCTTTCGATCGAAGTGACCGAGCAAGGCATCTATGAATCGGAACTGACGACGGAGACGCCGAACATCGAAGGTCATGCCGATGCTTCGTTCACCTACAGCGTGTCGCTGCGCAACCGGACGGCGGAGCAGCAAATGTACGCGCTCCGGGCCGAAACGCCGGGCGCCGGCTGGGAAGTGTCGTTCACCGTCTCAGGGGAGCGCGTCTCCTCCGTCGATGTCGACGCGGGCGCGACCGAAACGATCTCGGTCAAAGTCGATCCGCCGGAGCAAATCGAAGCCGGCACGTACACGATTCCGATCGTCGCCGAGACGAATTCCTCTAACGCGAGGCTCGAGCTGGAAACCGCCATCATCGGCAGCTACGACGTGGAGCTGACGACGCCGTCGGGTCTGCTCAGCACGGACATTACGGCCGGCCGCGAGAAGAAGCTCGAGCTGCTCGTCAAAAATACCGGCACCGTCGAGCTGCGCGACGTCAATCTCTCCTCCAGCACGCCGATCGACTGGACGGTCGAATTCGAGCCGGCGACGATCGACGCGATCCCGCCGGGCGAATCCCGTACAGTCGTGGCGACGATGACGTCGTCCGACACCGCGCTCGCCGGCGACTACGTCGTCAGCGTGACCGCGTCCGCGCCGGAAGCGTCGTCCGATGCGCAGTTCCGCGTCGCCGTGAAAACCTCCGTCATCTGGGGCTGGTTCGGCATTCTGATCATCGTCGCCGTCGCCGGCGGGCTCGCCTACCTGTTCCGGAAGTACGGGAGGCGATAAGCGATGACGGCGCGGGAACCGATCATCCGGCTGAATCACGTCACGAAGCAGTACGGCGACTACAAGGCGGTCGACGACCTGAATCTGTCGATTTATCCGGGCGAAATTTTCGGCCTGCTCGGGCCGAACGGCGCCGGCAAATCGACGACGATTCTGATGCTGCTCGGGCTGTCGGAGCCGACGTCCGGCAAGGTAAGCATCTGCGGTCTCGACTCGGTGCGCCAGTCCATCGAAGTGAAGCGCAAGGTCGGCTACCTGCCCGACGACGTCGGCTTCTACGAAGATCGGACCGGATTCGAAAATCTGATGTATACGGCGCGCCTGAACCGGCTGTCCGAATTCGAGGCGCGCGCGCGGGCGGAGCGCTGGATCGAGCGCGTCGGCCTCTCGGATGCGGCCGATAAGCCGGTCGGCGCCTATTCCCGCGGGATGCGGCAGCGCCTCGGCCTCGCCGACGTGCTGATGAAAGAGCCCGAAGTGATGATTCTCGACGAGCCGACGCTCGGCCTCGACCCGGAAGGGATGCGGCAGCTGCTGGATCTGATTCTGACGCTGTCGCGGGAGCGGCAAATGACGGTGCTGCTCTCCTCCCACCACCTCCATCAGGTGCAGTCGATTTGCGACCGGGTCGGGCTGTTCGTCAAAGGCAAGCTCGTCGGACTCGGCGGCATCGCGGAGCTGTCGCGCTCGTTGTTCGGCGAGGAGCTGATCCGCATCGAGGCGCAGGCCGATCCGGTCGACGACGAGCTGCTCGCGGACATTCGCGCCGTCGAGGGCGTCACCCGCGCGGAGGTCGAGAACGGAACGATTCTCGTCGACGCCGAGCGCGACGCGACGGCGGACATCGCCCGCGTCGTCGTCGGACGGGGCGCGGCGCTCCGGGAGCTGAAGCGCAAACATTTCGGCTTGGATGAAATTTACCACCGCTACTTCGAAGGGAGGGGCACCGCATGAGCAAACCGGTCGCCGTATGGTTCGAAACGCTCCGGGCGAAGCTCGCGGCGCCCGAACGGGACGTCACGTACCATCCGTTCTACGCGATGGTGCGCAAAGAGCTGTCCGACCATATTCATAGCTGGCGGACGAACATTTTGCTGCTGCTCGTGGGCCTTACCTGCATCGCCTCGATTTACGCGGTGCTGAACGGGCTCGACCGGAACGCGGAGCTCGAGGAATCGGTGAAGCAGTTTCTGTTCCTGAAGCTGTTCACCGCGACCGACGGCACGATTCCGTCCTTCATTACGTTCGTCGGCTTCCTCGGACCGCTGCTCGGCATCGGCATGGGCTTCGACGCGATCCAGAACGAGCGCAGCCGCGGCACGCTGAGCCGAACGCTCGCGCAGCCGGTGCCGCGCGACTATATTCTGAACGCGAAGTTCGTCGCGTCGCTCGCCATCGTCGGCACGCTGTTCGTCGCGATGGGCTTCCTCGTCATGGCGCTCGGCATTCGCGCGACGGGCATTCCGCCGACGCCGGAGCAGTTCGCCCGCATGTTTCTGTTCCTGATCGCATCCGTCGTGTACGTCGCCTTCTGGCTGAACCTCTCCATCTTGTTCTCGGTTCGGATGCGGGGCGCGGCGACGTCGGCGCTCGCGGGGCTCGGGCTGTGGATTTTCTTCGTCCTGTTCTACCCGATCCTCGTGAACGTCTTGGTCGGCGCATTGGCGCCGCAGACGGAATACGCGCAGGCGATGTGGCAGCAATGGCTCCTGCGGCTCAGTCCGAACGCGCTGTTCCAAGAGGCGACCAGCACGCTTCTCGTGCCGGAAATGCGCACGATCAGCGGTTTCCTCACGATGGAGCAGGCGGTCGGCGCGATTCCGAGCCCGCTGCCGCTCGGCCAGAGCCTCCTGCTCGTCTGGCCGCAGCTGACGGCGCTCGTCGCCGCGACGCTCATCTGCTTCGGCATTTCGTACCTCGGGTTTATGCGGCAGGAAATTCGTTCCCGGTAATCTCGTTCGCCGGGCGCCGGGCAAAGAAAAAACCTTGCTCTTCGGAGCGGCCCATGAAGCCGTTCCAAGAAGCAAGGTTTTTTTTCATGGTTTCGTTGTTCCCGCGTTCGCCGCGCCGGGCGCCGACGCAAGCCACGCCAGCAGCTTCGGCATCGCCTCGGCGGCGTCCGATTCCCCGAGCGCGTACAGCTGTCCGAGCAGCGCTTTATCCTTCTCCATTCGCCCGACGGGCAGCAGCCGCGACGGCTGCACGACGAACGCGCGCCCTTCCGCCTCGAGCCGCCGCACGAGCGCCATCGACTCGTTATATACGCGCTCCCGTCGTTCCATCGCCGCCACGAGCTGCGGAAACCGGCGATACCACCAGGAGGCGAGGCGCTTCCGCTTGAACGGCTTGATCCGATACGACCGATCCTTCGTCAGCACGACGACGATCCGGTCGCAGCCGTCCTCGAGCGCCCGCGCCGCGGGAATCGGGTCCGCGACGCCGCCGTCGAACTGCAGCCGGCCCTCCACGGGAACGGGCGGCGAGAAGAACGGCAAACTGCTGGACGCCTTCAACACGCTCGCGAACGACTCGCGGTCGCGGGACCAAACGTCGTTCGCGTAATATGCCGGTTTTCCCGTCTCCGGGTCGGTCGTGCCGACGACGAACGTTTCGGTTATGGCGAACAGCGCGTCGAAGTCGAGCGGGTCGAGCTCGTTCGGAATGCGATGAAAGATGAAGTCCATGCCGAACATGCTGCCGCGAAGCAGCCAATTGCGGAAGCTGAGGTAATCCGGCCGATCGACGTAGTCGATCGTCACCCGCCGGTTCCTCCCCTTCTGCCTTGTTAAATACGACACCGCGTTGCAGGCGCCCGCCGATACGCCGATAACGTACGGGGCGAAGAACGACGCCTCCATGAACGTCTCCAGCACGCCGCCCGTATAGACGCCGCGCATGCCGCCGCCTTCCAATACCAGTCCGATCTTCTCCGCCATCCGCGGCACCCCGCATGTTTGTTTTCTCTATTGGAAATGACTGATTCCGTACGCGTTATTCGATCGTCAGCGTCTCCCCCGGCTTCAGCGGATAACCGTCGATGCCGCGTTCCGCGAGCCTCGCCGCGAACGCCGCGCCGTCCTGCCGAATCATCGGGAACGTATCGTAATGCAGCGGGATCACTCGCTTCGCGCCGATCCACGCCGCCGCATCCAGCGCGTCGTCCGGCCCCATCGTGAAGTGGTCCCCGATCGGCAGCGCGGCGACGTCGATCCGGTGCCGCTCCCCGATCAGCTTCAGGTCCGAGAACAGCGCCGTGTCGCCCGTATGGTACAGCGTCTTGCCGCCGATCGTCAGCAGCGCGCCGCAAGCGGGACCGGCGTACAGCACCTGGTCGCCGTCTTCGTACGACGAGCTGTGGAGAGCCGGCGTCAGCTTCACTCGGATACCGTCCCACTCGTACGTGCCGCCGAGGTTCATGCCGACCGTCTGCACCCCTTTGCGCGCCAAGATGCCCGCCAGCTCGACCGCGGCCACGATGCGGCAGCCGCATTCCGCCGCGATTTTCGCCGCGTCGGACGCGTGATCGCCGTGTCCGTGCGTCAGCACGACGCCGTCCACCTTGAGCTGCTCGGCCCGCATCGCCGCCATCGGGTTGCCGGTAAGGAACGGATCGATCGCGACGCGTTTGCCGCCTGCTTCCACCAGCAGTCCGGAATGTCCCAGAAAAGTAATTCGCATAAAGCATCCTCCTTTTCAAGCGCTTGTCTCTTCCTACGATATCATAAACTGGCCGCGTTTTGAAAAATGGAGGCTGCCAGACGCCGGACGTTCGCTTACAATATTAAGGTACGAACTTAGACTGCAACGACAAAGCGAGGGATTCGGCAGCATGTTCATCCAGACGGAGCGCGCGACGCTGATCGTGCACTATTATCGGTTCGACGAAACGTACGGCGGTTGGAACGCGTGGGCATGGCCGGAAGGCCGGGAAGGCGCTTCGTTCCCGTTCGAGGAACGGGACGATTTCGGAGCGACGGCGCATTGCCGTTTGGAGCATATGTCGGGCGTCACGCGCATCGGTTTGCTGCTGCGGCGTTCGACCGCGGAAGAGCTTTGGGCCGAGCGGGAATTCGACGACCGGTACGTGGAAGAGGTCGACGAGCGAGGCGTCGCCGAAGTGTGGATCGTCGAGGGCGACGAGCGTATGTATACGCGGGCGGAGCGGGCGCTCGCTTACGCGCGGCGGCGGCGGCGCATCGTCGAGGCCATGATGACGTCGCCGCATGCGGTGGACGTGCGGCTCAATCGGCTGCCGGACGGCATGGACGAGGCGGCAGCCGCGGCGGCGCTGGACGTCCGCCGCGCCGCCTGCGGCCGCCTGATTCCGCTGCGCGGCGTCGTTCCCCTGGGCGCGCGGACGTTCCGCGCCCTCACGGCCGAGCCACTCGACGTCGGCGAACGGTACGCCGTCCGCCTGCCGGGCGTGCCGGAAGCGGCCGTATCGCTGCGCGGCATGTTCGACTCGCCCGAGTTCGAGCGGCGCTTCGTCTACGACGGCGACGATTTGGGCGCGGCGTACGCCCCCGAGGCGACGTCGTTCCGGCTGTGGGCGCCGACCGCCGAACGGGCGAGTCTGGTCATCTACCGCGCGGCCGACGCGGCGGCGGGCGAAGAGCGCCCGATGGAGCCGTCGGCGAACGGCACATGGACGATCCGGCTCGAAGGGGACTGCCACTCGCTCTTCTATACATATAAAGTGTGGATCGACGACGAATGGCGCGAAGCCGTCGACCCGTACGCCCGTGCCGTGTCGGCGAACGGCCGGCTCGGCGCCGTCGTCGATCCGGCGCGCGCCGAGCCGGACGGCTGGGCGGCGGACGTCCGGCCGCCCTTCGGAGCGCCGACCGACGCCGTCCTCTACGAGCTGCACGTGCGAGACGCCACGGTGCATCCGGACAGCGGCGCCGCGCGGCCCGGAACGTACGCCGGCCTCGCCGAAGGCGGGACGCGCACGCCGGACGGTTTCGCGACCGGCCTCGACTACGTCACGTCGCTCGGCGTCACGCACGTGCAGCTGCTGCCGGTCGCCGACTTCGTCTCCGTCGACGAGACGGATCCGGCACGGGCCTACAATTGGGGGTACGACCCCGCCCATTGGTTCGCGCCGGAGGGCTCTTACGCGACGGATCCGTATGATCCGGCCGTCCGCCTTCGCGAGCTGAAGGCGCTCGTCGCCGCCTTCCACCGCCGCGGCATCCGAGTGTCGCTCGACGTCGTGTACAACCACCAATTTTCGCTGCTCCGCTCGTCGCTCGAGCGGCTCGTCCCCGGCTATTACTTCCGCTTCCGGCCGGACGGGACGCCGGCGAACGGCACCGGCGTCGGCAACGACACCGCGTCGGAGCGCGCGATGATGCGCAAGCTCATCGTCGATTGCGTCGCCTATTGGGCGGAATCGTACCATGTCGACGGCTTCCGGTTCGATCTGATGGGCATTCATGACGTCGAGACGATGCGGGCCGTGCGCGAGAGGCTCGACCGGATCGACCCGACGATTCTGGTATACGGCGAGGGCTGGGTGCTCGACACCCCGCTGCCCGAGGAGCGGAAGGCGTCGCTGCCGAACGCCCGGGCCGTCCCCCGCGTCGGCTTCTTCCACGACCGGTTCCGGGACGGCATTCGCGGCGGCGTCTTCTACGCGGAGGAGCGCGGCTTCGTCAGCGGCGAAGGCGCGCGGGCGCATGACGTCTGGATCGGGATCGTCGGCGGCATCGAGTACGGCCGCGGCATCGACGGCCATGCGCTCGAGCCCGAACAGACGATCAATTACGCCGAGGTGCACGACAATCATACGCTGTGGGATAAACTCGTGAGCTCCAACGCGGACGACGACGAATCGGCGCGTCGCGCGATGCAGCGCCTCGCGGCGTCGGTGCTCTTCACCTCGCAGGGGATCCCGCTGCTGCACGCCGGGCAAGAATGGTTCCGCACGAAGGGCGGCGAGCACAACAGCTACCGATCGCCCGACGCCGTCAACCGGCTCGATTGGCGGCGAGCCGAACGGTTCCGAGGCGACGTCGACTACGTCCGCGGGCTGATCGCCCTGCGCCGCGCGCACGCGGCGTTCCGTCTGCCGACCGCGGAGCTCGTGCGAACCTCGCTTCGCATCGTCGACACGCCGCCGTACGTCATCGCGTACACGCTGTCGCCGCCGAGCGGCGACAATCGCCTGTACTTCGTCGCCCATAACGCGGGACGGTGCGCTGCGGCGCTGCCGCTGCCCGACGCCGGAGCGTGGAGCGTCCTATGCGACGGCGAGCGGGCGTCGGCAGAACCGATCGACTCGTTCGAAGGGGCCGAAGCCGTCGTCCCCCCGCTCGCCAGCGTCGTCCTCGTCCTTGCGCGGGAGTAAAGCGTATCGCCCCCTAACAACGAAAAAACCGACCCCGGAGTGTCTGCTCCGGGGTCGGCCGCGTTGGCTACGGCAAATTTTTCTCGATCCGGTTCAAGTTCGGCGGGTACTCCTTCGCCTTTTCGGGCTTCAGCGTCACCGCTTCCTCCGCGAACTCGGACATGTTTTGTTGATCGTCGTAGCTTTTGCTCGCGCGCTTGCGCTGCGTCGGAAGATCCGGTCGTTCTTTCATCGCGGATGAACTCCTCTCTCGTTATCGACGTTGTTCGGCGAGCTGCCGCTGCGCCAGCTTGACGAGCTCGCGCACCATCAGGCCGCCGATGACGCCGCCGACCTTCCCCGCCGACTCCGTATCCAAATCCCCGTTATACCCGCGCCGGAGCGGGACGCCCAGCGACTGCGCGACATTGAATTTCGCCTCCGCAGGACGAGCCGGGTCGACTTCGTATCCTTCCTTGCGGAGCACTTCGGTTCGGAATGCCGCCAGCTCCCGCCGGGACTCCGGAACGAGCAGGCGGTTGCGGTTGTTTCTGCGCGCCATCGGCGTGTCACCTCCGTTCGTTTCGACTTTAGTATGACCCGTGCGGGGACATATAAAAATCGACGCAATCGGGGAAATTATGGCGAGAGGGACAAGCAAGAAAGGATGACCCGCCATAACCTGCCATCGGATCCGAATGTCGTTCCTCGCGATCCTCTTTTGGACGCTTGCGCCGCTCGCGGCGTTCGCTCTGCCGGCTCCTGCAGCGGCGGCCCCCGTCGAGGACGACATCCATCTTGTCATCAGCAAATCGAAGCATGTGCTCGTCGTTTACGTCAACGATACGCCGCAATACTGGTTTCCTGTGGCGACAGGCAAGGGCGCCTTAACGCCGGAAGGCGAGTTTGCGATCGCCAACAAAATCATGAACCCATGGTATTTGCGCAGCAACATCCCCGGCGGCGACAAACGCAACCCGTTCGGCACCCGCTGGCTCGGCCTCGCAGTGCCGAATACCGGCGGCTACCGCTACGGCATTCACGGCACGAATCGTCCGTACTCGATCGGCCACAGCGTCTCGTCCGGCTGCATCCGTATGCTGAACAAAGACGTGGAGTGGCTGTACCGCCACATCCCGATCGGGACGAAGGTAACCATTCGGAATTGAAACGGGCCGCCTCGAACGGGCGGCCCTCGCTTCGCTGCGTATCAAACGTGCGAAAACTTGCTGTATTTTTGTTTATAAAGCGATTCTAGTCCCTTCGACACGAAATAAAACCCTACGATCAGCGTCACGTAGAACGCCAGCGGCACGAACAAAATCCATTGATACACATAAATGCCGTTCCGCGCCGCGCCGATCAAACCGGCCCACTCGTTCGTTCGGCTCAAATATTCGACCGGGTCGACCGTCATCGTCGTGCCGCCGACGAACAAATTGAAAATCGCCAGCTGCCCGAACAAATTTAACGTCATGATGATTTCGTTCACGAACAAAATCAAGAAGCTTTCCTTCAAGTGCGGAAACAAATGGCGTCCGATCATGCGGGAGTGCCCGACGCCGAGCGATCGGGAGGCGAGCACGAACTGCCGCTCCCGGATTTCCGCCGTTTTTTCCTTCACCGTGGCGACGACGCTCGGAATGCCGATCACGAGGAACACGACCGCCATAATCATGGATAGCGCCGCCGGAGATACGGCGGGATTGATCGAGATGCCGTACAGAATGAAAAACACGATTAAAAATAAAGGGATGCCGTTCAATACGTCCAAATAGCCGTTGCCGGAAGGTTTCTTCGCGGCCTCCTTGCCGAAGTAGCCGAGGAACAAGCCGATGACGCCGCCGAGCGCCACTCTGGCGAACGCGATGCCGAGCGCAAGGAAAATCGTATATTTGGCGCCGTGTAAAATTTTCGTCAGTAAATCGTAGCCGTTGCGGTCGGTGCCGAGCGGGTATAACGCCCCCGGCGGCACCGGCGGCGCGATCAGATCGGCCTCGCCTTTTTCGTTGATATAAAATTTGATTTCCGCTTGATGTTCGAGGTCGTACGGCGCCAATCGCGGACCGACGAGACCGATCGCGATCATCATCGCCGTAATCATAAGTCCGGCTAGCAGCGTTTTGTTCATCGGGCCACCGCCTTTTTCCAACCGTATAAATACAGTCGCATGATCGCGTACAGCAGGGCGTATAGGACAAGCAGCGTCAAAATGCCGTTCACGACAAGATCGTATTGATAGCCCTGCGCCCCGAACGCGTCCGAGAACAGCAGCTTCGTGATCCCGTACATATTGTAGAAATACTCGACAATAAACAAGTTGCCGATCATAAGACCCATAAATTTATGCAAATCCGCTTTCACGAATGGAAGCACGTTCGGCAGCGCATGGAAAAACAAGATGTACGCTTTCCCGAGCCCGCGGGCCTTCGCGCTGGCGATATAATCTTCGGTGAGCGACAGACGCATTTGGAGCGCTACGTTACGAATCATATATAAGGATGGAATGATGATCATCGAAAGCAGCGGCAGCACGACGGCAGGCTCCTCCCCGCTCGAAACGTTCGCCACCTTGAAGACGACGATGCCGGTGCGTTTCGCGATTTCAACGATCGCGAACTGCAGCAGCAAAATGATGATGAAATCCGGGAGAACGCCTGTAATTTCGACGATCCGCTTCCACCATTCGCTGCGGGAGGCGGCGAAGCCGATGCCGAACAAGATGCCGATGGTCGTGCCGATCAACGCACCGGCGCTAATATACAAGAACGATACCTGAAAGTAACTGCCGATATGCGTCCAAAATGCATACTCGGAAAGCCCTGTGTAGAACGCAAACGAGTCCCCGGTGCCGATCCCGTGAAAGTAGTTTCGAATCTGGACCCACATGGACGACCAACGGAATTCGATCGACCCCGAATCCGGCCCGTTCCTCGACATTTGAAAGACGACCGGCGCCGCCGCAATCGCGAACACGAACAAAAGCACGCCAGGAAGCGCCAATATTTTTCTTACTGCATTCAACGCGCCGCTCTCCCTTCCATCCTATGACAGTATTGAGAAATTTTTTTCGTCTCGTAGACAAATAATAGTATAGCCGCTAACTTTTTGTTTTCAAGTCACGAAAGTCATAATTTGTGTCATAAATTCGCGCCAAATCGAAGCTACGGCGGTTGAACGAGAGCAAATGAACCTCCGGCAGACATTAAGGGCCGTTTCGCGACGATGCCGACGAAGGGCCGGGAAATCCCCCGCCTTACGTCCTTTGCAAAACATTTACATTTCGCTATAATGAAAACATTGTTCATTCATCGTGCGTGAAAAAGATAAAAAGGGGTGATGTCACGATGAAGCGATGGTCGTCCGCCGTCATGAATCCATTTGCGGCCGTAACCTTCTTGCTGACGCTGAAGTATTACGGGCTGCAATATTTTTTATTTCGCAATGTCAATCCTTGGGATTGTTTGGTCGTCGCTCTGCCGTCTTTGCTGCTGTTCACCGTTCCCGTCGAATTGGCGTTCAAAGACGAACGGAATAAGCGTACCGCGTACTTGCTGCTGAACGCCGTCCTGTCGGCTGCGATGGTGTCCGTCATCGTCTATTTCCGCCAATTCGGCATCGTCGTTACGTATCATGCGTTCATGCAGGCGCACCAGGTGCTCGACGTCAGCGACAGCATTTTGGACCTGCTTCAGCCGCTTTACGTGCTGTATTTTATGGATATTATCGTCTTCTTTCTTCTTCGCTGCTTTCGCCGAACGCCGTTCGCGAACGCTCCGCGGCCGAACCGCAAAATTCTCGCGCCGCTGTTCGGCGCTTCCGCAACGGTACTGGCCGCTTACAGCATCCTATACGGCAACTTGCTGAACGAGCTGAAGCAGGCCGAGCGCATGGGGCTTGTCGCTTACGAGGTGCATACCGTGCTGACGGGCGTGACCGAAGCGCGCGCCGCCGCGAACGCCGAACCGATTACGGCCGACGCGGTCCGCTCCGTGAAAAATATAACGATTCCGACGGAACCGTTCGGCTTCGGCGCGGCCGAAGGCCGCAACGTCGTCGTCGTGCAGCTCGAATCGTTCCAAAATTTCTTGGTCGGCCTCAGCGTCGACGGCCGGGAAATCACCCCCGTACTGAACGATCTCGTTCGGGAAAGTTACTACTTCTCGAACGTGTACCAATCGATCGGGCAGGGCAACACGTCCGACGCCGAATTTATCGTTAATACCGGATTCTACCCGCCTGCGCAGCAGGCCGCTTCGCAGGCGTACGGCAGCAAGCTGCTGCCGAGCCTCCCTCGCATCCTTAAAGAACGCGGGTATGCGACCGTAACGCTGCACACGAACGACGTGGCGTTCTGGAATCGAGTGCAGCTGTACCCGGCGCTCGGCTTCGACCGGCATTACGACAAAGCGTACTTCGGCGAAGAGGACATCATCGCGTTCGGCGCGTCCGACGAGGTGCTGTACGACAAAACGATTCCGGTGCTGCGGGAGCTTCGGGATTCGGGCAAACCGTTCTACGCGCACGTCGTCGCGCAAAGCTCGCATCATCCGTTCATTCCTCCCGAAGGCAAAGAAATGCTCCCGCTGCCGGAGGAATGGGAAGGCACCGATATCGGCAATTATTTGAAGATGACGAATTATTCCGACCATGCGCTCGGCTTGTTCATCGAACGTCTGAAGGAAGAAGGACTATGGGAGAATACGATGCTTGTCGTGTACGGCGACCATTTCGGCGTCTCCTCTCACTCGCTCGCCGCGGTGGACCGCGAGCTGCTGGAGAAGACCCTCGGTCACGAATACGACGCCCGCACCGTGCATAACATCCCGTTCTTGATCGCGATTCCCGGAGTCACCGACGAGGGCGCCGTCTTCGATCGGCTCGGCGGGCAGGTCGACTTCATGGCGACGATGAGCAATTTGCTCGGCGTAAAGCTGAACGCCCACATTCAATTCGGTCAAGATTTGTTGAACTCGTCCCACAACATCCTGGGCAGCCGGTTTTATTTGCCGACCGGATCGTTCTTTAACGACAAAATCATGTACATCTCGGGCGAAACGTTCGGCGAAGGCACGGTCATCCCGCTGTCGGCGGGCGATCCCGCGCTCGAGGCGGACCCGCTGCTGTACAAGGACGATTTCGTTCGCATCATGAGGCTGCTGCAGATGAACGACGCCTTCGTCGAATCGCTACCCGACCGGCATTAACCGAAACGAACGGCCCTGCGTCTATCCCGAGACGCCAGGGCCGTTTGCCGTTTTATCGAAACCACTCTCTGAGCTCGTCCAGTTTATAAAAGGTTCCCCGCCAGTACACGCCCTTCCGGATATGCGCCAAAGCGATCGAGCGGATCATCACCCATACGAACAGATAGACCGACACCGGCAGCGCCGCGGCGGTCAGTCCCCGATCCAGCGCGAGCCGGCGCGCGTGGAGCGCGTAGACGGCCGCAAACAGCGCCGCGGCGGCGGCGTACAGTCCGAACGCGGGACCGCGGGCCCACAGAAGCGCCGTCAGCGGCAGGGCGCAGCACAGCAGCTGCAAGCCGGCTCCGGCCCCCGCCAGCGGAAGCCGGAACGAGAAGCCGGAGTACAAGTTTTTTTCGAGTCCAAGAATCGCCGCCCGAAGCGACGGATACCATTCTACGGCGATCCGCTTCGCGCCGAGCGCGACGCGCTGGCGGCAGCCCGCCTGCTTCACGAGCATGCCGAGCCGCAAATCGTCGTCCGGGCGCATCGACAGCGCGCGATGCGTACCGATCCGCTCGTACGTCTCTCTGCGAATCAGATTGAAAGCGCCGACCCCCATGCCGGTTTTCTTCTGGCGATCGTCGTTCCCGAGCCACGGCGGCAGCCAGAGGCAAATGCTGAATAGAACGTACTGCACGAACCCCCGCAGCCAGAAGCCCCGGGCTTCCATCTTCGGCAGCAGCGTTACATGATCTGCTTTCTGGGCGATCGCGTAAGCGACCGCGTCGCGGATCGCATCCTCGTCGAATCGGACGTCCGCGTCGGTAAACAGCAAATAAGTGCCCCTCGCCTGCAGGCTGCCTTGATACAGCGCATGATTTTTGCCGAGCCACCCCTTCGGCAGCTGCGTTATATGCACTGCGGTGAGCCGCGGATGCTCCGAACGAAGGGCGTCGACCCACCGCTTGATGTCGTCGATTTTGGCGCCGGTCGCGTCGTTCGACCGGTCGTTCACCGCGATAATCTCGAGCCGCGGATACGTCTGCCGCAGGAGCCGCCGAATCGTCTCCTCTATATGGTCTTGCTCCTCCTTCGCCGCTACGACGACCGAGACGAGCGGCGGTTTCTCCGGCAGCGGCAGTCCGGACGGCAGCTCCCGCAGCGCGGCCAAGCCGAGCCAGGCGCGGACGAGCGCGAAGCCCCAGACGATGCAGAGCGCGAACGCGAGGGCGATGTCGAGCATATCAAATCTCTTCCTCTCGGTAGAATAGATTGGAAACGCGCCCCGCGCCGAATGGGCGGCGCCGGTTCGGGGAAGCGTAAAGACACCCAAATCGAAAGGAGATGCCGACCATGACATCCAATTCGCGAAAAACGAAAGATTCTTCGAAAACCGAACGCCGCGGCGACGAACGGATGAACGAGCGAATGGACGAAATCGCTCACGCCATGAAGCATACGTTCACCGGAGCCGGCACCGAGCAAGGGCGCGTCGGGAAGTAATCAATACTCGGCGGCCGCGCCCGAGCCGTCGACGACGCGTATGCGTTCGAACCCGAATTCGGGGGCGAACGCCAGCTTCTTCCCCATCTTCCGTTCGTATTTCCGAAGATCATAACCTTCTACATGGACCTCGAAACAGCCGTCCGCGCCCGCGGCGGCAATCCGTACGGCCGCCTCCTGCCGATGCTCGTAATCGAGCGCGTCGGCCAACCGCAGCAGCACCGCGAGACGCCCCGTCGCCTCCCGTTCCTTCCCCCGAAACCGGTGTTCGTCGAGCAACTTCCGCTTGCGATGATTGCGAACGAGCCAAGCGGCCGCCTCGCGCGTTCGATCGTCCAGCGCTTTCAACGCCGCGTCGTGCATCAGCAAATACGCGCCGTGCGCATGATGCTCCTCCTCGTCGATATAATGGCCGATATCGTGCGCGAACGCCGCGAAGGCGAGCAGCGAACGGCTCGATTCGCTTACCCATCCGCACTCCCGCGCGCCGTCGAACAACCGCATCGCGAGCCGCTCGACATGCTTCGCATGGTCCGGTTTGAGGCCGTATTTGTCCAGCAGCGCGATCCCCAGCGCCTCCGCCTCTTCCATCGTAAGCATTTCCATCCCGCCCCGCGTTTTGATATATTGAAGCTAATCCTAATATTATCTAAATCTTCTATTGAAGCAAAGGAGCATGCCCTATGTCTACGCCTTCCGAACTGCCTTCCGTAGAACAGCACCGCCAAGAAGCCCCTTCCTCCGTGCGGTGTATGGTCGTCACCGTGTCCGACACGCGGACGCCGGACACCGACAAAAGCGGCGCCTTGATGCGCGAGCTGCTGGAGCAAGGCGGATACCAAATCGTTCGGTACGAAATCGTGAAAGACGAGTACGATCAAATTCGCGAGATGATTCGGGAAGCCGCGCAGGATTCGAACGTAGAAGCGATTTTGTTCAACGGCGGAACGGGCATCGCTCCTCGGGATACGACCTACGAGGCGGTGCGGGATTCGTTGGATAAGGAGATGCCGGGCTTCGGGGAAATTTTCCGGTATTTAAGCTTTGCGGAGGATATCGGACCTGCGGCGATCTTAAGCCGCGCCGTCGCCGGCGTCGTCGGCACGACGGCCGTCTTCTCGACGCCGGGGTCCAGCGGGGCGGTCAAGCTCGCGATGACGCGAATCATCGTGCCCGAGCTTCGCCATGTGATGCGGGAGATATATAAGAAATCTTAAGCTTATTGGATGCGGCGGACCCAGAAGCCCCCTTTGAAAAACTTCGGTTCATACGAGACGATGAACGCTTTGGGAGAGAGCTCCTGCAGCTGCGCCATCAACCGGCTCTCGTTGCTGCGTTTGACGAGCACCTGCATCATGAGACGCTTGCCGTCCTTGCCGTCGGCAGTCCATGACGTGACGCCGTAGCCGAGGGCTCGCAGCCGGACGGGCAGCTCCGTTTCGAGCGAATCGACGATCACCTGCAATTGGGAGTAGCCGAGCGCAAGACGCTCCTCGATGCGGCCGCCGAAATACACGCCGAGGCCGTAACCGAGACAATACGCCGCGACGTTCCAAGGATTGTTCAAGCTGTCCAGCACGATCGTAAGCCCCATCAGGTAGATGAATACTTCGAATACAGAAAGGACAGAGGCCAAGGCCTTCTGTCCTTTGATCGTTAAGATCATGCGCAGCGTAAACATCGACACGTATACAACGTTAATGGCGACGATGATTCCGGCAAACGTCACTGCCCACCACATGAAATGCACTCAATCCCTTGTCGCGATATAGTCGGGCCGCGGCTTGCTTGCCGCGAACGGCGTCGTCAGCTTGTTCTCGACGCTGTTGAATACGAAGAACGCATTGCTTCGCGGGTACGGGGTAATGTTGCTGTTCGAGCCGTGCATGATGTTGCAGTCGAAGAAGACGACCGAGCCCGCCTTCCCCGCAGGCTGTTCGATGCGGCTTTGGTTCACGAGCCAGGTCAGGCTTTCCTCGTCCGGCACGCCGATCTCCTGACGCCGGAGCGAATTTTCGTAATTGTTTTCCGGCGTCTCGCCGACGCAGGCGACGAAATGGCGGTGCGAGCCCGGGATGACCATCAGCGGTCCGTTGAACGGATAGTTGTCGCTGAGCGCGATCGAGCACGACAGCGCCCGCATGCGCGGCATGCCGTCCTCCGTATGCCATGTTTCGAAGTCCGAATGCCACTGGAATTCCTTCCCTTTGAACCCCGGCTTGAAATTGATGCGCGACTGATGCACGTACACGTCGCTGCCGAGAATCTGCCTCGCGGCGTTCACGAGCTTCGGATGCTCGGACAGCGCCTTGAATACGGCGTTGTCCCGGTGGACGGCGAAGATCGAACGCACTTCGTCGCCGTCCGGCTCGAGAATCACTTCCGGACGGCGTTCCCCGCGGCTCCCCTCCAACAGCCGTCGCAGCTCCGCTTGCAGCGCCTCTGTCTCCTCCGGCGTGAAAAACTGCTCCGCGAACAAGTAGCCGTCCCGCTCGTAAGCGGCCAAGTCGTCCTTCCCGAGCGGGCCTTCGAAGTCGTTCGGATATACGACCGGGTCTTTCCGCTCCAAAATGCGCGGCTGCGCCTCTACGCGGGACGGGTACAAATCAAGCACGGTTTCGTTCGTCTTCATTGTCCATTTTCCCCTTTCCGTAGCAAATTATGTGACTTACGTGGTGAGCAGCGGGTACGCGCCGTCCTCATCATGCGTCTCGCGGCCCGTGCACGGCGGATTGAACACGCAAACGACGCGCAAATCCCGCTTAACGTCCAACCGATGCCGATCGTGTTTGTCGAGCAGATACATCGTACCCGGTACGATCTCGTACGTCCGCCCGGTTTCTTTGTCCGTCAGCGTCGCTTCGCCTTCAATGCAGTACACCGCTTCGATATGATGCTTATACCACATGTCGGTCGACGTCCCGGCGTACAGCACCGTATCGTGCAGGGAGAATCCGACGCCGTCGTCGTTCAGGATGAGGCGGCGGCTCTCCCACGTCTCCGCCTTCACGTCGCGGTCGGTGCCGCGGATGTCCTTCAAGTTGCGAACGATCACGATTTCACAGCCCCTTTCCGTTTTCGTACGGCCGCCGCTACCGCTTCTTCGATGCGCGAGAAGCCTTCGCGGAACCCGTCGTCATCCATAATGAGCGGCGGCAGCAGCTTAAACACTTCATCGCTCGGTCCGGACGTCTCCATGATGACGCCGCGCGCGAACGCTTCCTTGCAAATGTCGGAGGCGAGCTCCGCTTCCTCGCAGGCGATGCCTTGGATCATGCCCCGGCCGCGCAGCTTGCCGCCAAGCTGCGGATAACGGTCGATCAACCCGGCGAGGAACGAACGGATCCGTTCGCTCTTGCGCGCCGTCGCCTTCTCGAACGCGCCGTCGCTCCAAAACTGGCGCAGCGCGGCGGCGGCCGTGACGAACGCCAAATTGTTGCCGCGGAACGTACCGTTATGCTCCCCCGGCGACCAGCAGTCGAGCTCGGGCTTCATGAGCGTGAGCGCGAGCGGCAGACCGTAGCCGCCGATCGATTTCGACAGCGTCACGATGTCCGGGCGAATGCCGGCGGACTCGAAGCTGAAGAATGCGCCGGTGCGGCCGCAGCCGACTTGAATGTCGTCGACGATGAGCAGTATGCCGTACCCGCGGCAAATCGCCTCGAGACCGCGCAGCCATTCGTCGGACGCCGCGTTGAGTCCGCCCTCGCCCTGCACCGTCTCCACGATCACCGCCGCGGGTAGCTCCATGCCGCTGCCTCCGTCCGCAAGGTAACGGTCGAGATAATCGAGCGTATTGACGTCCTGGCCGAAATAGCCGTCGAACGGCATCGACACCGCATGCGTGAGCGGCACCCCGGCGCCGCCGCGTTTGAAGCCGTTGCCCGTAACGCTCAGCGCGCCCAGCGTCATGCCGTGGAAGCCGTTCGTAAAGCTGACGACCGTTTGACGTCCCGTCACCTTCCGCGCCAGCTTCAGCGCCGCTTCCACCGCATTCGTCCCCGTCGGTCCCGGGAACATGACTTTGTAGTCCATGCGCCGTGGCTTCAAAATCACGTCTTCGAACGCTTCGAGCAGTTCCTTTTTCGCGGCCGTCGCCATGTCCAAGCTATGCGCGATGCCGTCTTCTTGAATGTATTGGATCAACCGCTTTTTCAGCGCCGGATGATTATGACCGTAATTCAGCGCTCCGGCCCCTGCGAAAAAGTCGAGATATGTCTTTCCTTCGGCGTTTTGCAGCGTATACCCGCTCGCTTTCGTGAACAGCGTCGGAAAGCCGCGGCAGTAGCTGCGCACTTCCGATTCGCGTCTTTCGAACGTCGTAAGCTCCGATTCCGTTTGCGCCAACAGTTCCATGGCCATGGTTGGATCTCCTCCCAAGGTTTAAGGTAGTAAGGGGCCGATGCGATACAGCGGCTCCTCCTCGTGCGATGCATTCGGAAACCATTCCTGCCGAAATCCCGGCAGCCGCCGCATCTCCGCGCGGCGGTCGCGCGCGAACGCTCGAAACAGCGCGAGCGACGCCGCGTTAGACGGCGAGATCGTCGCCTCGACGTAACGGATGTCTTGATGTTCGGGGCGCGAGAGCACATGCTCGAGCAGCTCGCGGCCGAGACCGCGCCCCCGCGCCTCCGCGGCGACCCCGATTTGCCAAACGAACCACGTATCCGGCCGCTCCGGCGGGCGAAACCCCGTTACGAAGCCGATCGGCTTCCCGTTCTCCTCCGCCAAAGCGCAGGCGGAGCCGAAATATTCGCCGAGCAGCATATAGCAGTAAGCGGAATTCGGGTCGAGCGAGCCCGACTCGCGCACGATGTTCCAGGCAGCCGCGCCGTCCTCCGCCCGCATGCGCCGGAGCGTCCAACGCGCCGCATCCGCGCGCGCCGATGCCGCCGGCCTCGTCATGCCGTCCCCTCTTCCCGCTCCAAGCCCCGGAATCGGGCAAGGAACGTTTGCAGCCGCTCGCTCTCCGGACGGTCGAATATTTGCTCCGGCGGCCCCTGCTCGACGATGTTGCCTTCGTCGAAGAAGACGACGCGATCGGCGACGTCGCGAGCGAACGCCATTTCGTGCGTGATGAGCAGCATCGCCATGTCGCCTTCCGCAGCGATTTCGGCGATGACGCGCAGCACCTCCCCGACGAGCTCCGGGTCGAGCGCCGACGTCGGTTCGTCGAACAGCATCACCTTCGGCCGCATGACGAGCGCCCGGGCGATGGCGACTCGCTGCTTCTGCCCGCCGGACAGCTGCGACGGATACGCGTCGGCCTTATCTAGCAGGCCGACCTTCTCAAGCATTTCAAGCGCTCTCGCCTTCGCCTCCGCTTTCGGAAGACCGAGCACGTGGATCGGCGCCTCCGTACAGTTGCGAAGAATCGTCATATGCGGGAACAGGTTGAAGTGCTGGAACACCATGCCGATATTCCCGCGCACCCGCTGCAGATGCTTTTCGCTCGCCCGAACGAGCGCGCCGCCGCGCCGTTCGTGCCAGAGCAGCTCGCCGTCGACCTCGATCGTGCCGTCCGTCGGCTCCTCCAAGGTCATGAGCAGCCGCGCGATCGTCGTTTTGCCCGAACCGCTCGGGCCGATGACCGCTACTTTCTCCCCCGGGTAAATGTCGAGATCGATGCCGCGCAGGACGTGCAGATCGCCGAACTTTTTGTGTACGCCGCGGTATTTTACGATCGGCTCCGCGCCATTCCCCGGCGCTTGCGTCTGCGTCTCGGAAGCGGCGGACGGATGCAGCTTCTCCATGTTCGCGATCACGGGTCGTTCACCTCCGGTTCCATTTCAAATCCAATCGATGAATCAAATACGACGCCGGCAAGCTGATCAACAAAAAGATCGCGCCGGCCATGGTGTACGCTTCGATATATCGGAAATTCGCCGAGCCGTACATTTTCGCCTGAAGCAGCATTTCCGGCAGCGCGATGACGATCAAAATCGGCGTTTCCTTAAACATCGTAATGAAGTAGTTCCCTAACACAGGAATGACCGGCGGAACGGCTTGCGGCAGCACGATGTTCCGCCACGTCTTCCATTTCGAAAAATTGAGCGCCCGGGCCGCTTCCCATTGCCCGCGCGGGATGTTGTCGATGCCGGCGCGGTACACTTCCGACAAGTACGTCCCGTAATGCAGCCCGAGCGTGACGATGCCCGCCGCGAAGCTGCCCAGCATGATCCCCCAAGACGGGAGCACGTTGTAAATGAAGAAAGCCTGAACAAGCAGCGGCGTACAACGGATGAAGTCGATGAACGCGCCGCTGACCGCGCGCACGATGCGGATCGACGATCTGCGCAGCAGGGCGAACAGCAGGCCGACGAGCATCGCGACGAAAAATCCGACGAACGTCGCCGCCACCGTCATGCGCGCGCCGTCGAGCAGCAGCGGCAGCACTTCGACGACGGATTCCCAGCTCCATTTCTGCGACATCGTTCCTTACCTCCCCGCCGTCGCTCTGCGCTCGTACCAGCGAACGAACCGCAGCAGCGGGTATGCGATGGCGAAATACAGCAGCAGGAGCACGATATAAATTTCTTCCGTCCGGTACAGCGTGTTGTTCAGCACGTTCGCCCGGAACGTCATATCCGCGATCGTAATCAGCGAGACGAGCGAAGTCGATTTCAGCAGCTCGATCAGCAGGTTGCCGAACGACGGAAGCATCATCGGAAACGCTTGCGGCAGTACAATGAAGCGGAGACGCTGCAGCGGCGTAAAGTTAAGGGCGATCGACGCCTCCGTCTGCCCTTTGGGCACCGCCTGGACCGCGCTGCGGACCACTTCCGAGCCGTACGCGCCGTAATTGAGCCCGATCGCCAACATCCCCGCCAGGAACGGCGGCATGCTGCGAACGTCGAACAAAATCGGGAACGCGTAGAAAAACCAAAACATTTGCACGAGCAGAGACGAACCGCGGAACGTTTCGACATAGGCGGTCGTGAACCACCGGAGCGCGCGGTTTTTGGACAGGCGGCTGAGTCCCGCGAGAAAGCTCACCACGAACGCGACCACGGCGGACGACACCAAGATTTGGATCGTGACGATCGCTCCGCTCGCGAACAGCGGCAGCAGGTCGAACGGGGCGGGCAGCATAGCGGCTACGTTACGCTCCGCACAGCTGTTCGGCCGTCACGTCGCCCGGGAGCTCCGTTTCCGTAAAGCCGAACTCGGTTAAAATTTCCAACAGCTTGCCGCTGTCCTTCAGCTTCTGCAGCCCTTCGTTGAACGCCGCGCGGAAATCCTCGTCCTCGATGCGGAACGCGGTCGCGCCGTAGCCCCATACCTCTTTCCCGTCCACGACCGGCTGCTTGAAGTCCGCTACTCGTTCGATCCCTTGCGCTTGATCGGAATTCAGGAACGCTTGCAGGGACGGCCCGGTCATCGTCACCGCGTCGACGCGGCCGGCGTTGAACTCGGCGATGACCGCAGGCTGATCGTTCAGGATGACGATTTGGTCGTCCGCGACGCCGGCCGCTTTCATGTAATCGATCTCGACGGCGCCGACCATGACGCCGACCTTGACGCTCGGATCCGCGGCGATGTCTTCGTAGCTATGTAAGTTTTTCGGATTGCCCGTCTTCACGCCGAGCGCTTCCCCGACGCGGTATTCCGGATCGGCGAACGCGACTGATTTGCAGCGGTCCGGATTGATGAACATGCCGGCCGTGACGGCGTCGAACTGCTTCGCCTGAAGGCCCGAAATCAACGAGCCGAAATCGACGAGCTTTCCTTCCATTTCGTCGATCCCCATCTCTTGGAAAATCGCGCGGGCGACTTCGACCGCTTCACCCGTCAGCTGGCCGTCGGGCGTTTCGTATGCGTACGGGTTTTCGTTCGCGAAGCCGACGACGATTTTCCCTTCCGCCTTCGCTCGCTCAAGCGCCGATTGCTCTCCCGCCCCGGTCGTTTGGCCGCAGGCCGAAACGATGGATGCGATCAAGACGAATACCCCCGCGATCGCGATTATTCCTGACTTCCGCCTTCGAGTTGTCATATGTATCCCTCCTTATTCATATTTTATAAATCCGACTTATGGATTAACTCCGTGAAATACCTGAGTCAGATTTATAAACAATACTTATGACACCTCATATGGTACCATAGTATGCCAGGTCGCTCACCCTTGCTGAGGCGGCCTGAGGACCGCTCAGAGAGGCTCACCCGGGCTCTCCGGCGATTACCCTGCCGATCCTCCCTTTTCCTCCCACATCCTCCCATATCCGGTCGGGAACGCCACGGGGTCCGGTATCGAAGCAGAAAAAGAAAACAAGCTTCCCTTGGTCGGGAAGTGGTATTATCCCCTCATGGTAGACAGTGAAAAAAGAGTCCATGGTATCATGGATGAAACACTGTTGACCGGAGGGGATTTTTCTATGCCGCCAAAGAAAGGGCAAAAGTTCACCCAGTATCCTGAAGAGACCAAGGCTGAA